>JAAUUT010000016.1 GCA_012031035.1 Candidatus Altimarinota bacterium | reverse complement strand
TCCCCTTGCCAAGGGGAGGGTTGGGGAGGGGTTGTCATGTTCTTGCGTTGTCGGCGAAGAGTGAGAAGGCTTTAAGAGAGATAGCAGGGCGATATGAGGCTCTTTTGGGAGAAAAAAAAGAAATATCGCTAGCTGATGTTTGTTTTACGGCAAATACTAGGCGATCGCATTTTAACCATCGTCTTGCAATTGTGACGAAATCTATCGAACAGTTGCGATCGCAATTACAAGCTTTTATTTCTGAAAAAGAAACGACTGGATTAGTACGAAGTCAGATAACGAGCGTTCCTAAGCTTGCTTTTTTGTTTACAGGACAAGGATCGCAATATGTTGGAATGGGACGAGAACTGTACCAATCTCAACCCGTCTTTCGCCATGCGATCGATAAATGTGCTGCAATTCTGCAACCCTATTTAGAAAAACCTCTACTCGAAGTTTTATATCCAGAATCTGAAGCCTCTAATTTACTCGATGAAACGGCTTACACTCAACCTGCTCTTTTTGCGATCGAATATGCTTTATACGAACTCTGGAAATCTTGGGGGATAACACCGACTGCTGTGATGGGTCATAGCGTCGGAGAGTATATTGCTGCTTGCGTGGCAGGGGTTTTTAGTTTAGAAGATGGTTTGAAGCTAATTGCTGCTAGAGGACGTTTGATGCAGCAATTGCCTCAAAATGGCTCGATGGTTTCGGTTTTTGCTAGCGAGGAAAAAGTTAGAAACGCGATTGCATTTTACCAAGATCGAGTTGCTGTTGCGGCGATTAACGGATTTGAAAATATTGTAATTTCTGGCGATCGCGATGCAATAGATGCGATCGTTGCTAGCTTAGAATCTGAAGGAATACAGACGAAACCCCTCAACGTTTCTCATGCGTTTCATTCTCCTTTAATGGAGCCAATGCTGGCAGAATTTGAGGAAATAGCTTGTCAGATTACTTATTTTGCGCCACAAATCGAGTTAATTTCTAACATCACGGGCAAGTCTATTTGTCAAGAAATTGCTACATCTCAATATTGGTGTCGTCATATCCGACAACCCGTTCGATTTACCCAGAGTATGGAAACACTACATCATCTGGGATATCAAGCGTTTGTTGAAATCGGCGCAAAACCTACTTTGTTAGGAATGGGACGCGCCATTTTAGATACTACTTCAGAGTTCAGATTGTGGCTTCCGAGTTTGCGTCCGGGATTTTCAGATTGGCAACAATTGCTACAGAGTTTGAGCGAACTTTATGTTGTGGGAGTCAAAGTAGATTGGTTAGGATTTGAGGGCGATTATTCTGGCAATTTAGTCCATTTACCGACTTATCCCTTTCAGCGTCAGCGATATTGGTGGGAAAATACCGAATATCATCCCGTCTCCCCGTCTCCCCGTCTCCCCATCTCCCTGTCCTCTCATCCTTTACTCGGTCAAAAATTACATTTAGCAGGAACTCAAGAAATTCGTTTTCAAGCACAAATTAGTCAGGATTCACCTGCTTATTTAAAAGATCATTGCATCGGAACTCAGCCAATTTTCCCAGCCGCAGCTTTTTTAGAGATTGCCTTAGCAGCAGGTGCTAATCTTTTAAAATCTAATAATTTATCAATCGCACAATTTAGCATCGAACAGCCTTTAGTTTTAGCATCAGAGTCAAAATCTCTTCAAATAGTTCTGACTCCCGAAAATTCATCTAGCTATTCTTTTCAAATTTTTAGTGGCCCAATTATTAATGAAGATACAGAAGCCTCTTTTACCCTTCATGCTTGTGGAACAATTCAGTTGGCCCAAGAAAAAGTACAAGCTTTTCAAATTGATATTGATAAGGTTAAAAAGGAAGGCGAACAGTTATTAGTTAAAAAGTATTATGAGAAATTGCGATCGCAAGGATTATGCTATGGAAATAATTTCCAAGGCATCAAACAAATTTATAAGCTTGACGAACAAGTCTTCGGTAAAATCCAATTATCAGAAACCTTAGTACAAGAATCGGATAAATACCAATTACATCCCGTTTTGTTGGATAGCTGCTTGCAAACGTTAGGAGCCGCTTTTAATAATAATGCAGAACCAGGAACTTATTTACCAGTAGGATTAGAAAAACTGCAAATTTATCGTCGTCCGAGTAACTATTTGTGGAGTCGGGTTAAACTTAGGCAAGACGATATAGCTAACGGTTCTACCAATCAAAAACGGCTCAAAGCAGATTTTAATTTATTTGATGAAAATGGTTTTGCGATCGCTCAAATTAAAGGATTATCTCTTCAGTATATCAGTCGTCAATCGCTACAGAAATTTGTTCCAGAAACCCAACAAGACAATTTAGAAGATTGGTTATACGAAATTGTTTGGAAAAAGTCAGATTTAAAGACGCAAGCTTTGCGTCCAAGTCGGAATTTAGAAAAGAATTGGTTGATTTTTGCCGACCAACAAGGATTAGGAATTAAGCTGGGGAATGAACTTCAAGAAAAAGGAGATCGCGTTTCGCTTGTTTTTCCTGGAGAATCTTATAAAATTTTAGAAGATGGACACTACTATATCAACCCAACTCAACTAAAAGATTTCCAGCAATTAATTAATGCGATCGCTTCTTGTCAAGAAATTATATATCTCTGGAGTACAGACGAAACATTAGATTTACAAGAAGCACAAGTTTTAGGATGCGGTGGTGTTTTACATCTGGTGCAATCTTTAGCAAATCGATCTCCTAAACTTTGGTTAATAACTAGAAAAACGCAATCAATTACAACAAATTTAGCTCCTATTCAAGCATCTTTATGGGGATTAGGGCACGTTATTCGTTTAGAACATCCCAATTTAGATTGTAAATGTTTGGATTTAGATACTTCTAAAGAAAGCAACGACATACAAACTTTACTCAAAGAATTGTATTGTTTAGACGAAGAAAATCAAATTGCTTATCGTCAGGGAATTCGTTATGTCGCGAGGTTAGCAAAGTATAATTCTCAATCCCAATCCAATCAAAAAAACACTTCCCCAGTGCAATTAAAAATCTCTAGCTATGGAGTTTTGGATAACTTAACCTTAGCGCCTGCAACTCGTCGTCCTCCCGCACCAGGAGAAGTAGAAATTCAAGTTAATGCTGCTGGAGTTAACTTTAGAGATGTTCTGAATGCGTTGGGAATGCTCAAAAAATATCTCGAACAAATGGGCTTTTCTGATGCAACAGACGTTCCTTTTGGTGGTGAATGTGCGGGAAAAATTGTTGCAATAGGAGAAGGCGTTAAAGGCTTTAAAATTGGCGATGAAGTCATTGCATCGCAAGCGATTGGGAGTTTGAGTAGCTATGTAACAGTTGATTCTCGATTCGTCGTTTCTAAACCAAAACAATTGAGTTTTGAGGAAGCTGCAACGATTCCCACGACATTTTTGACAGCTTACTATGGATTGCATTATCTCGCAAAAATTAAACCGGGCGATCGCGTTTTAATTCATGCGGCGGCGGGAGGAGTCGGACAAGCTGCTATCCAATTAGCCCAAAAAGCAGGCGCAGAAGTCTTTGCAACAGCTAGCCCTAAAAAATGGAACTTTCTCAAGTCAATGGGCGTGAAACACGTCATGAACTCGCGAAATTTAAAATTTGCCCAAGAAATCATGGCGTTAACATATGGGGAAGGCATAGATATTGTCCTCAATAGTTTAAATGGCGAATTTATTCCTAAAAATCTTGAAATTCTTGCTTCAGGCGGTCGCTTTGTCGAAATTGGCAAAATTGGTATTTGGAATGAAAGCCAAGTTAAAGAAAAAAGAGATGATGTAGCTTATTTTCCTTTCGATTTGTTGGAAGTTTCTCAAGAAAATCCTGGATTAATTGCCTCAATGCTTGAGGAATTGATGAAAGAATTTAGAGATGAGAATTTAAAACCTCTTCCTCATACCGTATTTCCCATAGAAGATGCAGCTAACGCCTTTCGTTACATGGCGCAGGCAAAACATATCGGCAAAGTTGTGGTTTCTTTGCCAGAAATCGCCTCTCAATCGTTTTTTATTAGGAAAGATGGTAGCTATCTTATTACTGGAGGTTTGGGCGCATTAGGACTCCAAATTGGACGTTGGTTAGTCCAGCAAGGAGCAAAGCATCTAATTTTAACCGGACGCAACCAACCTTCACAAGAAGCACGAGAAACGATTGACCAATTAGAAAAAATAGGTACAAGGGTTAATGTAGTTCAAGCAGACGTATCTAACTTTGATGATGTAAAGAGAATAATTGCATCATCTCCCCATCTCCCCGTCTCCCCGTCTCCCTGTCTCCCCCTACGGGGCATAATTCACGCTGCTGGCGTTCTCGATGATGGAGTTTTGTTAAAACAGAATTGGGAACGTTTCGATCGCGTTTTGGCTCCTAAAGTACGTGGTGCTTGGAATCTACATTTAGCTACCCAAAATTTACCGCTAGACTTTTTTGTCTGTTTCTCGTCGATTGCTTCGTTACTCGGTTCCCCAGGACAAGGTAACTATGCGGCAGCGAATGCGTTTATGGATGCCCTCGCGCACTATCGTCGAGGATTGGGATTGCCTGGATTGACTATAAATTGGGGAGTCTGGGCAGATGTTGGTATGGCGGCGCAGCTATCGGAACACGATCGCGCTAGATTAGAAGAACAGGGATTAGGTGCGATCGCGCCACAACAAGGATTGAAATTATTAGAAGCATTATTGCAGTCGCAAGCGACGCAAGTCGGCGTGTTGCCCGTTGATTGGTCGCTTTTCCTCAAACAATTCCCCCAAAATCCATTTTTTGAAGAATTAGCACCTCAACCAAAACAAAAAACAGCACAACCGCGTTCTGAATTTCTGCAAGAATTAGAAACAGCTACCAATGGCGATCGCAAAACGCTATTATGCGATCTCATCCGTTCTCAAGTTGCTAAAGTCCTTGGCTTTGATTCGCCCGAATATATCGAAATCCAGCAAAATTTTGGCGATTTGGGCATGGATTCTTTGATGGCAGTAGAATTGAAAAATGCGCTTCAAGCGAGTTTTGGTGTCTCAATTCCGCTAACTTCGGCATTCGATTATCCGACGGTAGAGTTACTTACCGATTATCTCGCTCAAGAACTTTCCATCCTCGATACTTCTAAATTAACTTCAAATGCGATCGAAGTTGTTAGCGAAAACGGTCATTCCCCAACTAAACAAGAATCTTCTGAAGCAGTAAAGCAAAATAGTTTTAATAACGGCAAAACCTCGATAATTACGACACAAAATAGAGAAATCGCCCCCGAACATCATCAGTTTCATTTGATGCCCGAATATCTGACGCTTCGGAAGGATTTAGATAGAGTCGAGCAATTAGGAAATCCTTTCTTTGAAGTTTACGATGGGATTGCTAGAGATACGCTACGTATCGAAACAAAGGAATTCATTAATTATTCCAGCTACAATTATCTAGGAATGTCTGGCGATCCTATTGTCTCGCAAACAGCAATTAATGCGATCGCGCGTTACGGAACTTCTGTATCTGCTAGTCGCGTCGTATCGGGCGAAAGACAGCTACATCGAGATTTAGAAAAAGAAATAGCTGATTTTATAGGAACTGAAGATTGTATCGCCTATATCGGCGGTCATGCAACCAACGTTACTACTATCGGTCATTTATTTGGTAAAGATGACTTAATTCTCTGCGATGCACTCAGTCACAATAGCATTCGAGAAGGTTGCAAGCTATCGGGTTCGACGATTATTGAATTTCCTCACAACGACTGGCAAGCTTTAGATAGTATTTTGTTCCAACAGCGTCACCAATACGAAAAGGTTCTTATCGCAATCGAAGGGATTTATAGCACCGATGGAGATCTCGCACCGTTACCTGAAATCGTTGAAGTTAAGAAACGCCATAAAACTTTTCTTCTAGTTGACGAAGCGCATTCAATTGGCGTATTGGGGGCATCTGGTCGTGGAATTAGCGAATTTTTTGGCGTAAAAGCTGCTGATGTCGATTTATGGATGGGAACGCTCAGTAAATCTTTTGCTAGCTGCGGCGGCTATATTGCAGGTTGTAAGGAAGTCGTAGAGTATTTGAAATATACTGCCCCAGGATTTGTATTTAGCGTTGGGATGACCCCACCTAATACCGCCGCAGCATTAGCGGCGATTCGATTGCTAAAAATCGAACCCGAACGAGTAACTAGTTTGTGCGATCGCGCTAAACTTTTCTTAGAGTTAGCCCAAAGTAAAGGACTCAACACGGGAACGAGTAGAAATTCACCCATTATCCCCATCATTGTCGGCGAACCATACAAAGCCGTACAGCTATCGCAAGCACTGGGTAAATGCAATATTAACGTTCAACCGATGGTTTATCCTTCTGTTCCCTATAATGCTTCGCGCTTGCGTTTCTTTATCAGTTGTACCCATACAGAAGAACAGATTAAATTTACGGTAGATGCGATCGCGTCTGAGATTGCTAAGCTGAAGTAACGATAAGTCTAACTAGCGTCGGATCGGACTGCGATTATGGTAAACCAAATAGCATTTCTGTGTCTTCTTTTGTAAAGATACTCGTTGCCAATGCTACGTTTAGTCGAGTTTTTTTCGATCGCATAAGCTTATCAAAATTAGTGTAGCGACCTACTAGGCAACATTTTTGTATCGAATCTTCATAACTAAAATTACACAAGTCAAAATCAAGGTTACTACATTGGCAAGAATAATTGGAATGTCACCAACTGAAAAGCCATAAATTAACCACAGAATAATTCCTATACTCAGAATTATCAACATACTCCAAGAAAGATCGTTGGCAGATTTAGATTTCCAAGTTTTGATAGCTTGTGGCAGATAAGCAAACGTCGTCAGCATTCCTGCGACTATCCCCAAGGTGGTAATAAAGTTAAATTCCATACGCGCGATCGCTCAAAGAAATAATTTCAATCTTAACTTGTCTTCCCGACACTAATTTAGGGTCGATAAATAATACTCTATCCGCTTTCGCAATTGTTCCATCGTTAGATTTTGGGTCCAGTATTCAATTAGTCCATGACCAAACGCCCAAGCGTTGCGTTCTGGCGTGGTAGGATTTTCTAACAACAAAGGCCAAAGCGAGAGAAAATCAAAATTGAGCGGATCGCCTATATTAAATAGCGAGTACAAATCGTAAGCCATCTGGAGTTTACCAATAACAACGGGTAACTGTTCGACGGGAATTTGTTGGGCTAAAATATAAGCGAGGTTGGGAGAACCCGTTGCTACGGTGCTGAGAAACTGAAGAACGGGACTTTTGAGCAGTGCGGCCAATCCCTGCGCTGTCGTCATTTGAAACGTGTAGCGATCGATAATTTTGGCAGCAGCGACAGTACGCGCCTCCAAGTTGCGCAAAAAGCGAGCAAGGCGGAATTGTTTAGCAGGCGCGATCGCATCTATTAAAGCTAAGGATAGCGCATCGACTCCCCAAACGATACGTCCCGTTTTTAAATCGCCCGTCACGACAGGTAAAATGCGATCGCACCAATCGCCCAGCAATTGAGCGCGATATTGAGTTGCTTCTCGAATGGCAATTTCCTTGGGACGTTCGCCCCATTGCCAATCGTAGGGCGGGTTCCACTCGCGGATGGGACGGGTGCGATCGACTTGGGTTACAATTGCGATCGCACTTAATGCAACTTCTGCCTTAATCTCTTTGAGAAAGTCTACATCCATCTGCAAAGCAGGATCGAGCGCGGGAGTAACTAAGAGCAACAAATCTGCTTTAGTCGCATAATCTAGAACTTGTTCGCGAAAATCGGCTCGATTTACTTGTTCGTATCCCGGCGTATCCCACAGCGTCAGCGCTTCTTGAGTGGCGCTTTTCCAGTGATAACTCACAATCTTATCGGTACTGGGTAAGACATCGACAGCAGCTAATTCCGATTGAAATAGCGTATTAATTAAACTGCTTTTTCCCGCACCCGTTCGCCCGACCAACAGAATATTAACGGGTTTTTGCTCGATTTGTTCGACAGATTCGGCAGATTCAAGGATTTCTCGAAGAGTTTGCGTCTTAGCTTTCGGTAGCGTTGGCACGGACGAGGAGAAGACAATATCGGGTAAGTTATTCCCGCCATAAAGTGCGATCGCCTGACGGCATAGATTGCGTAAGGCAGCTTCTCGCAACAACTGACTTAAATTTACTAATAATTGCTGTGTCGCGCGATCGCTTGATGGCTGAGTGGCAACTCTCGCCAACGCCGCCGCCGGATTGAGAAGCCATTGCGCCCAGTTCCATACCTGCCAAAGTTTCCGCGCCGATGGTTCTAATTTTTGATAAACTTCATAAGCTTCGTAAGCTTGAGCGATGGTAACGCGATCGAGTACGGGGGCTAGTTGTCCCATAAATCGATCCATATCGTCCACTGTTCCCCGAATCAATCCGTAAGCTTGGGAAACGTAGATGTTGAGCAGGGGATATTTGACTTGAGGATAATAAATATGGGCGATCGCGACGACTAAATCTTGACAACGTTTCCAAAATGTGTACCAATCTTCCCAAATCGGGCGATCGTTTTGAGAGGTTTTGAGGATTTCTTGTAGTGCAACCTCGGCTTTAAGTACGGTATCGCGTCCCTGTGGCAGAGTTGTTACTTCATCTGTTATTAATTCTTCGAGTTCTTTGCTAGCCTCTTCTACAACGGCTTCTACTTGAGCTATAACAGGTTTAGTCCATCGCACCAACAACCAACGCCAACCGACAAAGACAAGGGTAAATACGCCCCAAATCCAATTAATATGCCAGTCGTGAATCTGCCGTCCCGCCGCGATTAGTAAAAAGATAATAATAGTCGCGATCGGGGTTGCTAATACAAGCCACTGCCAGGGTTTTAAACGCACCATTGCCCGATACCTGTTGATGCAAGATATAGAATTTATTTTCTCAACTCTAGCGCAGTAGATTTAGTCTTTTGAGATAACAAGCATCAACAAATTGAAAAACTGCTAAAACTCGCTTGAATTTACATTTTGCAGCGATCGCAACAACCGCCGAGGAATGAATTAAGCGTCTTATATATTTAAGTCCATTAAAATGGATTGAAACGCTTATCTAGTCGTCTTTAGACGACTTCAAATATGAGGCAGCGATTTTAATCGTTGACGGATTATTGATACTTCTGCAAGCTCTAAGTTCGAGAGACAATTGTTAGATGAGGCATGATTTTTTGTTTTAGGAGAAAAATTTTTGAATCTACTATGAAGCAAAACAACATTTTTATATTTTTAAAGCGATCGCACCTTGCTTTTTAACAAAGAGCGCGATCGCAATTCCTAATAATTATTTAGCTTTAGCATCCCTAAAAGACTGATAAGCTTGTTCTGGATGATAAAGATGACAGCGATCGCCAATTTCTTTCATCAGCGCCCAAGAAAATCGACTTTCATTCATATAACTTCCCCAGTTTTGCAATAAACTGGCGTGTGCCATACGTAAGTTGTAGGAAGGAATGGCAACAGAGACGTGATGGGGAATATGTACGTTAATGTCGTGACAGAGAAATTCTACCCACCAAGGATATCTGCAATGAATGGTTCCCGCTAACTGCGCTTCGGCGGCACTCCAATTTTCAGCAGGGCGAAATTGGATATCGGGGGCGGTGTGATGTACGAGGGTAAAGGTACTCATCCAGAAGTGATAGACTACCCAAGGCAACAACCAAAACTTGATAAATCCCCAGATTCCGGTGGTAATAATTAGCGTTGGGAAACACACAGCGGCAAAGATAACCACAGTAGCGATCGAAAGTTTGACTTTGGGGCGATCGCGCTCTGAAAATTGAGATAAATCGAAATGTAATGCCCACCAATGCGTAATTGAGCCAATCCACCAAAAGCGTCCGCGCAATGCCTGGTAAAATACTCGAATCAAAGGATTTGTCCCTGTATAATCCTCTGTTGTCCACGGGTCCCAGGCGTTATCAATCAGTAACTTATTGGTGTGACGGTGATGATGGTCGTGGAGGATGCGCCAGCAATGAAAGGGATAGATCAAAGGCATCGTCAGAATGTGTCCCACTAAATCGTTGACCCAACGACGCTTGGCAAAAGATCGGTGTCCGCAATCGTGAGCAAGCACAAAGAATCCTGTCAGTGCCGTCCCCGTAAAAATCCAAGCAAAGGGCAAAAGAAACCAAGGTAAGGTAGCAATACCAACATATCCGATCGCAACGGCTAATACATTGATAACCACTGACGACCATGCTTGGCGGCGATTTTTCTCAAAGCATTCTTTGGGAAGGGTTTTGATAATATCTTTTAGTTGAATGCCAGCATCAGCTAATGGAATCGACTCGTTGGCGAACTTTTCTGTCGTTGCAGTCATGAATTTAGATTATGTCTCCATATGATGAAGTCGAGTTGACACGCGAACTCGCACAAAAACACCTGCTCAGATCGCTAGGATACTTAGCAGGTGTTTTTGCTATGTACTTGCGCGAATACTTTTTAAAACTCTAAATTAGGAAACAGATTTACACAGAATTCCTTAAATTGAGAGTACTTAAAAAACCTTTACATTTATACCATGCAATTGATGATTCTGTGCCTTCGGAAACATTGATTTTCTTCTACTATCTTCCTAATCTTGTAAAAATAAACTAATTGAAGGGAGTTGCGGATTGACTAAAATCGAGATGAACGTGAAAGATACACCCGAACAATTAAATCATTCGAGGGATTTTTTATGGCTGTTTTGGTTTCTCGTACCCATTTACCCATACAACAGGCGGCGAACCATTCGTCATGAAGTTGTCAAAGATACTATCTGGACTTTCGATCAGTTGCAAGGGATTTTTTATGTTGTCGTCCCCATTCGCATGACCGTTGTAAAGCTTGAAGAAGGCGGTCTTCTCGTGTATGCACCCGTCGCACCAACACCAGAATGTATTCGAGGCGTTAACGAGTTAGTAGCGGAACACGGCGAGGTTAAATATATTATTCTGCCAACGATTTCGGGTTTAGAACATAAGGTTTTCGTTGGTGCTTTTGCGAGATGCTTTCCCAAGGCGGAAGTTTTTGTTGCTCCCCATCAATGGAGTTTCCCGCTAAATCTTCCCTTAACTTGGTTGGGTTTGCCGCGCGATCGCACTTACCTCTTACCTGAAGATAGCAGTAAAACCCCTTTTGCCAATCAGTTTGACTATGCAATTTTAGGGCCGATAGAATTAGGGCCGGGTAGATTTGAAGAAGTTGCTTTTTTTGAGAAGCGATCGCGTACTTTACTCGTTACCGATACTATCGTTTCCGTCCCTGAAAATCCGCCTGCGATCGTTCAATTAGAACCTTATCCCTTACTATTTCATGCTAAGGATAAGGCAACCGATATTGTCGAAGATACGCAAGAAAATCGCCGTAAAGGATGGCAGCGTATTTCATTATTTGCCTTATATTTTCAAGCAAGCGCCCTGGAAGTGCCTAAATGGGGCGAGGTGTTTAGCAATGCTATTAAAGCGTGCGATCGCTCGAAAAAAGCTTATTTTGGTTTATTTCCTTTCAAATGGGAATCCAATTGGCAGCGCGTTTTTGAGGCGCTGAGGGGCAATGGTCGTTTGTTTGTAGCGCCGATATTACAAACCCTAATACTCAACCGCGCCCCCAAAGAAACCCTTGCTTGGGCAGATAAGGTAGCGAGTTGGAATTTTGGGCGTATAGTTCCCTGTCATTTTGATTCGCCTATTACCGCAGAACCGCAACAGTTTCGCCAAGCTTTTTCTTTTCTTGAAAAACACCCTTCTGTTAGTGCGGGATTATTTAGGACTAGTTGCTATCCATTGCCAGAAGAGGAATTTAAATTACTTAGAGAAATCGATGAAGGTTTATCTAAATACAGAATTGTACCGCCACCAAAAGAAAAAGTATAAAAATTCAATATCTAAGCCTCTTCAATACATCGGAGAGGTTAATCCAAAATCGTAAATCCAAAATCGAGTGACGAACGAGTAGGGAAAGGGAAGGTATCGTACTTATGGATGTATGAGGGGATACAAAACTAGCCCAACAATCGCCGCGATCGCAACAATTAGAGGTTCTGGTAACTTTTTCCAAACTTCGACAGAGCAATTATGGTGACAAGCGCGATCGCGATCGTTGGTAGATCGCGCAGAGATTGCCGTCCCAAAACAATAACGGCTCCTGCGATCGCTCCTGTTGCCGCAACCGTTACGCCATTCACAAACGTCGAGATTCCAGGGTTTTTGCCGTGCTTCTTAAAATAAGGAGCCGGGATAATCGTCAGCAGGTAGCAAGGAATAAACATAGCGATCGCGGCAACACAAGCCCCTGGTAAGCCTGCCACCAGGAATCCGATAAATCCCGTTGTAATCACAACAGGCCCCGGCGTAATCATCGCCACAGCTACAGCATCAAGAAACTGTTGCCCATTCAACCATTGGAAATCTTTCACCACCCCGCCATACAAAAACGGGATGATGGCTAAACCACTACCAAACACAAACGAACCTGCCGTTGCAAAAAACAGGAAAATCTGCCCCAGTAAACCGGGCGTGGCGACTGGAACTGATATCAAGAAAGGCAAAAGTGGCAGTCCCAGGAAACTGTTCGTTCTGTTTCCCTTAAACCAATTTTTAGGCGGGGATTTAATTAACCAAACTAGGAATCCTGCGCCCAAAATTAACTCTACTCGTTCTGACTCTGTGATGATAGTCGCAGCCGCATTAACCAAATAGATGACCCATAACAACCAATCCGTCCCCACTGTTTTGCGCGTCAACTTGTAGGCGCTAATGGCAATAATGCCAATCACTGCTGCACCCACCCCGTAAAACACCGCTTGCATCCAACTCAGCCCGCCGTAGAGCGTGTACGCCCATCCCAATGCAACTACCATCAAAAATGACGGCAGGACAAAGGCAACGCCGACAATCGCAGAACCTAAAATGCCGTAGTGAACGTAGCCCAGGTAAAATGACAATTGTGCGGCAAGAGGCCCAGGAGCGACTTGAGCTAACGTCAATCCCTCCTGATATCCTGCTTCAGAAATCCACTGACGATCTTCTACTAAATCCCTGTGCATATAGCCAACAAGCGCGATTGGCCCTCCGAAGCCTAGTGCCCCTAGTTTTAGGAAATACTCAGTAAGCTGTTTTAGAGAATAGGGCGGTCGGTCAGTGTCTAAAGGCGTAGGATTCATTATTCATGTTGTTATTTGGGATTGCAAATAATCTACCATTTCCAGAAGAAATGCCGAGGGTAGATTTAGATACTAATTTACTGTTAGCCTAAAAATAGCTTGTAAGCTTGATTTTGGCTTTCATCCCAATAACGATAGCCGAGTGTATCGAGAAATGCTTGCCATTCTTGCATCTCGTGGGGAGGAACTTGTATTCCTACCACAATGCGTCCGTAATCAGCGCCATTATTGCGGTAATGGAAGACGCTAATATTCCAATTGGGACTCATGCTACTCACAAACTTCATCAACGCACCAGGACGTTCGGGAAACTCAAAACGATAGAATAGTTCGTGCTGTGCGAGGGAAGAACGTCCGCCAACCATATGACGCAGATGCAATTTAGTTAATTCATCATCGGTTAGATCAAGGGTTTTAAAACCGTAATTTTCAAATGTTTGAACCAGTTGTTTGGCATCGGCGCGGTTTTCAATTTGTACCCCGACAAAAATATGTGCCTCTTTTTCATCGGCGATGCGATAGCTAAATTCAGTTAAATTGCGCTTGCCAAGACATTCGCAAAACTTGCACAAACTTCCTGGTTCTTCGGGAATGGTAACGGCAAAGATAGCTTCGCGGCGTTCGCCAAACTCTGCCCGTTCTGCTACAAAACGAAGGCGATCGAAGTTCATATTAGCACCGCAAGCAACGGCAATTAAAGTTTGTCCTTCTATTTGTTCTCGTTCGACATAAGCTTTTGCCCCCGCGATCGCAAGTGCCCCCGCAGGTTCTAAAATCGATCGCGTATCCTCAAATACATCTTTAATTGCCGCACAAGTCGCATCGGTATCGACCAAAATAATGTCATCAACGTATTGCTGGCACAACCAAAAGGTTTCTTCTCCTACTTCCCTGACCGCTACTCCATCTGCAAATAAACCCACTTGGGGCAAACGTACTCGTTTCCCTGCTTTAAGCGATTGATACATCGCATCGGCATCGACGGGTTCAACGCCAATAATCTTGATTTCGGGACGCAATCGCTTTATATACGCTGCAATTCCAGAAATTAATCCACCTCCTCCAATAGCAACAAAAATTGCTTCGATTGGCTTCTGATATTGCCGCAAAATTTCCATTCCTATCGTTCCCTGTCCGGCGATAACATGAGGATCGTCAAAGGGATGAATAAATGTTAACTCTTTTTCTGCTTCTAGCTGACGGGCATAGGCATAAGCATCATCATAAGTCTCCCCCTGCAACACAACTTCTCCCCCACGCGCTTTTACCGCATCTATTTTCACCTGGGGCGTGGTAACGGGCATGACGATAATCGCTTGCGTTCCTAACTTACTGGCAGCAAGGGCAACGCCTTGGGCATGGTTTCCTGCCGATGCAGCAATTACGCCTTTTGTCAATATACTTGGTGGCAATTGTGCCATTTTGTTGTAAGCACCGCGCAACTTAAAGGAAAAGACTGACTGCATATCTTCCCGTTTGAGCAGGAGTTGATTATTGAGCCGCGCGGAGAGATAAGGTGCATATTCTAGGGGCGTTTCTTGTGCAACATCGTAGACGCGAGCAGTCAGGATTTGTACCAAGTAGTCGCAATACATGGGGTTCAACGGATAAGCAAATGCCAGATGAACAATATTATTACTCAAAATGTTGCGAGAACTTTTAGCACGAGGATGAATTTGTTAATTTAAGCGGTAGCTGTAACTTGTGATAGATGATTCTCTCACTCAAAATTTCACACCCTAGTAAGTGAAATCGATCTCTTCGCTTGGGTTTATTTAAGAGAATGTTTAATCGTAAAGAAATACTTCGAGGTGTTTTAGCCGTCGCCATCATTATTGTAGGGATTACTCACTTTATCAAACCTGAACCTTATGTTTCTATTGTGCCGCCTCAACTCCCTCATCCTCTTGAATTGGTTTATATTAGCGGTTTTTTTGAAATTTTAGGGGGAATTGGCTTGCTGATTCCTTATGTAAGCGTGGCAGCAGCTTGGGGATTAATTGCTTTATTTATTGCCGTGTTTCCCGCCAACATTAATCAAGCAGTTAATGCTATTCCTATCGAGGGAATTCCTCACATTCCTATTTTGTATTGGGTCAGACTGCCGTTTCAAGCGGTCTTGATTGCTTGGGCGGGGTGGTATACTAAAGAGCCTGACAAACAACCTGGCGCTTCTTTTTTTACCCGTCGATTTGCTCCTTTGCTCGATCGCAATTAATATCTATCTATGCGCGCTACCGGAATTCATCATGTTGCTATTATTTGCTCGAATTACGAGCGATCTAAACATTTTTATACAAAAATTTTAGGATTTTCTATAATTCAAGAAAGTTTTAGAACAGCCAGAAATTCGTTTAAATTAGATTTAAAAATCGTCGATAACGTGCAAATTGAATTATTTTCATTTCCCGATCCGCCCAATCGAGTTAATAACCCTGAAGCCTGCGGTTTAAGACATTTAGCATTTGCCGTTGACGATTTGGATGCAACAGTTGATGAATTAGAATCTCAAGGCGTATCAGTAGAAAATATTAGATTAGACGAACTAACGGGTAAACGTTTTACTTTTTTCAAAGATCCAGACGATTTACCCTTAGAAATTTATGAAAATTAATTTTTTTGTCTTGCTTATGGGTTTGACCTTTTTCCTTCAGGCATAGAAGGATAAGGTTTATACGGCATAGGAATATATTGCACTGATGGGCGAATGTTTTGAGGCTGAGGATAAAATTCCATTAAGTTATAAATGGATTTAGGCAAACCGACTGTAATTGGCATACCGAGGTCTGTTGCCTCTTCTACAGTAATCGGACAGTCATGAGTGATTTTTCCGGTCGTGAGCGTTTCTATAATCTTTTCGATATTTTCTGGTGCAATCTTGGGTTGGGGAATCTCATCTTTAAGTAAGGTTCTCACGAAACGCTGCACTTGAGCGATCGCTTTGCGCGATAAATCTGCCATTATCAAAGTCTGGTCGTCAACTTCTGCGATGGGTTTTTGTTCGACCACCGTAATAATGCTAGCAGCAGCCATATTCCCTAATTGAGGATCTACTGGGCCTAGCACGGCATTGGGATCCATTACAATCTCATCGGCAGCTAAAGCTAGCATCGTTCCGCCACTCATGGCATAGTGAGGAATAAAAACGGTAACTTTGGCAGGATGGCGAATTAAGGCTCTCGCAATTTGCTCGGTCGCCAAAACTAATCCGCCTGGCGTATGTAAAATAAGATCGATTGGGACGTTGGAAGGCGTAAGGCGAATGGCCCGCAAAACTTGCTCTGAATCTTCAATAGAAATATAGCGACTCAGGGGAATTCCTAAAAGACTAATCGATTCTTGTCGGTGAATGAGTAAAATGGCTCGACTTTGACGCTGTTGCTCGAATGCTTGTATGGCTTGAACTCGTCGAAATTCTGTTTGACGGCGCTGCCATAGCGGTTGCAAAGACGAGATGATTAAAAATACCCAAAATAAATCGAAAATACTAAAACTCATTGCGATCGCCGTTCATTTTTACATACTCTTTTTACCAAATAGCGCTGTGAATTTTTATTCCCCTAAAGTAATAAATAAAAGCAAAAGTATTAGCATAAAACCCTGTAAGCTTTATGAGGTGGTTTAAAAAATTGACTGGTTTTCCTGAAGTTTCTCCACAGCAAGTTCGCGAGAATATCATTGTTGACGGTGAGACATTGAAATCTCATGTAAACCAGAAGGTACTAATTTGCGGTCAATTGGAAATCCCGACTTTAGGCGAACTGAGAGAACGCGCACGTTCGAGCGAACATAAAATCGGACAAATATCGGTACGCGAAGTAGTTGCCAACGTCCTGCATTTGCACGCAAACGAATCGAATGCCGATTCGCTTTTTCAGGTAGCTTCCCAATTCAATTTGCTTGAAATGGTGTCTCCGACTATAACGCCAGAGCGCGGTGTGGGAATTTATGAGAAAGATCGCACCCAAGGGCCAGCTTGTGCGATCGCTGCTGGTGCGGGAACGATTTATCGAAACTACTTTGCGATCGTAAATGGACAAATCGGTCAATCAGCAAAAAATCAAATCGATTGCCTTGCAGATATCGGAGCAGCATTGGGAAATTGCGAGAGTCGTCTTTGGACAATGAAAAACGGTTATGTTTTGGCATCTCATAACGGTTTGAGCGAGATCTCGAATCGACTTCGCACATCAAGCGAGAGCGAACTTGATGAATTGCGACAGTTGCTAAGAATTGGCATTCAGTGGAATGCGCAAGTGACGCTCAATGACTGCAAACATACAGTTTCACAAGCTTATTGCTCCGCCTTGCCAGTTGCCTATTCCCCTCATTCTTTCAATCTTTGGGTAGAATTTGCACAACTCGTTCTAGAGGCATCTTATGAGGCAACGGTTTGTACTGCTATCTTGAATTCGGTAAGAAATGGAAACAACAGATTGTTTCTTACACTTCTCGGCGGCGGAGCATTTGGCAACAAAACCGATTGGATAGTTGGAGCAATCCATCGTGCATTAAACCTTTACAAACACGTAGATCTTGACGTAGCGCTCGTAAGCTATGGCTCATCCAATCAATATGTTCGGCAACTTGTTAATCAATATGGAAATACTAAGATATAGCAGCGATCGCTCTTAAGGGGACTTTAAGAGTTTTTCCCCCTTTCCTTGGGGAGCTAGGGGGGCGAAAACCGCTGTAAGCTTTTAAACAAGCGAAACTAACTCGATCGCGCTGGGAAATTTAAATTGCTTAAGAATTTCTAAAAAGGCAAAAACTGGAGGAATATGAAACGCCTCCGCCAGCGTTGCAACGCCGATAACCCTGTATAAAGGGACAGGCAAGCTATAAACTTTAATTTCTTTAGGGATTGGTTCGGCAGCAAGTCGAGGCAGAATAGTTGCTCCTAATCCCTGTTTGACCATATTAACAATGGTTGATTCTTCTTGAATGTCGTAAGCAACGGGTAGATTGGGAGCCAGAATTTTTAAACTTTCATGTAAATTGCGTCCGCAAGGTATGGCAGGAAGCCATACACACGGATAAGCAGCAATGTCCTCCCAACTAATTTGAGATGCTTTTATGTTGGCATTTGGCGGTAATAATGCAATATATTCATCTTTTAGAATTTCCCAAGCTTCAAAATTATCATTGGTGGGTAAGTAGGTAATGCCAATATCAACTTTTCCATCGTGCAAGCATTGTTCTACATCTTGATAGCTAAAACGTTCGATTAGCGATATTGATACTTCTGGAAACTGCTGCTGAAATTTGGCAATAACGAATGGTAATACATAAGTTGCGACGCTGCGAAAAGACGCAATTCTTACTTGACCGCCATGCAATCCTTTATGTAGATTAGCTTCTTTATACATCATTTCTATGCGATCTAATATCTGCCGTGCGTGGCAGACAATTCGCTCGCCTGCGGGGTTTAAAACCGCACCGTGACGACCTCTGACGAATAAAGGAACCCCCAATTCTTCTTCGAGTGTTGCGATCGCGTGGCTGATTGCTGGTTGAGAAAGATTGAGTTCTAAAGCTGCTTCGCTAAATTTCCCATGCTCTGCTACTGCTATAAGTGCCTGAATTTGAGAAATTTTCATAATCGTAACCGATGCGATCGAATTACTAAGTCACATTAGTGTAACATAACTGGTTTCGATATTTATAAATGCGATTTATGGCTTCCATGCAAGCTATCTTTTGTTTGCTGGAGCTAATCTTGATAGATTTAATTGTTACTCGATTCAGGAGATGAACGCAATGAGTAGCTCGAATAATACTACATCTCTAACTAGTATTTTTGGAAAGATTTGGCAGCAATTAATTAATTTTCTCGATGCACAAAACGAATTGAAAATTTGGCAAAAATGCGATCGCGGCAATATTTATTGGAAAGTTTACAATCCTAAAAATGGACAATTTGCTTATTTTTCCTCAGAAAATGAAGTTCGCATCTGGATAGAGCAACAACTCTATAAAGCCTAAAATTAGAGCGCGTAGACACCTGGCAATCTAGCAGGGCTATTTCATTCTAAAAAGTGCCAAAATATTCCTTAGTCCATAACCACAGTGTCTCTGTGCTTTGGCCATGTTAGTAAATCCAGCTTCTCGATCGAGATTAATCGCTAAATTTCTCGTAATTGCCCATAAATTGGCAAGAAAGCCGATTCTGGTTCGAGAACGATCTTCACCAAAGGTAACATCTCTGACATAATGAACACGATTTTCTACTCCCCAATATCCTCGAATTCGCTGGGAAAATTGAGAAGCCGATTCTCGTAAATCTGAAATCTAATAACAAGTTTCTCTTTCGATTGTATCCCTAAGTTTTCTCTGTCTTTGAACTCTAATAATTGTCCTAGCATTTGTCCAATCTTGGGCAGCTGAACAATAAGGCTGTCTATCTAAAGAATCAGGACCATGAGTGGGATAAGGAAATAAATACTCGCCTTCTTTTAATCCAACGATAAATAGACGTTCTCTGTGTTGAGGGACTCCATAGTCAGCCGCATCAAGAATACGATAGTAAATTTGATAACCAAATCTAACCCACCACCGCTAGAAAATAAGCTGAGAGTTTTGATGGGGGGGGTATCCTTTATGTGTTAGCCATCGGTGGAGAGCTTTACCAAACTTGTCAGTCCATGCTGGTTCATATATCACACCAAGAGTTGTCAAGAATTGCTGAAACCAATTGATGTAAACTAATTCATGATTAGACAAATCTAAGGAAAGAGACAATTGTTTCATTACTTAAAGCGCAAAATCCTAAGAGATACAATTTTACTTTGAGGTGTAACCCTTATTAATGGCGAAATCGATTGAGCAACGCTTTTAAAAAATATGTCGCCATTGCGCGATCGCAATAATTACAATTTATCTTTCTTGAGAATATTCGTCGTGAATTTTTTGACGGAATCCTAATACAAACAATTCAAATTCAGTATAGTTGAGTGTAGGAGCGAGCATTCGCTCTAAATTTGCCACTTTTCTACCTCTTTCGAGGGCATCTTCCAGCACTTTTTTAGCTTTTGGCGTGTCCGTTTCTTTGAGCGTACTGTAGAGTAGATATGCACTCACGACTTTGGCGTTGGGGTCAGTCATACTCGAAGCACCTTGTTTTATTGTTTACGCAATTATCCTACCGACTTCGACGAATGCTAACATCGGGGCTTATACTGACTTTTATGATTTTGTAATCTAGCGAATTACGAGTTTTTACTGATACGGTGTTGATTCGCGATCGCAATCTTTTGATTTTTGTACGGGCAAATGACCATAATTCCTCAATCTAACATCTCGGACTGGAAATCTACTTCGTTATCTCGGCAAGAATACTGAAAAATTTAAATGTTTTTAAAACAGGTCAGTAAAAGCCGCCAAGATAGTGTGTACTTACTCGTAAGTACAAGCGTCCTATATGGGGAGCTTTTTTGTGTCTAAATGGATATCATGATATCCATTTTAGGTAAGCATTTATAGTTATTTCTGGTTATGCCCCCGATCGGAAAGGCTTGAAATCGAACAGGAGAGGCGGGACTCGAACCCACAACCGACCGCTTAGAAGGCGGTAGCTCTATCCATTGAGCTACTCTCCCAGAAGGTACTAATTTAACTATTGTGACATAATAATGTTACGCGATCGCTGGAGATTGGTTATCGCTTTTTTTAGTTGCCAATCTCCAGCTTTGTATTGCTATACTGCTAAACTTTCTAAACTCAAAGGCACAAAGTCTCCATGAATCGTCAACCCAAGTAACATCGGCTCGTTCTCTCGAATCGCCTTGCCCGTTAGGACGCAGCTTTCATCTTTTCTTGCGGTGGCTTCTATCGTAGCGCGAATATCGGCTCTTGAAAACTGCGGTCGATAATCTCCTGACTTTTGTTGTACGTAATTCCAGAGAATATCTCTGATTAGTGCTTGATAGCCTTGGTTGCCAGACAGATCTTTGAGTCTATCTTTTAGGGATCTCTCCAGACGAATACTGGTAACTTCCATTTCAGTTGTAGATGTACGAGTTAGCGTTCGCATCATTTTTTTTCTCCAAATAGTAGACATTTCAGTAATACAAGTGTAGTATTAAAATGTCCCTTTTGGCACGAGTAAAAAATTCAATAATGTTCCTGATTTCCCACTCAACCTCCATTTTTGCCGCCAGTCGCCCCCATAACTGGCAATTTGCGGCAAACGTGGAGGAATTTTTATTAATAGGGAAAAATAATGGTGTTGGTCATACAGTACGATTTAAAGCCAAAATGAATAACAACCGAGATTATCGCCGCACAGATGGCGATAACCTTAGCGGTGTCGGAGAACAACTAGATAGAAAACGCGGGGGGTGCATACAAGCGATTACTGTACCCAAGTAAAGTTAGAAAACCATAACAGATTGCTAACCCCCGCCTCTCGCCAACAGAAGCGGGGGTTTTTCATAAGCCAAAAATCCATAATGGTATCAGCCGTGACTACTGTAACTGAAATCCTAAATCAATCCGTCGTCGTTTTCTCTAAAAACTATCTTCCCATCAGTCGGATTAATATTCGACGGGCAATTTGTTTGTTGGTGACGGATAAAGCCGAACCGATGGAAATGACTAGCGAGACGATTTTTCACGTTCGCTCCCCAAACCTAATTTTGGAAGTCCCCGCTCATATTCGTCTCAAAATCAATAGTACGGAGCGAATTTGGAAAGTTCCTCCAGTCAATCGACGGGAAGTTCTCCGAAGAGACAAATATCAATGTCAATACTGCGGAAGTAGCAAGAAATTAACGCTCGACCACGTAATTCCTCGCTCGAAAGGCGGAAAACATACTTGGGACAATGTAGTTATTGCTTGCGAGCCGTGTAACTCCCGTAAGGGCGATCGCACTCCCCCAGAAGCCGGAATGGTGTTGAAAACAACCCCAAAAGCGCCTACTCACCCCGCGATCGCGTTCGCCGAAAAGTTTTGGCGCGAACAAACCCTAAATTCAGACCATTCAAATCTCGGTTCTGAATTTGAAACAATCAATTAGCCATTGTTGAGAAACTCAAACTGATGCTAAAACTTACTTATACTGAAAATGGCTTTCTACTAGAGCATTTGGCACAATCCCTCGAAGAGTGGGTAAGTGCCAGAATGATTCTCGCACTGCGATCTGGGACGGGTTTTTATTTAGAACCCAGCACGGCTTCTTTTTTGCTCCCCGCCGATATGCCTTTCCTGAGCGATTTGGAAAAACTGGCTCGCACAGAAAATGGCGATAGCCTCGAACTCTCTTTCTGCGATGGCGAGTACGTAGAAGTGATTTTACAAGGAACTTGGCTCGGAGCAGAATCCGATAGCGAAGAGGGAATATTCGTGACGCTGATGAGCGATCGCATTGAATTTTTCCTCTGTAAACTGTGGCAAGAAGCGCATCTGAGCGCTTCTGTCCTAAATGATTAATATTGTTTGGGACAAATGGTAGATTGAGTCGCATTGATTTCCGCACTCAATCTACTCCTACTCTGGTTTTTGTCAAAGATTATAAAAATGAATCTTTTTAAACCTCAAAAACTTTCTCCAAATTTACATCGTACTTGGTTGCGTCTACTTCCTTACGCTATGTTCGGGGCTTTCTTAATTTCCCTAAAATCAACATATAATTTCAGCGGAGTTTTGCAAAACTATTTTGTCTTATTTGGAGTTCAATCAAGCATCTTTTTGCTCTATTTTTTAGCAGCAAAATTGCGTAAATAAAGAAAATAATTTTTAAATCTAAATTTTAAAGGTCAAAATAATAACGAACGCCTCCCGATTTTGGATCGTTATCAACGTGTGCAATTCCTTGACGTAAGGCTTTTTTAAGTAAGCTTTCAATCTCGTCATGAGATAATTCTGTTGCTATCATTGCTTGACCGACAGAAAGAATGTTGTTATTTGCTGCGGCTGCTTTGAGTAGCTTTAGCATGGGATCGGGATTTCCCTCGATGCGTTTAGGAATATCAGTCATAGTAACATCAGTCGGGATTGTTTGTTGTCCCATCGCTGCCGTATTTAACAAACTATCGGTTCGCGATCTTTCCCACAAATAACGATTTCTTTCCTGTGACAAACCAGGAATCAAAAATAAATCAATAAACTGACCAAATCCAAATAAGCCAAACGTAAATAACCAAATTAACCCGCTTACTGGTTTTCCTAAGTAAAAACGGTGAATTCCACAAATACCAAAACAACCTAATCCCCATAAAAGATAGGCAAGTCCAACATTAATTTCTGGTCGTGAAGGATACATATTTCGCGATCGCTTGCTCGGTCTATACTTATACTTTCATTGTAGTTATATCAATCTTATCTGCTAGCGGCTTTTTACTTAATTGCAACCTTTCAGCCTCAGCTTCAGCCATGTTCAAACGCTCGATAACTTCACGGCTAAATCGATATCAAACAAGTTCTGGAAATTTAGCCGCATCAATATCTCTAAGATTTTAGAGGTTCTCTATAGCTTTTAATAGATATTTAGAAAGGTCATCTACTATCTTATTAATTACGGATCAACTATAGCAAGCGCCGCCGCGTAGGAGAAGATGAGCGATTATTCCGCGATCGCAAAATTGGCGATGAACCCTGCGAGTTAACCTGGGGTTGCCTTTATTATATAGGCAGAAAGCTAGAGGCGATCGCGAAGATTTAATAGTATTTTGAAAATAACCCAATTCAGTTAACCGAACTTTTAGGACGGTTATTACTTAAGTCAAGTATTTTTAACCTTTCGTTACAATTTGGATATACGCCAATTAATGAATTCAAAATTCAGAATTTCTAGAGGTTATCTCATGAACGGCAATATTCGTGTCGGCAATTTATTTGGGATTCCTTTTTATGTGAATCCCTCTTGGTTTTTCGTCTTAGGATTAGTCACTTTGAGTTATGGAGGACAACTTGCTTTGTTTCCTCAACTCACAGGAATAATGCCTTGGATTTTAGGATTTGTTGCCGCACTGTTATTATTTGCTTCAGTAGTCGCTCACGAATTAGGACATAGTTTTGTTGCGATCGCGCAAGGAATTAAAGTCAAATCTATCTCTTTATTTCTCTTTGGTGGATTGGCATCTTTAGAGAAAGAATCTGACACCCCTTTACAAGCATTTTCCGTTGCGATCGCAGGACCATTAGTTAGCTTATTTCTGTTTGGTTTATTTACGATTCTTGGCAATAGTTTAACCCTGTCACCCCCCCTAGAAGCCGTTATTTATTTACTAGCATCTATCAATCTCATCTTAGGATTATTTAACCTAATTCCTGGCTTGCCATTGGATGGCGGAAATATCCTTAAAGCTTTGGTTTGGAAGATTACAGGCAATCCCAACAAAGGAATTATTTTTGCTAGTCGAGTCGGTCAATTCTTTGGTTGGCTAGCGATAATTATCGGTGGATTATCTATCTTAGGAATCAGTCAGTTTGGTAGTTTTTGGACGCTATTAATTGGTTTCTTCCTATTACAAAATGCTGGGTTCTCTGCTCAATCGGCAAGAGTCAATGAAACCTTGAGTCAATATACCGCTCAAGATGCCGTTATTCCCAACAGTCCGATTGTCTCCGACCAATTAACGCTGCGAGAATTTGTTAATGATTATATTATCGGACAAAACAAATGGACTCAGTTTTTAGTCACTAATGAATTTGGACAATTGTTAGGAACGATCGCAGTAGATGAACTCAAGAAAATTCCAACTTCTAATTGGACAGAAATTAAAGTAAGCGAAGTCATTCAATCATCAGAAAAGACAGAAACAATTCCAGCCAAGCAATCTCTTTTGGAAGTGGTGAAGCTACTAGAGCAGAAAAATGTACAACAGCTAACTGTAGTCGGTGAAAATGGGATTGTCATCGGATTGTTAGAAAAAGCATCAGTGATTAATTTCCTACAACAACAAGCACAAGCAAAAGCTGCTTAATCAGTCATTAGTTTTGTTAAAAATTTCCCAGGATAAGCCAATAGATTATCCTGGGCCTTTTTTCATTATTTGAGGAATTAGTAAATTAGTTTTCTGACTCAAAATTCTCACGTCGTTTACATCATTGCTCAGCGCGATAAATTACGTGTCTTCTGGCTTAAATATTAGATAAACTATAGATCGGCACGCACTGTAAACTGGTAATCTCCACCAGGTTCTAATTGATAGTCACAGCGTTCTAAAAACCGTCCTAGAGGCTCAAAAATCAATGCGCGTCCCAAAGAAGGTTGAACCAATAGCTGTCCTTGTCGAAAATGCCACTGAAACTGCCACTCATAAGCAGCCGCCTTAACTTCTCCTTCAATTTTTCCCAACTGCCAGGACTGCTTGGTAATGCGAACGTAAGCGATGGTTTCGGGTAAATATTTAGAACTCACGGGTATTTAACTGCGTTGACTGCTTTAAAAGATCGAGATAACAAATCAATTTATCTATTGTCAGTTCGCTAATAACTGATGTCTACTCCTCCTTTTGACATAAATTGGAATTCTGAAGATATAGATACTGCCCTGCATAGCTTTGAAGCAATTCAGGAAGAACTCAATTATAAGCAAGCTCAAAGTTCTTTGCGAGATATCGTTAACAAAATCGATCTAACGCCACAAGAAAAAACGGGGCTAGAATTAGATCTCGATCGCCTCGCCGATATGCTTGAAAAGTTAGACCAATCTGTCGTTCAGATTGCGGCTTTCGGTATCGTAGGACGAGGGAAATCCTCAGTTCTTAACGCACTTTTAGGGCAAAATATCTTTCAAGCTGGGCCTTTACACGGGGTCACTCGCGCTATAGAAAGCGCTGATTGGTTGCTGACCCAAGAAACCCTCGGCGACAATCTTTCTGAGATACAGCGCCTTTCCTTACCGGGATTGGGAAATTCTCAAATTCAGCTTATCGATACGCCGGGACTCGATGAAGTCAATGGAGAAACCCGCGAAGCCATGGCGCGTCGGATTGCCAGACAGGTAGATTTAATTTTATTTGTCGTTTCTAGCGATATTACCAAGGTAGAATACGAGGCGCTTTCTCAGTTGCGAGAAGTGGGAAAGCCGATGATATTAATCTTCAATAAGATAGATCAATATCCCGAAGCCGATCGCATGGCAATTTACTATAAAATTCGCGACGAACGGGTAAAACAGCTACTTTCTCCTGACGAAATCGTCATGGTGGCGGCTTCTCCCTTGGTAGCAGAAGCAGTACGCGACAAAAATGGCAAGTTGAAGATGCAGCGCCGTCGCGGAAAGCCTCAGATAGAAGAGTTGAAATTGAAAATCTTAGAAATCTTGCACCGCGAGGGAAAATCCCTAGTGGCCCTCAATACGATGCTGTACGCCGACGAGGTAAACGAACGAGTAGTCCGGCGTAAAATGGAGATTCGCGAGGAAGCAGCGAATAAATTAATCCAGAAAGCGGTCATGACAAAAGCTGTTGCGATCGCGCTTAACCCCGTTACTGTCCTCGATCTTTTAACGGGTGCGACAATCGACGTAGCAATGATTCTAACGCTATCTCGTCTCTATGGCATCTCTATGACCCAACAAGGCGCGATCGGTTTATTACAAAAGATCGGGCTAAGTATGGGAGGAATCAGCGCTAGCGAGTTTCTAGCCTCTTTAGGATTAAGTTCTCTCAAAGGGTTGCTGGGTTTATCTGTCCCCGCCACAGGAGGCGTATCGCTAGCACCTTACGTATCGGTGGCAATTACCCAAGCTGGCGTTGCAGGAGTTGCTTGTTACGCTATAGGACAGGTGACGAAAACTTATTTAGCTAATGGCGCATCCTGGGGGCCAGATGGGCCAAAAGCGGTAGTTAAAAGCATTCTCGATTCTCTCGATGAAACTTCGATTCTCAATCGAATTAAATGGGAGTTGAGTGCAAAGTTGACTAAAAAAGTTTAAAGTTCAAAAATAATGAGATGAGAAAAAAGTTAGGTGTTAAGGTGTAAACTTTTTTTCGAGAATGCGTGGGTCGATCGCGCAGTGATATTCTGTCAGCGTCCATTTTGCCATAATAATTGTCCGACGCGATCGCTTTCACTCCCAATGCTTAAATTAAATTCCGATGAGTAAAAGATTTTGCTTTTTCTCCCGTATAAGTCGCCACAATATGACCATTTCCTACAACTTGATATTTGTAAGTAACAAGTCCTTCTAAACCAACTGGTCCTCTAGGGGGCATTTTTTGGGTGCTAATACCAACTTCTGCACCAAAACCGTAGCGAAAACCATCGGAAAAACGAGTCGAACAGTTATGAAAAACGCCAGCAGAATCGACTTGATTTAGAAATGTTTTAGCAGCTAGATCGTCTTCAGTCGCGATCGCATCGGTATGTTTTGAACCATACTTATTAATATGCCCTATCGCAGTTTCCATGGAATCTACTACTTTAATCGATAAAATAAAATCGCTATATTCTGTCTTCCAATCTTCTTCGGTTGCAGCAGCGACATCGATAAATTCGCAAGTTTTTTCATCTCCTCTTAATTCTACTTTTTTACTTTTCAATGCTTCTGCAACTTTTGGTAAAAATTGAGAGGCAATCTCTCGGTGAACTAGTAAAGTTTCAATGGCATTACAAGCAGCAGGATATTGAATTTTGGAATCTACTGTAATTTCGATTGCTTTGTCGATGTTGGCGGCTTTATCGATATATAAATGACAAATTCCATCAGCGTGTCCTAAGACGGGAATGCGAGTATTTTCTTGGACGTAGCGAACGAATTCATTAGAGCCTCTGGGAATAATTAGATCGACATATTTATCTAAATCTAATAGCGAGCGGATTTCTTCTCTTGTTGTTAGTAATTGAACGGCATCAGGATTAACTTTAGTTGTTTCTAAAGCTTGTTTAATAACTTTAACCAATATTTGACAAGAACGAGTCGCTTCTTTTCCACCTTTTAAAATGACTCCATTTCCCGATTTAATTGCCAAGCTAGTTATTTGAATCAATGCTTCGGGACGCGCCTCAAAAATAATACCTAATACGCCTAAAGGACAAGCAATTCGCTTAAGAATTAAACCTTCATCCAACTCTCGATGAATTTGAATGTGACCGATAGGATCGGCTAATTTTTTAACATCTCTTACCCCATCAATCGTTGCTTTTAGTTTCGTCTCGCCTAATTTTAATCTTGCTAATAAAGCGCTTGAAATTCCGTCATTTTGTGCTGCTTGACAGTCAGCTTCATTAGCAGCAATAATCTCTGAACTTGCTGCTTCTAAAGCTTGAGCAATAGCTTCAATAGCGCGATCGCGTTCTTCGGTCGAGAGTATCGCTAATTGATGGGCCGAGGTGCGCGTTTTTCGAGCAATTTCAATCAACAAAAATTCTACTGGAGTAGCAACCATAATTAATAAATTTTAATAATAATGTTAAAAGGCGATCGTCCTTTTATCTAGTTTAAACCTTACAGTAATTCTAATCTTTAATTTACTCGCCTAAAAAGGTGGCATGATGGCGAATGTGATCTTCTATAAAACTCGCGATCGCAAAATAACTGTGGTCGTATCCTTCTTGCCATCTTAAAATTAATGGTTGTTCGACTTGTTGGCAAGCTTCCTCGAACACTTCTGGTAATAATTGTTTTTGTTGATAAAATGGATCGGCCGTTCCTTGATCGATTAAAATCGGACGTTTAAACGGCATTTTTTTGACTAACTCGCTAGCATCGTAGTCGTACCAGTTAGTGCGATTACCTCCTAAATAAGCAGTAAACGCTTTTTCTCCCCACTGACATTGCATCGGCGCACAAATGGGAGCAATCGCAGAAACCGATAGATATTGTTCGGGATTTCTCAACGCACAAACAAGCGCCCCGTGTCCTCCCATCGAATGACCGAAAATGCCCTGTTTGTTGGTCAAAATGGGAAAATTTTGCTCGATTAAGTTAGGAAGTTCGTCTGCGACATAACTATACATTTGATAATGCTTTTTCCAGGGTTCGGCAGTCGCATTGACATAAAAACCCGCCCCAGTCCCTAAATCCCATGTCTCATCTTCTCCAGGCGTTCCCGTGTTGCGAGGACTGGTATCGGGAGCAACTAACATCATTCCATATTCTGCGGCGTAGCGTTGTGCCCCAGCTTTAACCGTAAAGTTGTCTTCGGTACAAGTTAAACCCGATAAATAATACAGTACGGGAACGGGTTTAGATTGTGCCTGCGGCGGAACATAAACGGCAAAGCGCATCTCGCTATTGCAGCTTTTTGATTCATGGCTATAGTAGCCTACAGTACCGCCAAAACAACGCGATTCAGATTTTAAATTTAGTGAAGTAGACATAATTATTATTAAAATGAAGCGCTAACTATTTCATCAATTACAGCAAAGTAATTGCGAGTAAAATCAATCGCTTTCTGCTCGTCAAAGCCTTTACAAGTATATAAAACGATTGAAAAAAATTTGACTTTGCTCCAAATATATAAAGAAATTCCAGAATCAATTAAAGGAATAAAAGCATCAAACCCCGAATTTTCATCTTTTCCCATTCCCGAAGCAGGAGAGAAAATAATTGGTTCTCCATAAGTACGAAGATTGAGAGTTTTTGCTATTTCCGTCAGATATTTTTTTATAACATTTTTAGTGACTTCTATTGTATAAAATCCTTCAATAATCAATCTTTGCCTAAAAATATCGGGTGCAATGTTTTTCATAGTTTGAAAATAGAGAGAAGACAAAGGAGAAATTTTAAAATGTAATATTTAATCCTGAAACTTAAGATGATACGTCTTTGGCTTGGAGTCATTGACTACGACTTCCTGCCAGTCTGGCAGATCTTCAGAGAGACGTTTTACCTGCTTGCCAACCAAACACAGCGGGTCAACTACTCGTGACTTACAGGTCACGATCGCGTCAAAGCTTTGAGGGTTATTCTCTACCTCAATCTGATTATTCATTTGTCGCCAGAACTTCCACAGTCTGGAATCTTCTTTAAGGTGGGGGATAATTTTAGCTAATACTTGGCGATCGGTTTGAAATAGATCGGCTCGGTTGATGTAGCTTCTGCGAAGACTATATTTGAGCAAGTCACCGACGCTGCGGCACATGATGGCTGATTCTAAGCCGGAGTAGTATTTATCGTTTGCATAGCGGAAAAATTCGGCAAACTGACGTGCAATTTGTGAATTAGTAAACACCCACTGTTTCTCAATGATGCAAAGCCGATCGAGAAACTCGCGGACGGTTGCCCGATCGATAACTCCATGATGAATGCCAGCGCGCAAAACATAATCGATGCGATCGGCACAGAGACTCGGCAGGGGTTGTTCTAGCATCCGAAAACGTGACTCATCAAAAAGAGCCTCTGACTCAAATTGATATCGTTGGAGAATCTGAGGAATGGTACTTTGGGTCACAAAAGTCTCAAAAACATCATCTTGGAAAGTATGATGCGTCTCTGAACCTTCTGAGAGCGCATAATCTACGCAATGAGAGAAGGCAGTATGCGAAATATCATGTATTAGTCCTGCTATTTGCTCCTCTAAAGACGCTCCAAATTTGGATAGTAAGTAACAAACGCCGATTGAGTGTTCAAAACGACTGTGGTAAGAGCCAGGAAAAAACGGTTCTGCATACCCTGCCATGCTAATGTCTTTGAGACGCTCTAAAGACTCACTCTCGATTAGTTCTCGCAGTACAGGTTCTTCAATGGCAAAAGTCCCGTAGACAGAATCGTTGAAAAACATTAGGCTAGCTTGATTCTGCTCCATAGCTTTTCATCTTGTTAGTTACCAACACTTTTGGTGACTTCTATTGTATAAAATCTCTCAATCATCAATCTTTGCCTAAAAATATCAGAGGCAATATTTTTCATGGTTTAAAAATAGAGAGAAGACAAAGGAGAAATTTTAAAATACAACATTAAAAATTCTCCTTGTCAAAAGTTCATTAAATCAGCGAACAGCGATCCAACAAAAAAACTGTTTACTGATAACTGTTAAATCACCGTCCCATCAGGAATTATTGCATTTTTCAAAACAACTACAATGCCACTACGAATGAAAAATCCTTGTTCCTCGCGCTCGGCTTCTTCTACCCTATCTTTATTCACAATTAACACATTGCGACCGATACGGGCATTTTTATCGACGATCGCGCGGCGAACGGTCGATCCAGCACCGATGCCAACGGCAACTTTATGATTTTGAAGGTGAGACTGTCTCTCAGCAAACGGTTCGTAAAAATCAGAACCCATCAATAAACTGTCTTCGATAACGCAATCTGCTTCGACGCGAGTGCGAATTCCCAAAACAGAATGAGAGATGCGACATTCTTTGAGAATGCAGCCTTCGCCAATCATCGACTCCGTAATCGTACAATTCAGCATCTTAGACGGAGGCAAATAGCGAGAGCGAGTGTAGATAGGAGCATTTTCGTCATAGAAGCTAAAGGGAGGCTGAGGCTGCTGAGTAAGCGCCAAATTCGCATCATAAAAAGCTTCTATAGTTCCAATATCCTCCCAATAGCCGCCAAACAAATACGCCTGAACGTTGTAATCTTTGGCTGAGGCTGGAATGATTTCTTTCCCAAAGTCTGTTTGCTTGATGTTTTCTTTGAGTAGCTTTTCTAAAACCGCTTTTTTGAAAACATATATGCCCATTGAGGCAATATAAGGACTCTGCTTTGCCTGTTCTGGCGTTAAGCCCAGAATGGTAGTATCTACCTGCATCTGTTTGAGATCGTCACCTTTAGGTTTTTCGCAAAAATCTACAACCCTGCCATTGTCATCAATCTTCATCAAGCCAAAGCTAGATGCCGTTTTTTCTCCAATCGGAACAACCGAGAGGGTAATATCCGCATTAGTTTCCCGATGGCGTTGAACAAACTGGCTGTAATCCATACGATAAAGATGATCGCCCGATAAAATCAGGTATTCATCAACATCCCACTCTTCAAGCAACCATAGATACTGACGTACTGCGTCGGCAGTTCCTTGAAACCATTGAGGATTATCAGTGGTTTGCTGCGCCGCTGCAAGAACTTCTACAAATCCTTCAGAGAAACCGGAGAAGTTATAAGTACGGCTAAGATGCCGATTGAGAGAGGCAGAATTAAATTGTGTTAAAACGTAAATTTGGAGGATTTCAGAATTAATACAATTACTGACGGGGATATCGATTAAGCGGTATTTGCCTGCCAGTGGGACTGCTGGCTTTGCCCGTAATTTTGTAAGCGGATAGAGGCGAGTCCCCGCGCCACCTCCGAGAATGATTGCTAAAACATTTTTCACTTCGAGAACCTCGCGACTGCCTAGAACTCTCCAACTAAAGTTTAGGACTGTCTGGGACATTTAGCACCATCATTCTTGGATCCATCTTTTTGCGATCGCACGTAAAAATGACCGGCAACTGGTAACTTATGACTGGGAAACCATAATATCGGGATATCGGGTTATTGAAAACAAAAGATAACAAAAATCTAAATTTTCTAATTCCCAATCTTCCTACATTCCTTGGACGGGCTACGCCAACACCAGTTACCATTTCCCTTTGAAAACTTTGTTTAACTTCATGTAAGAATCGCTTGATAGTTTGGGAATCCTTAGAATTGATAGCCTCTCAATCTTAATCGTTTTCATCAATCATCTACTCCAAGCGCGATCGCTCAATTATGACTAATTTTTCGGACAAAACTGTTAATTTAACCCTCCCTAACCAAACTGAAGCCAAAACGCTACTAACTGCCGTCCAGCTTTTGGAAAAATACGCAGCAGGAGAAAGAAGGTTTAGACAAGCACAGCTTAAAAAAGTCGATCTCAAAGGCGCTAATCTAGCGGGGATCGATCTTAGAGGCAGCGATCTCAGCTATGCCAATTTTAAAGAAGCCGATTTGAGCAATGCTGACTTGAGAGAAGCTTGTCTGGTTGGGGTCGATTTCTCTAAAGCTAATCTGAGTCGGGCAAACTTACAAGGCTCTCGCCTCGACAAAACTAACTTAAAAGAAGCTAATTTAACGAGAGCTTCCTTTAAAGAAGCCATGCTTCCAGGGGCTTTTTTGACAAAAGCGATCGCGATTCGCGCTAACTTCCAAGGCAGTTCCCTTATTGGCGCTCATTTGAATGAAGCTGATTTGAGTTATGCCAATCTTGCCAATGCTTATCTAGACGCTGCTTATTTAATACAAACAAATTTACAAAGAGCGACTCTCACAGAAACTAGCTTGATAGGAACGTTTTTGAGCGGGGCTGCTATGAATGGAGCCAATTTCAAAGGCGGTTATTATACCGATAAAACAAACTTTGATGTTAGTTTTGACCCCAGCAGTGCGGGACTGCGAAAAGCGAACAAGACGACTCTCGAAGAGGTAATGCGTGCTTTTACTCATCTAGGTGAATGTGCGAATCGTTATGTCGGAACCAAAATGACCGCTAGATATTGGGAATCTTCTCGCCCCGATTGCGAGTGGCTGCAAAACTTTCAAATCGATGCTTCCGGTCAGATTATCTTTGCTGGCAACCCTCAAGAAACTCTGACTTTTGCTCGATTGCTAGCTTGTTCTCAGTGGAGCGATAATTTTGTTAAGTCATGCTCTGCGATCGTCGGGCAATTTCCCAGCCTCATCGATCCCGAACTATTAGCGTTTTTTAGCGATTGACACTCTCAAAACTCTGAAGAAGCTACCAAAGATTGCGGTTTGGCAAATATCATTCGTCCTGCTGAGGTTTGTAAAGCCGAAGTAACTATTACTCGCGCTTCCCCACCCACAAAATCTTTTCCTTCTTCTACCACTACCATAGTACCATCTTCGAGATAACCGACTCCTTGAGTGGGTTCTTTCCCTTGCTTAAGAATTTTTAACTCGATCGCGTCGCCAGGAAGATAAAGCGGTCGCATCGCTTGTGCTAAGTCATTAATATTGAGAATCGTGACTTTTTGTAAGTTAGCAACTTTACTGAGATTGTAATCGTTGGTCAGCAGCGTAGCATTGATTTCTTGTGCCAAACGAATTAACTTGGCATCCACAGCGCTCAGATCTTCATAATCGGCTGGATGGATGATAATTTGTTCGGGAAATTCTTCTTGAATGCGGTTGAGAATATCGAGTCCCCTGCGTCCTCGGATGCGTTTTTGATCGTTACTAGCATCGGCTAGCTGTTGCAATTCTTGCAAGACAAACTGAGGAACGAGAATTTGACCTTCAACAAATCTGGTATCCAATATCTGCTCGATTCGACCGTCAATGATACAGCTTGTATCGATAATTTTAGTCGTAGCGGGTTGTAGGGTTCCTTCTGCTACTAGCATGGTTTCGATGCTATTGGGATTAATCAGGCGCAAAAAAGTACGACCGTGAGTATCTGCCAAACTAATCCCCAAAAATGAAAAAATAATGCTGCCTAAAATCGCCATCATCGGCTTAATAAAGGCAAATTCTTGGGGAAAAGGAAGTAAGAATATTGGCGCTAGCATTAAGTTGGCAATTAGGAGTCCGATAACTAATCCCACTGCTCGCGTCAAAATAGTTTCAATCGAAGTCTTGCGAATTTGGGTTTCAATACGACGATAGGTTGTTTGAGCCACTAAACCGAGTGCCAACCCTATAATTGAGGTAAAACCAGCCGTTAGCCATCGTAAAGCCTCAATATTAGAGATTTGCTCTTTTACGGAAATGGGAAGCAAATCGACGCTATCAAAGCCAACTCCGGCGGCTGCTACAATGAATAAAAGGATAATAATTGCGTCAAGCATATTTCTAAGCCTGTTAAACTCATTTAGAGTTCGAGAATAAATTTAAGAAACTTGGTTGATGTAAGATAAGAAGCACTATTATTATATCTTTTTGATATCGCTTCGGCGTTTTACTTTTTTGGTTAAGCATCTTTGATTAATTATTGTAAAAACTAAATCTGAAAAAAATTGGAAACTCTTAATAAGTTAAAAAATGTAAAGAAGCTGAAAGTCTGATGGTGTAATTGTCTTAAATCGCTTTTATTTTTCAAAGATTTTTGGGAATTGCCTTTAAAATTGTTATAAAAACTAAATATTTTTTGAGGAATAATTAATTTTATTCAGAAAAAAGATCGAGCATCTGTCAAGAAATGCCTCTATGCAAGAAATTCAGCTAGAAACTGTAAATTCGCTACTACAAAAAATAGCAGAAAACCAGACTCAAAATAACATTCCTTATTCTGCATATCTTCATATTCCTTTTTGTCGTCGGCGCTGTTATTACTGCGATTTTCCGATTTCAGTTCTGGGAAATAAAACTAATATCGATACTTCTGTAGCGATCGCGGAGTATGTAGAAGTATTATGTCAGGAAATTGCCGTTACTCCCAAATTCGGACAATCCTTAAAAACGGTTTTCTTTGGCGGAGGAACGCCATCTCTATTAAACGTCAAAAATCTCGATCGCATCCTAGAAGCCCTATCACAGCGCTTTGGGATAGCCTCAGATGCAGAAATTTCGATGGAGATCGACCCAGGAACCTTTACCCGCGAACAATTAAAAGGATATCTGCAAGCGGGAATCAATCGGGTTAGCGTGGGCGTACAAGCATTTCAAGACGAATTGCTACAACTTTGCGGGCGATCGCATTCTGGAGACGATATATACGTTGCGATCGAAGAGTTTCGTCAAGTAGGCGTTGAAAATTTCAGCATCGATTTAATTTCGGGTTTGCCCCACCAAACCCTACAACAGTGGCAAACTTCTCTGGAGTCCGCCATTGCGCTTTCACCCGCGCACCTCTCTTGCTACGACTTAGTACTCGAACCCGTCACGGCATTTGGCAAGCAATACCAACCGGGAGAAACCCCGTTACCAGACGATGAAATAACCGCTCAAATGTACCGTCTCGCCCAACAAATGCTGACCGAAGCGGGATATCAACATTATGAAATTTCTAATTACGCCAAAACTGGCTATCAGTGCCGTCACAATCGCGTATATTGGGAAAATCGCCCCTATTATGGTTTTGGGATGGGGGCAGCTAGTTATGTCTGCGATCGGCGATTTACTCGTCCTCGTACTAGAGTAGAATATGCTGCCTGGGTACAACAGTTAAAAGATAAGGAAGATAGGATCGATGGTTCGGAAACTTCACCCTGCGATCGCCTTCTAGAAACTTTAATGTTAGGATTGCGCCTCAGAGAAGGCGTAAATTTATCTCAACTACGCAAGCAATTTGGCGAAAAAGTTTTAGACAAAATTTGGACGTGTTTGCAGCCTTATACTCGTCAAGGTTGGGTAGAATGGATTACAAAAGATGAGATCGCGATAAAAGATACTCAAGATCTCTTTGGATTTAAGCAAATTAAATTAACCGACCCTGAAGGATTTTTGTTTTCTAATACGGTGTTAGCGGCTTTATTCGAGAAGTTGGGATGAACGCGCGATCGCATACGGAAACAAGGGATTTATGTGAAAAGAAAAATTGTTGTTCCCCTTCAATCTGTATTGAAAAAATTTCATAATTCATAATTTAATTTCTGTTAACACAAGAGGTTAAATTTTCCATAAGAGATGACCCTCGAACGAATTCTCATGCTCAGATGTAAGTAGAGATATTTCTTCATGTCTTTTGAGACAAATAACAAAGCGAAAGCATGAGTATCGAACGGATTTCCATCGAGCTAACCAACCAATGTAGTAAGCAATGCAGCTTCTGTTATAACCGCAGTAACCTGCAAGGAAAAACTGCTTGGATGGCGGATGAGATTGTTTCACTCGTTAATGACTGTGCCAATCGCGGAACCAAAGCCGTTTCTTTTGGCGGTGGCGAACCGTTAGAATATCCAGGACTTTTTGACGTTCTTACTCGCTTGCAAGGCGTTCTTTTTCGTTCTGTTACCAGTAATGGACTTTTGTTAAAAGGAAAATGGTTAGAAGGACTGATTAAATCTGCACCCGATAAAGTCCATCTCTCGCTACACTTTCCAGAAAGCGAACAAGAAGTCTTTCGCATTATTCGCCAAGTCCATCAATTGAACAACTGCGGCATTCGTAGTGGCATTAACTTGTTAGTGTCCAACTCTAAGCTACAAGAAGCATCTCAAGCAGCTTTAACGATTCGTCGTGCGGGAATTGGGAACGATCGCATCGTTTATTTACCGATGCGCGGCAGCAATACGCCGACTTCCCAAGAAGTTTCTAAAGTGGCAGGCGATCGCCCTTTTCAGTCGATGAGTTGTTTGAGCAGTTGCGGTTGCAGTTCGCGTTTCTGTGCTATCTCTTGGGATAAGCAAGTTGGGTGGTGTTCCTATACAAAAGCGCGTCGTCCTTTAAAAATGCTTACTGCTGATGCACTAGAAGAGGCGCTATACGATCTTCCTCTTGCTTTTTGTGAAAATTAAATTTAACAACTTCAAACCTATAATCGAAGTTATTCCCCACTAATTCTCGTCTTCCTGCATTTTGCCTACTTCCCAATCGCGATCGCTAAAAATCCTTCACAATAGGCGGCATTTTTACAATTATGAGATAACACTATAGTTATATATAGCGATAGTTTTTATCTTAACGAGTCAGCATTCTCTCGATCGGGGAGAGAAGACTCGAAACTAGAAAAAGTTTTGGTACGTCTGAGAATCCGTGCTAAAACTAGCTTAAATTTGTCGCAATTATATCTTTCACTTTCATTTACTAATAAAATTCTCAATCCATGAGAAAATCTCAAGACAGCCAAATTGGCATTTTTGATAGTGGTGTGGGCGGGTTGACTGTTTTAAAAGAGCTTTACCAACAGCTTCCCAATGAATCGATCCTTTACTTTGCAGATACGGCTCGACTTCCTTACGGCGATCGCTCGCCAGAAGAGATCGTACAGTTTGTTCGAGAAATCTTGACCTGGATGACCGACCAAGGGGTCAAAATGGTTATCATGGCTTGTAACACTAGCTCTGCTTTAGCCTTAGAATCAGTGCAGTTAGAATTCGATCTGCCAACTCTAGGGTTAATTTTACCAGGGGCCCGTGCTGCCGTTCAAAAAGGTAAGCGCATTGGTGTAATTTCTACTCCAGCAACGGCAGCTAGTAATGCTTATCGTCATGCAGTTGAAGAAATCGATCCCAATGCACGAGTCTGGCAAGTCGGGTGTCCTGAATTTGTTCCTTTAATCGAACAAAATCGCATTCGAGATCCCTACACCAAGAAGGTTGCTTTAAATTATTTAGAACCTTTACTAGCAGAAAAAATCGATACGTTAATTTATGGATGCACGCATTATCCACATCTAGAACCCGTATTGCAAGAAATTTTACCTGCTAAAGTAAGACTCATCGACCCAGCTAAATATGTGGTAGCTGCTGCCGAACAAGAATTAGAAATTATGGGGTTAAAAAGCACTCAACCTCCTATACCAACTCGTTTTTATGTTAGCGGTTTGGCTGACAAATTTGCTCAAGCTTCGCGTTCGTGGTTGGGTTACGTCCCGATTGTTGAAAAGGTTAACCTTCCGGTTGTCCAAACGCCGACAATTTCTTTAGAAGTGCTTGAGTGAGCGTGACTCAAACAGTGACCAGTTACCAGTAAAGTCTCATGATAACTGGTCGCTGTAAAAACGCATTTCAATTACGAAGCGCGTTGGTATAGCCCTTCCTTGTCCCACGCAGACGAAGGCATCGGCAAAAAAGCCTTAACTAATTGCCAATTTATAGCTTGACTCCACAGGGGAAAAGCTAGAATAATCATGGATTTATTCGCCTTTCCAATAATTTTAAACATTCTCTCTGCGCCTCCGTGTATACCAGTAACTTTACTAGAAAAAACCCCAAGACTTCACTGGTTCCCCTGTACAGGATCTTCCCAAACTTCTCAAGTTTACGCTCAAGCAATCGATTCAAGAAAAACACAAGCAGACCAACTTTACAAAGAAGCCGATTTTTTTATCCAAAGTAATATGATGCAAGCGGCTCAAGTTAAATTAGAGCAAGCCTTGCAACTTTACCAAGCGACTTCAGATACGACAGGACAACGAGAAACCCTCACCAGCTTGGGATATGTCTTTTATAGCCAAGGAAAATATCGAGAAGCACTTGAATATTTACGACAAGCTGAGTTAATTTCTACTGACTTTAGTCAACAAGGACGATTGCTAACAACCCAAGGGTTAGTTTATTTGGAGTTAGGAGAATATAGACAGGCACATACAACTCTTTTACGGGCAATGAGTTTGCCAACGCAAGATATTGCCCAGGAAAATCGCAAGCGCATTGGATTGGGAGAAACTTTATATTATATGGGAGCCTATAGAGAAGCATTAAGCTATTTACAAATTGCCCAGAGAACATCGAGCGATCGCAATGACTACGGAAGATCCCTCAATGCAATGGGCGATGTTTATTTCGAGTTGGGGCAGTACGAAGAGGCTAAAAATTATTACCAACAAGCATTAAATGTACGCCAATCGAACGGCGATCGCATGGGGATCCTTCGTACCCTTAATAATATAGGACGAGTAGAACAAGCATTAGGAGATTCGCAAGCAGCATTAAAGTTGTATTCGCAATCCCTAGACATTGCTAAGTCTTTGGGCGATTTGAATAGTCAGGCGATAATTTTGAATAATTTAGGACTCGTGGCGCTCGATTTAGGGCTAAAAAACCAGGCAATCGGCTATCTAGAACAAGCTTTAAATATTACTCGCAATTATGCCTCTGGGCGCGTACAAACGCTAATTAGTTTAGGGCAATTTTACAACCAACAAGACGAATATGACAAAGCAATAGACTACTATCAACAAGCACTTGCTTGGGCGAGACAAAATGGCGATCGCATCGGCGAAACGAAAGCCCTCAAAGGATTAGGAGAAACCTTTCTCGAACAGAAAAAGACCTCCGAAGCAATTAAAGCACTTCAAGCAAGCGCAGAAGTGTTTGAAGAATATTTGCGTCCGGGACTGCGAGACGATCAAAAGATTTCACTTTTTGAAACCCAGTCTAGTCTCTATGGTAGTTGGCAAACGGCATTAGTAGAGCAAGGAAATTACAACCAGGCTTTAGAAGTTGCAGAGAGGGGACGTGCGAGGGCATTTGTCGAGTTACTGGCACAACGCTTATCCGATCGATCCGATCTCGATGCTACCATCAAGTTTCCAACTGTAGCAGAAATTCAGCGATCGCGAAAAGTCAGCAAGCTACTTTAGTCACTTATTCGATTGTCTCCAATTCAGAAATTTATGTTTGGGTTATTCAACCCAATGGCAACATTGGTTTTAAACGCCTCGATTTGAAGCCAATTGAGCTAAAACAACAGGCGATTCTGGCAAATAACCCTTCTTCCATTAATCGAGGCGAACAAGCATTAACCAATCTCGTTGTCTCTTTGCGAGAAACGGGAATTGATGATACTGCCGCAACATCTCAAACAAACTCTTCACTACGAGAAACCTATAACTTACTCATTCAACCCATTGCCGATTTATTGCCCGTACAGCCCAAAGAACGAGTTATTATGATTCCGCAAGGTTCCTTGTTTAGTGCCTTTCCAAGCCCTTCAAGACGCTTCTAGCAAGTTTTTAATCGAACAACATACCATCTGTATGCTTCTTCTATCCAAGCACTATCTTTAACGAAAAAACAGCCCAAAGTTAATACGTCTTCTTTGGTGATTGGCAATCCCGTTCCCATGCCATATAACCTCATTCCCTTACCAGGTTCGGAAACCGAAGCGAAAGCCATTGCTGAAATTTTAGCAACTCAACCCATCATTAGAGACAAAGCAACAGAAGCTACAGTGTTAGAAAAAATCTCTCAGGCGGGAACGATTCATTTTGCCACCCACGGGCTGTTAAATGACCAACAAGCATGGCAAAGCGCCCTCGCCTTAGTTGCTTCCCAAAATGGAGATGGACTGCTGACAGCCGGCGAAATTTTCGATCTAAAACTACAAGCAGATTTAGCCGTTTTGAGTGCTTGCGATACCGGACGAGGTAAAATCACAGGCGATGGCGTAATTGGGTTATCGCGATCGCTGCTCACGGCGGGAGTCTCTAGCGTCGTCGTCTCATTGTGGGAAGTTCCTGACAAACCAACCGCTAGTTTAATGGTTGAATTCTATCGCAACTTACAAAAGTCTCCCGACAAAGCACAAGCTTTACGCCAAGCGATGCTAACTCAAATGAAACTAACCCCTTCTCCCCGCGATTGGGCGGGTTTTGTTTTAATAGGATCGGCAGATTGAGTATGGAAAGACAAGGGGACAAGGGGGACAAGGGGGACAAGGGGGACAAGGGGGAGATTTTACCAATTCCCCAATCACCAATCACCAGTCCCCAATCCCCAATTACCAATACCAAAAATTAAACAATCGAACCATTAATATAATAATCGCGCGTTCCTTTAGCATCGATCGCTTCTCCCAAGCGATTTAAGGCATGAATATAAGCAGCAGTGCGCATAGGTACAGAAAATTCCTGCGCGATCGCCCAAACTTTCTCAGCTTCGGTTACAATTCTATCTTTGAGGTGTTGGTTGACTTCTTGCAAACTCCAATAAAGTCCGCTACGGTTTTGCACCCACTCGAAATAACTCACCGTTACGCCACCAGCATTGACTAAGATATCAGGAAAAACATAAATTCCTTTTGCTTCTAAAATTTTATCTGCCTCAGAAGTAGTCGGCCCGTTGGCAACTTCAAAAATATATTTAGCTTTAATCTGGGGAGCATTTTCTTTAGTAATTTGATTTTCTAAGGCAGCAGGAACTAATACATCTACATCTAAGGTTAAAAGCTCTTCATTACTAATAACTCGATGTTCGACGATATCACAAAGACTATCTTTACAATAAACGGCTTTGATGCCTCGATGTTCTTGTTTGTATTGTCGAATGCTGGGAATATCCAATCCTTTCTCAGAATAAATTCCACCTTGAGAATCGCTGACGGCAACGACTTTATAACCTGCTTTGGCTAATAATCCTGCTACAACTGCCCCAGCATTGCCAAATCCTTGGACTGCGATCGTCGTTCTTTCAGGAATCTGCTCGAATTTAGCGAGCATAGCATTAATAATATAATAAGCGCCCGTTCCCGTGGCTCCGTCGCGTCCTTGGCTTCCTCCCATGGTTATCGGTTTACCCGTAACTACGCCCGTACTTATCTTGCGCTGGATAATGCTGTATTGATCCATCATCCAACCCATCACCATTTCGTTAGTATAGACATCAGGGGCGAGAATATCGATATCTGGGCCGATAAAATCTGCGATCGCTTCGATATATCCCCGACTCAACCTTTCTAATTCTTGTTTGGATAATTCTTTGGGATTGAGGGTGATTCCTCCTTTAGCGCCGCCAAAAGGAAGATTTAATAAAGCACATTTAAACGTCATCCAAAAAGCAAGGGATTGCACCTCATCCATCGAAACGTTGGGATGATAGCGTACTCCTCCCTTTCCCGGCCCTCTGGTATCGTCGTAACGCACTCGATACCCCTGAAAATTCGCAGCGAACCGTCATCCATCCGCACGGGAATAGAAACGCTTAAACTTGTTTTCGGATATTTCAAGCGTTCGCTAGCATCTTCAGAAATGGAAACATATTTAAGAGCATTTTCCAATCGAATACTGGCATCGGCTAATAAAGAATCAGACATTGCTACTTTTCTCCTTAAAATCTCAGCGCAGGAAAACAAAAAGGAGATTAAAGACAAAGAACTTCGCGCGATCGCCCTGCATAGTAGAGGCAAAGTCGAACGGCCTCTGTTTTAGTGTTTTTTCTTTCTTCAACTTTTAATCTCTCTTACTTTCATTAAAACAAATAAAAAATGTATATTTAGCTACATTTTCTTTTCTTAATATATGCGTCTAGAATAGCAGCAATCCGTAAGAGACTAGATCGATGTCGGCAAAGCCTTTTGCCTAGAGTGCCGGAGGCAATCTCGCGCTTCTAAATAGCGTTACCTAACCGATACACTAGAATTTATTGCTCTCACGATTTGCGCCCCATCACTAATGATCGCCGTACTATTAGCTGTATTTGCCGCATCAGCCGCCGCAGGAATGAGAATTGCACTTCCTCTTTTAGTTCTCGGTTTATTGCAAACTCATGACTTGTGGTCAAATGTTCCTTTTTTGTCGAGCATTCATCCTCAAGTTGTCTTAGCTATCCTAACGAGTTGGTCGTTAATAGAGTTATTTGGCTCAAAAAACTTACTAGGACAGCGCATTTTACAAAGCGTCGAGTTAGTTTGTAGTCCCATTGTCGGCGCTTTGATGAGTATTACAATTGTAAATATTACCCAACTTGAATTTCAACCTACATGGTTGCTGGGTTTAATCGGAGGACTGTTAGCTTTAGTTTTTAAGCTGGTTCAGATAGGATGGTTTTTTCGGCTGCGAGGTCTTCCGATTTGGGTTGTCTGTCTCGAAGACGTACTTTGTATTTGTCTGGTCTTTTTTGCCTTAAAAGCTCCCCAAGAAGGAGGCTTAATTGCGATGTTTCTTTTGTGGTTGGCGATTCGTAGTTCTCAAGAATGGCGGCGTTGGTATTTAGAAGGTAAACGCGATCGCGATAAGTAAATATATCCCATCGTTCGTTGATGTTTTGCTGTCTCGTGACAAGGCTAAAGGTTAAACTTGCGATCCGGCCAACCCAAGTAACTATAAGTAAAGATTTTGAGCGATCGCAACCAGACACTAAATTTCTGAGAGCAAAATGGGCAGACTAGATTAGAAAACCTCCCAAGTCTAGTTATAGCCCTCATTTATGGACGAACAACTTCTTGCTGCGATCGAAGCGCGAGACATTCAGCGAGTCAAAGTATTATTGGTAGCAGGTGCCAACCCAAATGCCAAAAAGAACGACAAAACTGCTTATCAACTCGCTAAGTACGGCCCAGATGAAATTAAATGCTTGTTGATTGAAGCGGGAGCAGAAGATCCATCACTGCGACACTCGTTAGTTTGGGCAGTTGGAACGGGTCGCGTCGAAACAGTAAAAGTCTTAATTGAAAAGGGTTCAGATGTCAATATAGCATCGGTAGGTTTGGGCAATCCGCTTCTGGAGGCAGCAAGAAAAGGAAATCCAGAAATTGTAGACTTGTTAATTACTGCGGGTGCAGATATTGATGATGGGAATAGCATTTCAACGCCATTGTTAAGTGCCATTGAACAGGGGCATTTTGATATTGCTCTCAAACTGATTGCCGCAGGTGCTAACCCCAGTCAAACATCGAGATTTGGAGGAGTTCCCGCGATCGCCCTTGCCGCAGCACAAGGTTCGCCAGAGGTCATTCGGGCATTAATAGCGGCTGGAGCAGATGTTAATATTTGTGTAGACAACATGACAATCAATCGAGCAAAAATTCAGGAGCAAGCGGGAGCCTCTTTAAAATCGGCATTCAATCTGCTCGAAACCATTGGAAAAGCCTTTGAAACACTCGATGCAGTACAAACCGAAAATTCAGCTTTATCTAACCCTAGCGAAGCGGTAGAAGCTTTCGATCGCGCCTCAAACCGTGCAAAACTATCTAATCCCAGCATCGCCTACCCAGAAAATACAGTTGATACGTATCCAGTAATTCTTGCAGCGCGCTGCGGTCATCCCAAAGCTTTAGCCGTTCTTCTAGAAGCAGGGGCAGAAGCTTACTGCAAGGATGGCGAAGGATTATCCGCCTACGATTGGGCAGTACGAAACGAATATTCATCGACTTTAGAAGTGTTGCGTCGCTTTGGGGTTGAGGGAACGCCAGTTAGTTTGGATGAATACCTACTCAACGCCTCCGAACAAGGGGATGTAGCGTTAGTAAACAAGTGGTTAGCCAAGGGTGCAAGGGCGATCGCGCGGGACGAACGACGCAAAACGAGAAATTATACTCCTCTAATGCTAGCGGCATCTGGGGGGCACGCAGAGGCGATATCTTTGTTGCTCGATGCGGGTGCTGATATCGACGCGAGCGATATTGTAGATCCTGATGACAAACAAATCCCTATTTTGATTTCTGATGATTACGAGTCATTAACAGCAATGGGATTATTACTGGGGGTAACGCCTTTAATGCTAGCCGCAAGCAAGGGACATATTAATGTCGTGCAGATATTAATAGATCGCCAAGCTAATCTACAACTACGAGATTGTTTTGAGCGAGATGCTCTTTGTCTAGCTTGTATCAAAGGACATCTAGAAGTTGTTCGAGTTTTAATTCAAGCAGGGGTAAGCGTCAACCAACGCGATATCGAGGGAGATACGCCGCTTTTAATGGCATTGAGCAACCAACATAAAAAACTCGCACAATCTCTCATTGAATCAGGGGCTGATGTTAATACCCAAAATAACGATGGTAGAACTCCCTTGATGACAGCAGCAGAATATAAAAGCTATTTCAGCATCCTACAAATGCTCGTCGAGCGAGGAGCCGATGTAAATGCAGTTTCCCAAGAGGGAGATACGGCAATGGCTTTGGCAGATTTATTCGATAATCATAAAGCCATAGAACTTTTAGCTCGCAATGGAGCAGAAAAACGACAATGGCATGAAAGAGATGAAGGAGATGAGGACGAAACTAACGATAACGAACGATGGGGAGAGGAATTAGCGCCGCCAGACTTTTGGGAAGCCGCTCAAAATTCCGAATATCAAAAAGCGGTTGCCGATTTAGCTGAAATTTGCGTCAGTCAGCCCGTAGCGATGCACGATGACATTCCGGGTTGGTTTCAAGTTCATGTCCATAGCAAACAACGACGAGACATTAAAACCGAAGCCCTGCAACAGAGGTTTTTAGATAGGGGATGTTTTGTTTACGAACCCGATAAATATTACGATACAGAAGGCCCGAAGAAACTGAATATTCTACCAACGATGAATAAATATGATGTCATTGCTCTCCATCAAACCAATGGCTGTAACTACGGTATCGGTACGGGCTATATCGTTCAATGGCTACAAACACTGGAAATCGAACAGCCTTTTATTTTGACACTAATTGCTCACGATACCCTAGAAGGACGTTTCTTAACACCTATTGCAGAACCCGAAAAACTTGCTAAACGGATGTACGATTTTTGTCCCGATATTGTCGATCAGGGTTGCGGTTCGGTAGAGAAGTTGGCGCAGAGTCTACGGGCAAGCGATAATCTTTTCTTTTGGTGGGACTGATTTGAATTATGAATTATGAATGATGAATTATGAAAATTTGAAATACATTTGGTAGAAACTCTTTTCGCTTAGTTTTGCGCTTTTATCTTTTCTAATTCTTGCTGTAAATACTTCGTCCATTGGGCGGCTAGAGAGATTTCGGTAAAAGGAATTTGCATGGTATCTGCTTCTATTAAACTCAACGCGATCGCACTTTGACCGCGTTCGGGAAGCGGATCTAATTCGACTGGACGACCGTTTACCAGCAAAGAAATCGACTCAACGCAATCCAGCGACACGGTTTTCACCTCGACAGGTTCAGAACGAGTCGGTCTTCCCCAGGTTAGATTTTTTCCTTTTTGTCCTAAGACGGCATAAATATCATATTTCGAGCGATCGAAAGATTCCGCCCAGCGACGATACGCCTCGACTTTTTGATATTCATTCCATCCCGTCCATGCCAACCAAAAGAAAACGACTAGTAATGGCAACCACAAAAGACCTCTTTCCATCTCTAAACCTTCGCATATAGTATTGAATTATCAACCAAATCCACTCAACTCTCGCTACGATCCAAGATAGAATCTGTTGTAATTAAATCGAACCAAACAATCCTATGACAACATCTTCTTATGCAACTTCTTCTGCAAGAGCCGAAATGAGCGAACTGAGGCGGTTGAAAAGCTTGCTCCCGCCTGAGTTGCAAAGCTGGGTGATGGTAGAAGGAACCACAGAAGTCAATCCCCCTTTAATTCGCTGTGAAGAACTGAGCAGAGACGAAGTAGAAGTTCAAATCGACCTCGCCAAATGGGAAAATCTGGCGCTCGACCAGCGCAATCTAATCTTTTGGCACGAAGTCGCCCGCATTCAAAACGATACCATTCCTAAAGAAGGATGGGAAATGGCAGCCCTAGCCATTGGTTTGGGCGGTGCAGTCGGCGAACTGTGGGTACAAGATGGGTTGCTGTTAATCTTAGCCGTGGGTTTGTGCGGTATTTCTGGCTACCGACTCTGGCAGAAAAATAACGGCGATCGCGTTCTCCAAGAAGCGATCCAAGCCGATGAAAAAGCGATCGCGCTGGCGACTCGTTTCGGCTATACGCTACCCAACGCTTATAAAAGCCTCGGAAGCGCCCTCAAGACGCTGATCGAACAAACTCCCAATCGGCGATCGCGCAAAAAATACGAATCGCGCCTGCAAGCCCTCAGACGCAGTGCCTCTAAGGCAAAAGCCAGTATGCAACAAGAAGGAAAAATCTAAACTATTTTCAAAAGATGGAGGAAAATTTAAAGAGTTCCAAAAAAATAAGACAATTTGAACTTTGAACTTTAAACTTAAAACGATCGTGATTATCCACTAATGACCTTGCAGACCCCAGAAACAGATTTTCCTATTGTGTTCCACAACAACCTGCCAGTCATCCAAATGCCCCAACGTTTAACCGTGTTGGAGGCTGTCGCTTTTAAGGAAACTTGTCATCAACTTCTGGCAAAAAATACGCTACCCGAACAATTGATTCTCGATTTTGCGAATACCGAGTTTATCGATAGTAGCGGCGTTGGTGCATTAGTCCATAATTTTAAGGCGACTAGAGAAAAAGAAATCGAGTTAATTCTCTATCACGTTCGTCCTCCAGTGATGGCTGTCTTGTCAATGACGGGATTGGATGAGGTCTTAAAAATTACAGCTACAACATCAGATAAGCCAAAATCTAACGATCGCCTTCCACAAACGCATCCCTCGGTTCGCAGTTGGATCAAACGATTTATTGATATTATTGGTAGCCTGGTTGGTTTAGCAATTACGGCGATTCTTTTCGTCCCTATTGCTATTGCAATTAAACGCGAAAGTCCAGGCCCGATTTTTTTCGCTCAAACCCGCTGCGGTTGGATGGGAAAACGGTTTAAAATTATCAAGTTTCGTTCTATGTGCGTCGATGCGGAAGCCCGTAAAAATGAAGTTACCAATCAAGCAAAAGGCGCAATCTTCAAAAACTCAAACGATCCCCGTATTACTAAGGTAGGACGTTTTTTGCGGCGCACTAGTCTTGACGAACTGCCACAATTTTGGAATGTTTTACGAGGAGAGATGAGTTTAGTCGGAACTCGTCCCCCAACTCCCGATGAAGTAGAACGTTATGAAGTGCCCGAATGGCAGCGTCTTGATGTCAAGCCGGGGATGACGGGCGAATGGCAAGTCAACGGGCGATCGCGAATTAGTAATTTTGAAGAGGTTATAAAATTAGACTTACGATACCAACAAAATTGGAGTCTTCAATACGATTTACAATTAATTTTAAAAACTCTTTTAATATTGTTTCGTAAAAATAGTGGGGCTTTTTAAACGACTGGGAAAAACGTCAGATGACACATTGCACAAACAGTTTCGGCTTCGGGTTAAATCTAATCTAGAAGCTTTAGTAGAAGTTTTGCAATGGTTCGATCGCATGACTCAATCCTTTGTGTCAGAAAAATGCCGTTGGGCGTGTAAATTGGCATTAGCTGAAGGATTTACTAATACAGTTCGTTATGCACATCAAGATCTGCCAAAAACAACCCCAATCGACATAGAAGTTTACATATTTAACAATTGTTTAGAAATTCGCATTTGGGATTGGGGTTTACCGTTCGATTTACACGCCAAACTTGAAGCTTTGCGCGATAGCCCCAACGATCCCCTAGAAAAGGAAAGCGATCGCGGGTTATTCTTTATGCAAGAACTGACCGACGATCTTCAGTATATTCGGGCATCCGAAAAACGCAATTGTTTAGTGATGAAAAAGAAATTCTAAACCTTTACTCTCTCATTCATTACCAGCTAGTTCACTGTCGCAATTGCTTCGGTTCGCGATGGAGAGGAAACTTCGCGATTATCTGAGCGTCCGTTTTCAATCACAGAGAATGTAGTAATTTTTGCTACATTATGGTGAGTTTTTTTGTTAATCTGTTTTTAGCATTGTAAGCTGTTCCTTGATACCATAATCTACCTTTTAGAAAATCTCGCCTATGGTTGACAAGATGAGAGCCAACACTAAGGTAAACATAAACCTTATCAGCACGATATTATGTCTGATAGTTTTATCGGTCGAGCGAAAATAGAAGCCTTTTTTCGCAAAGCGAAACGCAAGCCCAAAACGCATAACTACACACAATTTGTCTGGGGCGAAGATTACATCTTTGAACCCATAGATGAAGGTAATGGCGGTTACATGACGGGATATGGAAAAGGTATTGTGCGGGGCGATTATTTGATTTTGTCGAAAGAGAATAATTCTTGTCGTTATCGAGTGGAAAAAATTGACTATTACTCGAATCCATCAGATATGTGGATAGCTTTGCTTAAAACAGTGACCAGTGACCAGTGAAAAAAATGTAAACTAGTTAAAGGCGATCGCATCCCTGACAATTCTACTCAAGCGACACAACATAGCCCCATGAATATTGATTCTGCGAAAAAGAAACTGGCAGATGGTCGCCTTGCTCTTGCCAAAGCAGGAGACGACCCAGACTTACTAGGGGTAGCACTGACAAAAATTCATGCAGCGCTTGAAGATGCTTGTCGGACTTGGTTATCTGTTCCCACCATCGCGCAATCCCATCAAATTGACATTCAAAATCGCGCTCAAGTTTCGTGGAAAGAACTCTTCGCTTTAATGTCTAGATATTATCAGTGGAGCGATCGCGATGTAGAATACGTGCGTAGAATGAATAGCTTGCGCAACCAAGCAGCACATGGAGAAGACTTTCAAGGCAAGCGTCAGGATGTAGAAAATTATGCAAGTTATGTAGAGAATTTATTCGAGAGACAACAGTTAACCGTCGAAACACCCACAACCGAAAAAAGATGGAATGTCGCACCTCCCGAACCAAAAAACGAACCCGCTAATCTCTGGCTGGCATATGCTCTCTGGGGATTGGGATTATTTGGGATAAATGGCATCCATCGCTTTTATTTAGGAAGACCCGTCACAGGTGCAGTCTGGCTTTTTAGCTATGGCTGTCTTTTTATGGGTCAACTACTCGATTTCTTTCTGATTCCAGGCATGATAAAAGGAGACACTAGCGAGTTTTGGAGAAGTTTGCGCAACAATCAATCGCTACCAACAGACGCGATCGCCATCTTACAGAAAATTTTTAATAAACTCGATAGTCTCGATCGCAATATACCCAAAAATCTTTTGCAAGACAAGCCGGATTCCAGCGCAATGCACAAGCTACTTAATGTCGCTGCTGCTAACGGAAAAGTCCTTTCTATCGGTCAGGCAGTCTTAGCGACTGGATTTCCACCTAGCGAAGTCGAAGATCTATTGAATGAAGCCCTGCGAAGAGGATTAGCGCACGTTGGTAACGATCCTGAATCGGGAGCAGTTCGTTATTATTTCGATATTTAATAGACTTCTTGTTTTTATTCGGGGAAAGGGTCAGGGGAACCAAACTTGCGTTTGAAGGCGGCAGTAATCGATAGCTATTATTTTAACTTTCTCAATTAATTGATAAGTTTTCTCAAAAATATCTTTAAACAAATCGAAATTAACCGCAGACGAATTTTTTACAAAATTTAGAGCAAATTTGAAGCCTTTAGACTTTTTGTTATCTAAATTACATTTTAAGTTTGACTTTAAATTCTATTTTTTTATTGACAAAGCTTTTAATTTATTGCAAAATATTCTCATTAAATTCCATAACATTAAAAATCAAGTTTTTCACAATTAGGAGGAATCGTATGGCTGGTTCAACTGGAGAACGTCCCCTAGCAGATATTGTTACCGATACGCTTTTCTGGAGACTTCATATCGTGAATTTTCCTGCTGTCTTTTTATCGGGTTGGTTATTTGTCAGTACGGGTCTTGCCTACGACACCTTTGGCACTCCTCGTCCCGACCAGTACTATGCACCCGACCAAGAAGGTGCCCCCATTGTGACGGAACGGTTTCAGGTAAAACAACAACTAGATCGATATTTTCAACAGCAATCTGCTCCTTCCATCAAGTAAACCAATAGGAGGATTAATTAAGATGACTAGCAACATTCCAGTGCAATCGAAGCAGTCAGAAGTCGAATATCCAATCTACACCATTCGCTGGCTCGCTATTCATGCTCTAGGCGTACCGACAGTTTGGTTTCTGGGAGCGATTTCTTCGATGCAGTTTATTCAACGCCGCGAACAATTACCTATTCGCCTTGAATTGTTGGGAATCGATCCTCGTCTGCTATTAGTTTTGCTGCCGCTGGCGGCATCCATTGTCTGGACGGCGTTTAATTTTGGCAAACCCACCATTGACGAAATTAAAAAAACTTTAAGTCGCTAATCAAAGAGGAGAAAGGTCATATGTTTTACCAATGGATTAGAGACATATCTTTGTTTGCTATCACCGTCGTTTTCTGTTCGATCGCATTGATTGCTCCTGTATCGGCAATGACACTATCCTTTAAAACTGAGGGGGTAGCAAGTCGGGATGGCATGCTTACGGGACAGTTAATATTTGACCAGGCGGCTTTAGAAAAAGTTAAAACAGAAGCATCAGAAGGGCAGGGTTTGGACGAACCAATTCCTCTAAGTCAGATTAAGGATGCCGAATTTAAGTTTAAATATACTTCTCCCTATTCAGGTGTCGAACACACGGAAGCAAATTTGTGCGGTAAGAAAATTCGCGATATCGGCGGTTATGAAAAGGATGCTCTTTCAGGTGGGGGAGAGCCTATGCTAGTGCTTTCACTCGGCGGTCTGCCAGAATTCATCGATTTCAGTTCTTGTATCGGTGACAAGGGGAGTGTTTCTTCCAAGATTTCACGGCGCGATCGCAAGTTAGCTTCTAGCACGGTAGATTCTCTGTTTGGAAAACTAAGCGTTTTCGAGCAAGATGTCATGGGTAACGTTATCTACAGGAAGATTCAACCGATTAAATTTACGATTGAACCATGAAAACGGCTTTGAAGTTGGGATTGCTAGCAATATCGATTGCTGCATGGTTTTTGTTGATTCAACCCGCTCAAGCCTTGTCGCCGAAAAACTGTCACCTATCTAACAATCACCCAACTACGGTGATGCCAAATTTTCAGCCAACGGTTGAGTTGCCCTCCGAACGAGTAAATCACCATCATTTTTGGTTGGCGAACTGTTTGATGCTTTCTGGACAGGCAGGAGTAGATGCTTGTCATTGCGCGATCGCTACCAATCCCACCAATCCACTTACTTGGAACAACTTGGGACAAAAGCTGTTTGGGTTAGGTCGATACTCAGAAGCTTTAATTTCTTACAATCATGCCTTGTTAATTATACCTAACTATTCTCTTGCGCTAGCTAATCGATGCGGCGTACTCGATAAGTTAAAACGATATTCAGAAGCCCTTACCTCTTGCGAACTGGCACTGGGAGGAGATAAACAATGGGGTTCTGGAGGAGAAGCTTTAGCTTGGAATAATCAAGGCGATATTTTATTTAATCTGGGATTGTATGAGGAAGCACTAGCTTCATTTGAACGCGCTCTAGCTATTAATCCCAATCATGAAGGTGCCAATTGGAATCGCATGGTTATGTTGCACAAGTTGGGACGACCCATTCAATAAATTTTGAACTATACCTGTTTGACCGCACTAGGAATTGGTATCGATACCTCTATCCTCAAAGCTTATGGTAAAGCAGGATTATTTCTTGAGGATCTTTCTTGTTGTGACAACGATTGTGTTTGTTAGAAACGTAGAGAATAAGGAACTTCTAAGTCGTATTGTTGCATCAAATCCCTGTCGCCCATCACTTGTTTGGGATTTCCTTGGGCAACAATGCGTCCGGCATCCATGAGAATGACGCGATCGCACAGTTCTAAAATAAACTCTAGATCGTGAGAGGCAATTAACAGCGTTTCTTGAGTCTGCCCCAAAAATTGAACCAGACGACGACGTGCCTTTAAATCTAAACTCGCAGTTGGTTCGTCGTAGAGAACGATGCGAGGTTGCATGGCTAAAATCCCTGCGATCGCTACCATCTGCTTCTCTCCACCAGAGAGATGATGGGGCGGACGGTTTGCTAGGTTTTCCATACCAGTTAATCTTAACGCTTCATTAACACTGTACTCTACTTCTTCGGTTGATAAACCCATATTTTGCGGCGCAAAGGCAATATCTTCTCGCACCGATGCCGAGAAAAGCTGATCGTTGGGATCTTGAAACAAAAACCCGACATCTGGATAGAAACGACCGGGAATCAGAGGGCGATCGAACAAGCGAATTTCGCCCCCTGTTGGCGCAAGCGCACCGCAGATGCACATCAATAGGGTTGTTTTCCCACACCCATTGTGACCGATAAGTCCTACGCGATCGCCCGTTTGTATTTGCAGGGTCACGTCGCACAAAACATTAGATCGATCCCCATAAGAAAAGCATAACTGGTCGATCGCGATCGCGATTGGCTTTTGTTGCTCGCTCATATCATTAATTCAAAGAATTTCTGCTACCACAAAACCTAAAGCAAGCAATAAAACGAGTATCAAACTCAGTTGACTGCTACTATCGCCCCATTCTTCCCGCCAAACTGTTTTCCAAGAAGTCTTTTGAGGATAGTTTTTCATCCCGTAACCTCGCAGTCGCATCGCTTTATAAACTCGTTCCGACTGTTCGTAGCTGCGTACTAACAAAGTGCCAGCTAAAGACGCTAAACCTCTTAACTCTTGGCGGTTGGGTAACAGCCAAGTTCGAGACTTTCCTGAACTGCCAAAACCCCTCAATCGCATTGCTTGCTTCATGGTTGCCAAACTATCGGCAATCTCAAATAGATAGCGATATGCCAATAGGGTCATATCTGCCAAAAGAGAAGGTAAACCCAGCGATCGCATGGATTTAACTAAAGTCAAAACAGGGGTTGTTCCCAAGAGAACAAACCCTATGGTTACGATGGAAAGAAAGCGGCAAACAATTAATAGCATTGCCTGCACGCCTTCCCAACGCAAGGTTAACGCGCCCCATTGCCAGATGACAGTTTCACCAGAACAAAACGGCAGCAAAACAACGATCCCCAACAAAAAAAAGCCAGGATAGCGAAGTCGTTTCATCAAGAAAGAAAGCGGTAACTGGGAAGCGATATAAAGTCCAACAGTTACCCCCAACATGGCAGGCAACAAATACCAATCTTTCACGCCAGCAAAGGCAAAGATTAACGCTACTAAACCAACTAATTTAGATTTGGGTTCCCAGCGATGGATGGGAGATTTAAGATGTACCCATTCGTCTACTTTCAGCTTCATTCTGTACTTGTAAGTAGTTCTGGCTTTACTCGTAATAAAAACAATGCCAACATGGTCGTAAATATTCCTTCTAGCACGATTAAAGGAATATGAGCCAGCATTAATCCAAAAACGGCTGCTCGTTCGGTATTAACATCCAATCCAGCCGGAATTGTCCCAATAACAATCCCAAAAAAGAAAAGAACTGCAAGTCCCAATCCTATAGATCCTGCTAAAAAGGCGAAAAGTCCGGTTGACCAGCGTCGATCGCGCGATCGCCCCCAATGAGAGCGCAGTTGAAAGATCTGATAGGCAATGAGAGCGGGAATCCCCATTATCGTTGCATTCACGCCCAATGTAGTCAATCCTCCATGCCCAAAGGCGATCGCCTGAAATAACAAACCGATTAAAATAGCTGGAAAGGCATAGTATCCCAGTAGGGTTCCCAACAACCCATTCAAAACGAAATGAACGCTTGTCGGAGGAATGGGAATATGGATCGAAGAAGCAATAAAAAAGGCTGCTGCTAGCAACGATGCCTTGGGAATTCCCTCAGTCGGGTCTGGTTGGCGATTAATTTGGCGCAGGGAATACCAAGTGACTAAACCCGTTACGCCATAACCCCCAAGACACACTTGAGCGGGTAATAATCCGTCTGGAATGTGCATTACTTTTTCCTTCTCGCGAAAAATAATGCCGTCCCCACAAATCCCCAAATAACCGAACCGCTCATCAATCCTTTTTGCAAAGGAGTCAGGGTTCCTGGGCTGCTTGAGGTCGCTTGTTTTGTTTCGGGAGGTTTTGAAGTTGGGAGCGTGGGAGAGGCATTGCTAGCCGTTTGGGACTCGACAGGAATGACGATAACATCGCCATGTCCGGCTTGGCGAACGGTAACTTCCCAGTTGCCAGCTTTGGCGCGATCGGGTATAAAGATAAACTTTCCTTTCTCGTCCGTCATGCCTTTTTGCCAGGGAGTAGAGGGATTATCTGGAGCATAGACGATGACTTGAGCTTTTGCCATTGGCTCTCCCGTATCATAAGCCGCTTGAATCGCGATCGCCTGAGTTATTGCATAGTTAATCGACACTCCATGAGCCAATGTTCTTCCCTGCCAACCCAGAAGGGACAGTAATACTAATGGAAAAATGAATTTTGATTTCATGCCTTACAATTTAGTTTCTTGACAGTGACCTTCGCCTACATGACCGAGACTGGGTAAAATCTCCATTAGTTTTTTGTAGTCGGCTTCTGAAAGATTTTCTTTGAGCATAGTCGTATCGGCCTCTAGCTTGCCATCTTTCGCTAGTGTGGCAAAAGGTTCAAATCCCAAGGCTCCTTGGTTTAGTTCGTCATCAGGGACCGTTTCTGCGTCGCCAAACAGATGGTCGAAGTGGAAGGTTGCCTCTAAGTCTGAGGTACTACCTGCTTGTAAAATGCCTTTGCGCTGTTCCCCGACAAAATCGCCGCAGGTAAATGCCATTTCTGGCTGTATTTTTAAGATGAAATCGACATTTTTTCCTTCTTTTGTCGCTTTCCCGCTTAAATATAGCGGATAGCCGCTTGCTTCTCCGGTTTGGGCCGGAACCATTTGCCAAGAAAGGGCGTTATAGCGTCCGGCGGGTGCTTTAACTTCTCCGACTAGAATTGGTTCGGCATTCTCATCGCCTTGGGCCAGATCGACGGTTTGGGTTTGAGCGAGACTGACTTTCTCTTTTGCTTCTAAGGTTTTGCCCGATTCTGGATCGAAAGGCGGATCGCTTTGGTAAGCAGTCACATCGGCTAAAGTCACGTAAACGCGATCGAAATTAATTTGCCAACCATCCTTGCTGACAAAGCCTTTTCGGATAAAGTCCTCTCCGTTGGCTCGAATTTGTAGCGTTCCAGATTCTTGGTCAGTTGCTTTTTCGGTAGTGTTTTCAGTAGGCTGAGAATTCGTTGCCGGAGGTTCGGATTGAGTTTGATTTCCTTCACAACCTTGAAGTACGGCTACATTTAGAAGCGATATTAAGACGATAAAGACGAACTGTTTTGTAATTTTAGTCATTGAAGCAGGATGAATGATGTAATATGGCTATCTTGTCTAATTTTGATTTCTTTATCGCGATCTTTTCAATGCCCTAATGGGGGAAGTTAGTTAGTCGCTGAAAGTTAGTACAATTTTGTCGTCATGCAGAACAGATTGCTAACCATTTGCAGGTGTTACCAATGCGAACCGCGATCGCGTAGCCCGTCATTTCTCGCCACCACCTAACTTTTACAGCTTGTCGTTTGACACCCTGGGGTGCTTCACATATCTTAAGATAATTTCGGCTGTGGATTGGATACAGTCCGATCTCGGATGTGAGGAGTGAGAGTGAAACGACAAAAGTTATCCAATTGGGGATGGGACAAAGTAGCCCTAATAGCTTGTACCAGCATCACCATCGCATTAACCGGTCAAATTGTCCGCGCCGGGACTTCAGAGCAACATCTAATGCAAATTCCACTTACTCCCTTTGTAATAGGGGAATCGGAGGAAAGTCAAATTATCCCTATCACTTCCATACAACTCAATTCTACAGAAACCGGAATTGAAATAATCTTACAAACTCCTGTTGGAAGTGCCCAAAAATTACAGCCTATCAACCTATCGCAGAAAAATAACTTCATCGTCAATATTCCTAACGCTCAGTTAGCAAAACCATTTCGTCAAGAAAATCCTGTTGCGGGGATTGAGGAAGTAACTCTTAGCAATTTAGATGCAAAGACAGTTCGCCTCACTGTAGTAGGAGAAACAGCAGCACCGCAAGTGGAATTGTTTGATAGCAATGAAGGATTAATTTTTAGTTTTACCCCCCTTAATCCCCCCGCCCTCCCCCCTTTACAAGGGGGGAGCCGGAGGGGGGTCACAGGGGAGGAGGAGGGGGGTCAAGAAGCACAAACATCGCCAACACAAACACTAGTTGTAACCATCGAAACAGTGAAAATCAACCCTACCCAAACGGGATTTGAAGTTATCTTATCGACCATAAAGGGACAGGTGCAACAGTTACAAGTGGTGAATATATCCCAAGGAAACAATTTTATTGCCGATATTCCCAATGCACAACTGCAAAAACCCTTTCGTCAAGAAAATCCCATTGCTGGAGTGAATGAAGTTGCAGTAACTAACAAAGATGAGAATACCGTTAGGATAACCGCGATCGGAGAAACAGAACTTCCATCGGTGGAATTATTTGATTCGGATGAAGGGTTAATTTTCGGTTTTACTGAGGCTGAGGAGTCGGCACAAACGCCACCGACGGAGAACAATATCGAACTTGTGGTTACTGCTGAAAAAACCCCGGAAAATCCCCAAAATGTGCCGATTAGTTTGTCAACCCTATCGAGACAACAAATTGAAGATGCTGATGTCAACTCAGTGCGAGATGTAGCGGCACTCACCCCGAACTTTTTTACCAGTTTAGGCGATCGCTCTTTCAATTCTCAAACTATTCGCGGTTTGGGCAACAGTAATTATTTATCCAGAGATGCAATTAGTGTCTACATCGATGATGTTCCCTACGAAAACATTCACCAATTTTTGCCAGGTGAATTGTTTGACTTAGAAAGGGTGGAAGTGTTGCGCGGGCCGCAAGGCACTCTTTACGGACGCAGCAGTCAAGCTGGGGTAATTAACATTATCAGTCGTCCGCCGAGTAACACCTTTGAATTTGACATCGGTGCAGGTTATGGCAATTACAATCAACGTCAAGCGCAACTATCCTTGAGCGATGCCATTGTCAAAGACCAACTCGCCTACCGTCTAGCATTTGCTTATAATGCGCGAGATGGCTTTACTCGCAATACATTACTCGACGAAGATGCCAACGAGCAATCATCGCTGTACGGACGCGCAAACCTTCTGTGGACACCCGATCCCGAATGGAGTATTTCTTTTAATACCAATGTTACTAGCAATCAAGATGGCGATAATACCTTCGTTCCCATCACTCAATCCGAGCCGTTTGAGAGTCAAAGTAACATTCCTGGTTCCTTAGATGTTACTACCAATGCTCAATCTCTTAGAATCGCCTATGAAGGGTCGGCGGTAAACATCACTTCAATTACTGCTCGCAACGACACTAATTTAAATTACACCCAGGATACCGATTATACTGCTGACGATTTGCTTCGCAGCACTTCGCGCATTCCCTCGACTATTTGGACTCAAGAGATTCGGATACAGTCGCCCAACAAGGCCGAGCAATTTCGTTGGTTAGTGGGAGGCTATTATCAATCGCGATCGCTCGATCTGGATTTATCGACTGAATACACGCCCCAAGTAGCAGCACTGGGGTTTCCCGTTGGGACTGACCGCACTGACGCACGATTTGACCAAGATACCTATGCAGTCTTTGGACAGGTTGATGTGGAACCGCTAGACGGTCTTATCCTAACGGCAGGTTTAAGATATGAGACATTCCGCGATGAATTAAACCTCAGCAATTCTTTTGAAGACCCAGTTTTGGGCGAAGTTTCGACCGGACTAAATATAGAAGATTCGGTGACAGACGGCGATATCCTTTTACCCCGTTTCGCCGTGCAGTATCGCATCAGTCCCGCCGTGATGTTTTATGGGAGCGTGGCGCGGGGATATAAACCAGGTACTCAAAATTTTGCTACAGACGATTTAGCGACCCTAGTCGTGCGTCCAGAAAACTTGTGGAGTTACGAATTAGGAGTGAAATCTAACTGGTTAGATAATCGCCTCACGGCAAATTTCGCGATATTTTGGAGCAATGTAGATGATTACCAAGTTCTGTTAACAGACCCTACTGGCTTTGCAAACCTAATTGCCAATGGCAGCGTGGAAACCAGTGGGGTAGAATTTGAACTTAGTGCTAAACCAATCGAAGGATTGGATGTGTTTGCTGGTTTTGGCTATACTGATGCCAGATTCACCCAATATACAAATCCTTTTACTGGGGAAGATTTCAACGGCAACAAATTGACCTACGCTCCTGAATTTACTTATAATCTGGGCGTGCAGTATCGCAGTCGGGGTGGATTTTTTGGCAGAGTAGACCTGCAAGGCATTGGGACTTATTTCTTTGATGATGCCAATCGCCTCAAACAAGATCCCTTTGCCTTAGTAAATGCTCGGATTGGCTATGAGTGGGATAGCGGCGGGATCTATTTTTATGTCAATAATTTATTTGAAACCGAGTATATAACTACGGCTTTTACTGGATTTTTCTCAGATTTAGCCTCCTATGGCGATCGCCGCACATTTGGGTTGCAAGTGCGATTAAACTTTTGATGTTTTACAGCTTGTCGTTTGACTGATGAAGAGAATTGTTCTATTCCAGATTAAAAAGCTCTTTAATCCAATAGATAGGAACATCATGCCATCGACGAAATTTACGATGCGATCGCTCGCAATGCTAACAATTCTCGTTCCTTTCCTGGCAAGCACATCAGAAGCGATCGCCGATTCGACAACAGCATCCGAAACTCAACCAGTAACGATTCGATTTGCCGCTAAAGTTGGCGATCTGCCTTTTTCTTGTGGTTCTAATTACCGTCTCGGTCAACCTGCTACAAACCAAACCCTATCTGACTTTCGTTTTTACATTTCTGATGTAGCGCTGATTGATGAGACAGGAAAAACCGTTCCCGTGACGCTAGAACAAGATGGTAAGTGGCAGCATCAAACCGTTGCGCTGCTGGACTTTGAGAATAAGACGGGTGCTTGTACGAATGGAACGGTTGAGATGCGCGATCGCATTGTTGGTACGGTTCCCAAAGGTAACTACACTGGGTTGAAGTTCTCGCTGGGAATCCCGTTCGATCTCAATCATGAAGATGCTACTCTTGCTTCTTCTCCTTTAAATTTAACTGGGTTGTGGTGGAACTGGCGTTTGGGATATAAGTTTGCCAGGATCGATCTGCAAAATTCAGACATGGTTCAGTCAACGAACAAACACCAGCAACAAGAAACATCAAGCGGCTTTCCTATCCACTTGGGGAGTACGGGATGTCAGGCGGGAAGCACCATAGAAAAACCGACAAGTTGTAGTAATGCTAATCGCGCTAGCGTTATTCTAACTGAGTTCGATCCGGCAAAGAACGTTGTTGTAGCCGATCTCGAACGATTAGTTTCCTCTTCCAATCTAAACCAAAATCAACCCAAAACCGCACCAGGATGTATGTCTGAACCTAATGACGAGGACTGCACGAGCATTATGACAAATCTTGGATTACCTTTTATGAATCGACCTGTAACCACCCAAACATTCTTTCTTGTTGAGTAGTCCAATGAAATTGCCTCAAAAAAGAGTGTTGAAAAGAAAATGGAAATTTTCCCGCGCGATCGCGTTGGCGCTAATGTTTCTGTTGGCAAGTAGTCTGGGTCATGTATTGGCAGTTTCTCTTGACTCACCATCCTATGAATGGAATCTACCTGCTAAGTTGCCAAAACCCATCGTGCCTGACGATAACCCGATGACTGCCGAGAAAGTAGAATTGGGAAGGAATTTGTTTTATGAAAAACGCCTCTCGATTACGGGCGAGTATTCTTGTGCTTCTTGTCACGAACAGAAACGTGCCTTCACCGATGGCAAGACAGTCGGTATTGGGGCAACCGGAGAAGCGCATCCCCGCAATTCTATGAGTCTTGCCAACATTGCTTATAATTCGGTGTTTACCTGGGCAAATCCTCTCATGACGCGACTGGAGACGCAAGCACTCGTTCCTTTGTTTGGAGAACATCCCGTCGAATTGGGAATGGTGGGTAAAGAAGATCGGATTCTCACCTTACTACGTCTAGATCCAGCTTATCAAAAGTTATTTTCAGCAGCCTTTGGTACTGGAGAAAAGGCGATTAACCTCAATAATCTAACAAAAGCTTTAGCTTCCTTTGAACGCAGTTTAATTTCGTTTAATTCTCCTTACGATCGCTATCGCTTTGGGGGCGATCGCAATGCAATTTCGGCATCCGCTAAACGAGGAGAGGCATTATTTCACAGCGAACGAATGGAATGCTTTCACTGTCACGGCGGATTCAATTTCTCAGATTCGATTAAGCACGAACGATTAGCTTTTACCGAAATGGCTTTTCACAATACGGGACTTTACAATATTAATGGCAAAGGAGCTTATCCAGACAACAATACGGGAGTGTACGAAATTACTCAAAGAATGGCTGATATGGGTCGCTTTAAAGCACCTACCTTGCGAAACATTGCTCTCACTGCTCCCTATATGCACGATGGCAGTATTGCCACTCTCGAAGAAGCGATCGAGCATTATCGCGTTGGCGGACGAACCTTACACAGTGGGGAATATGCAGGAGTGGGTCGTAAAAATCCTTATAAAAGTCAGTTCATTTCTGGGTTTGAAATCACTGAAGCTGAGAAACGCGATTTATTGGCCTTCTTACACAGCTTGACCGATGAAATCTTTATCAACAATCCAGCCTTGAGCGATCCCAGCGACCAATAAAATTAGGAATTTTAGCTTGTGCCTCGATCGCTATTACCAAGACTACTTTGATAGAGTGTAGTTTCAAAAAATTAATAAAGATTTGTAAATATCGAAGAGTTTATTGATAAAATTTATCACTATCTAGAAAATATCAATGAAAGGCAGTTAATGGAAATAGATAGACTTTTTGCAGCAGGTGGTGTAGTAATGTATCCCCTGCTGATCTGTTCGGTTTTGACAGTGGCTCTCATTATCGAACGCTGTCGTTTTTGGTATCGCATCCACAAGCGTCAAAATCGAGCCGTGCGAGAGGCATTAAAGCTGTATCGTTTCGACGATCTCCCCAGTGCGATCGCAAAACTGCAACAAAATGCCGATCTCCCTATTCCGCGTATTTTTCTTTCTGCATTGGAGTTAGAAAAACCGACCCCAGAAAAGTTTCGTTTAGCGCTAGAAAGCGAAGCGCAAGCCGAAATTCCGATTATGAAGCGGTTTCAAACCGTTTTAGAAACAATTGTTGGTTTAGCTCCTTTGTTAGGCTTATTAGGAACGGTACTAGGATTGATTCTTTCTTTTCAAGGACTTAATATTGGCGATGTCGGTGGAACAAAAACCACGACCGTTTCGGCGGGGATTAGCGAAGCACTCGTATCTACAGCCGCAGGAATGATAGTAGCCATTTTCACCCTAGTTGCTGTCAATACTTTCCGCGCATTTTATCAGCGCCAACTGGCATTAATACAAGAATACGGCGGACAGTTAGAGATTTTATATCGCGATCGTTACGAAGGAGAGAAATCTTATGCGACTACCCGATGATACTGACAGAGCGCCAGAAGTCAATTTAGTTCCCATGATTGATGTTATTTTTGGAGTTTTGACATTTTTTATCATGTCAACGCTATTTTTAACGCGATCTGAAGGGTTGCCAGTAAACCTCCCTAAAGCATCAACGGCTAGGCAGCAGCAAGTTCCGGCAAAAGTAACAGTATCTATAACTAAAGAAGGAAGTGTCAGTCTTAACCGCCAACCAACGACCATTGAAGCCTTAGAAGGAGAAGTAAGAACGTTTATCGGCAACAAACCAGAAGCCGTCGTGATTATCAATGCTGACGAGGGAGTCAATCACGGTCAAGTAGTAACCGTGATGGATAAGGTGCGACGAGTACCAGGCGCGAAATTGGCGATCGCAACTCAAAAGCCCAAATAACTTAAAAGACGTTCCCAATGCGGATTTTCAAATCAAATCTGCATCTTGTCCCAATTCTCGCAATCTTGCCGCTAAGCACTCGATTCGTTGCGGTTGGGCTTTTTTTTGGTAACAAAACTACATTACCATTGGGGGGATCGAACCTGAGCCAAACATCCTTACCATCTTCGAGCGAGCTATGTCAAACCATAAATCATCAATGGGTTGATAGCCGCGATCGCTATTGTAACGTTAAAAATGAGGCAGAATTTTAATAAATTTCTCGCCAAACTTTTACCGTTCCTTGACCAATTTCGCTATCTACGGTTTCTCCTCCCTCTAAGATTAAGCGAATATTTGCATTGCGATCGGGCGCATTTTTAAGTGCAGTGGCTAATTCTCTATTAACGGTAAAATTCCCATTTTCGCCTGTTAGTTGTACGACGCGATCGCCCACTTTGACATACAGTTGACGAATAGTATTCGCTGTGGTTCTCTCTATACAACCTCCTCCCCAATTGCCCCATTTGTAGGGAAAATAACCGCTATATCCGCCGCTACAAAATTGTTGGTTGGCACTCAGCAAGACGCGAATCGAGTTGCGACTCCAAAGACTGATGACTTTTCGCGATCGCCTATCTTGTAAGTCGTTGCGGTCAAAAACTGCCAGAAAGCTGCCTTCAAAGGGGTCTTTGACGCTTACAAGTTCCGACCAAGGCACGTTTAAATCTGGTTCCAGCCCTACCGATTCGACGATAGGAAGTTCTGTAGAGGTTTTAGCAATAGTAGATTGCGCCATGCTTAATTGAGGAGTCACTAACGCAAGTCCTGTCGCGATCGCTATCATCCAACTGCGGCGGGATAAAAATCTTATCAACATCACTTTAATCCTGTCAAACAATCCCTAAAACCATTGTAGCTATTCGTATTATTGACAGGAGGATATCTTGCCGCATCTTAAAAAAGTTTAAAATTCTGTCCAAACAGTGCCAATAATCGTTAAAGGAATGCCGTCGCTAGTATTGACCTCTTCATTAAACAGATTTTGTATAGTAATTGCCACCTTCAAGTCATCGCTACGATAAAAGACAACGGCATCGGTTTGCAGGTAACTGGGCAAAGAAAAACTATTCTCAAAATCGCCCGGACGAGTACCGACAACCCAGCAACCGCCACCAAATCCTAAACCCTTCAAAGCACCTGTTTGAATTTCATAAGTCGTCCAAAAACCGCCACTATGTTCGGCGACATCTTCAATTCGATTGCCAACTTTAAGGCGATCGTCTTCGACGATGCGAGCCTTAGTATACGCATAATGGATAATGACATCCCAACCTGGTACAATTTCGCTTGTTAATTCCAACCCTAAAGATTGACTGTTTTGCTCGTTAACTTGCGTATCAAAATCAGGAAAAAGTGGATCGAGAGTTGTGATATTATTTTGGCTTTCGTTAAAAAAATATAAACTTGTAGAGAATTTATCAGAAAATAAAACTGTGTCAACCCTTACTTCTAAACCTTGATAAGTTTCGGGTTGAAATGGTTCGCCATTAAAAAAACTTCCTTCTATCGGTTCTCTGAAATAACTATAGTTGAGATAAAGTGAAACTGAGTCAGTGAGTTGATAGCTTAGTTCGAGTTCGGGAGAAAAATTATTAGACATCTCCGAAAATTGTATAAAGCTTATTCTGCTTGAATCCTAATCTGATGCGATTCCCAAGGCAAAAACTGAAGATTTTACGAGCGAATAACTGTTTGAGAGCTTAGTTATCATTATAGCCTTAAAGTTAGGATAATTTTGTGGATTTTTGCCCGGATAAAATTAGGCTTTTTATTCTTAATCTAACTAATCCACAAATTGTTAAAACTATCTGCTCATATTTCTTAGTATTTAGTCTAA
>JAAUUT010000217.1 GCA_012031035.1 Candidatus Altimarinota bacterium | reverse complement strand
AGCGCCAAGGGCGATCGCTACTCGGAATAACAACTTATTTCAAATAATGCTAACGGGATAATTATGGTCGGATATCTACAACCCCATCAATCGACAAAACAAGAATGCGAATGGTTACAAGCAGCCTCTGAAGTTAGCGCGATCGCGTTTTATATGGCTCAACTAGAGACAGTAACCAAAGTCAATTTCGATCGCGAGTCTGCCTTTAACTTGACCAAAGGAAGTCCTTTTGAAAGCAGCCAGTTGTTTAAGAAATGGTACGACATGACGCACCAGCAACTAGAACAGCAGCGACAACTCAACCAGATTAAAGATGAGATTATCACGGCCATTAGCGATCGCGCTAGGAATCCTTTGTCGAGTATGAAAATGGCAATGGAAATGCTCAGCACAGAGCGCAGTAGGTCTTTACCGCCAGAGTCTCAAGCAAAATACTGGGATATTCTCAAACAAGAGTGGCAGCGTTTAAATGACTTGATCGATAATATCGTGACGCTCAAGCGATTGGAAACTCACGAAGTCAGTTCTAATCCCGAACCGATTGCTTTACAACCGCTCGTTGATGAATTGGCGAAGTCTTTTCAACAACAATGGCAATCCGATAAGCGCAAGCAATTGGCGATCGCCATTCAAGTAGAAGCGAACTCGCCGCTAATGATACGGAGCGATCTTCAACACCTCAGAAGTATACTAAACGAACTGCTAACCAATGCAGGTAATTATTCTAAACCAGGAACAACTGTTACTATCAGCGTGACGCAACAGAAAGAACAAGTTGCGATCGCAGTCACTAATCTTGGTTTAGCCATCTCAAAGCAAGAACAAACCTACATTTTTGAATCGTTTCGTCGAGGAGAAAGCGCGATCGAACAATCCATTCCTGGGGTTGGATTAGGGTTATCTTTAGTCAAAAAATTAGTAGAATTGCTCAATGGTAGGATTGGAGTGGTCAGCACTTCAACCGAAGACCCCAAAACTTATATAAATTCTTTTACGCTTACCCTACCTATCTAAATTATGAATCATGAAATAAGATTGAGGGGCATGAAATCTAGATCGATTAGTTTTTGAACTTTGTTGGCGTAGCCCGCCCTTAGACGTACTTTGAACTTTGCACTATTTAAATCATGCTCGTCAAGAGTAAAATCTCTAAACCTTTACGTTGGCAACGCTCTCAATATTCTCCTTTAGCACGTCAATTTGAAGTTTCTAGAATTGTCACGCAATTTATTTTTTACTTAAGTTGGGATAAATTAACTCTCAATAATTCCTCTCGAAGAAGACATCTCCGCGCTCAATGGTTAGTTAAAAAATTACTCGATTTAGGCCCAACTTTTATTAAAATCGGACAGTCTTTATCTACCCGCGCCGATCTAATTCCTATAGAATATGTTCAGGAATTACAGCAATTACAAGATAAAGTTCCGCCATTTGGAATTGCCGACGCGATCGCGGTTATCGAATCAGAATTAGGTAAACCTGTCGATATTTTATTTCAAGAATTTGAATCGGTTCCTCTTGCATCTGCTAGCCTGGGACAAGTTCATAAAGCTAAACTCCATAGTGGAGAAGAAGTTGTTATCAAAGTTCAACGTCCTGGATTAGAAGGATTATTCAATCTAGATTTTGAAGTTCTTCACCAAGTCGTTAGAACGGGAAAACGCTATTTACCCGATTTAAAAAAATACGATTTAGAGGCAATTTATCAAGAATTTTTGAACTACTTTTTCAAGAAATTGATTATATTCATGAAGGAAAAAATGCCGATCGCTTTCGAGAAAACTTTAAAAGTTATTCGCGGATTCTAGTTCCAACAATTTATTGGCAATATACAACAAAAAAAATTCTGACTTTAGAATACTTACCTGGAATTAAAGTAGACGATCGCGCAAGTTTAGAAGCACAAGGAATCGCTCTCGACGATATCATTCAATTAGGGATCTGTTCCTATCTCAAACAGTTATTAATCGATGGTTTTTTTCAATCCGATCCCCATCCAGGAAATATGGCAGTAAGTCTTAGTGGAGACTTGATCTTTTATGATTTTGGAACGATGGCGGAGGTTAAGTCAGCTTCCAGAAATCAAATGATCGAGACATTTTTTGCGGTTCTCCAAAAAGATACTGATAAAGTAATTGAAGCAATGATTTATATGGGATTAATCGAACCGATGCCAGATATGACCCCAGTCAAGCGAATTGTTGCTTTTTTATTAGAAGAATTTAGAGATAAACCTGTCGATATTAAAGCGTTTGAGAAAGTTGGTGAAGAAGTGTATTTAATGTTTAAACAGCAACCCTTTCGCCTTCCCGCTCAAATGACATTTATTATTAAATCAATTACTACGCTCGATGGCATCGCTCGCGCTCTCGATCCACAATATAATTTATTAGCAGCTAGTCAACCGTTTATTAGAAGTCTTACCTTGGCTAATGGAAAAGGAAATTTAGTAGGAACTTTAGCAAAAGGAGCTAAAGATTTTATTAAAAATAAATGGCGGCAACCCAATGCTACTGAAAGATATATTCAACGTTTAGAAGAAAAAATAGAACGAGGAGAGTTACAATTTCGAGTTCGTTCTTTAGAGAGCGAACGAACGCTACAACGAATTTATAAAGCTATTAAATGTTTGCTTTATGCCTGTTTAACAGGGTTAACTTTATTCGTAGCTACCCTATTATTATCATCTGTCTATAGTAAGTTTGCTATTATTGCTTTTGGTTTTATCGGGACTTTTGGAGTTTATTTTTTATTAAAGTCTTTAATTGTTTTAGCAATCCAAGAAAGAATCGAGCGATAGTTAACGAATTGTAGATTGGTGCGTCGCGATCGCACCAATCATACTAAACTCATTTCATAATTCTGCATTCATAATTAATAATTTTTGAATATATGTCGTTAGACTTGCTCGAACGATTTTTATTTTCATTCTTAAGGATGACAGTAAGATGTTGTGTTTTTAGCAAAAATAATGGTTAACCCGATTATCAAGATTGACTTGCTAAAAACTAGGAAAATCCAGTTTTTATATTACTTGCCTAAATATTGCCAGTTCTGGGGAGTTTAGGCGTGTAGAAATTCAATCGCGGATAACAGTAAAATGAGGATAGCTTGCCTAGACTGGGAAAATTCATAATTTTTAGAAGCTAAATAGCGAATGAGGAACGATTGTGCTGCTATCGAAAGGATTTGAAGTCGAAATGTATACTGGAACCCCAGAAGGCGATATTGTGGGGTTATCAGACCATATTGTCAGAGATCTAGAAGGATTTGTCCGAGAACCAGACAGTCGTAATGTCGAATATACAACGGCTCCTTTGTGTTGTTACGATCGCCTTTTATGTGCTATTCTTCGACCCCGAAGAGAACTGAGAAAATATTTAGGCAAAATCGGAAGCTATACGTTAATTCCTGGGAGTACATTATCTTTGGGAGGTAGCGATCGCTTTTACCGTTCCGATCCTAACAATCCCTATCACAGCTATATCGAGCAAACCTACGGAACAAAAGTTGTCACGGCTAGCATTCATATTAACGCAGGGATTGCTGACCCAGAAAAACTCATGCAAGCTTGTCGTCTCATTCGGGTAGAAGCACCCCTTTATCTGGCGCTGAGTGCCTCTTCTCCCTTTATCGACGGACAAGTAACAGGCTATCATTCAACTCGCTGGCATGTCTTCCCAAAAACCCCTACTCATGTTCCCCTGTTTGAAAGTCACGCTCACTTCATTCGCTGGACAGAAGAACAGATAGCCAAAGGAACGATGCAAAATGTTCGCCATCTTTGGTCGTCTGTGCGACCTAATGGCGATCGTCGTCCTTACAATCTCAATCGTCTAGAATTAAGAATCTGCGATCTGATCGTCAATCCGATTTCTCTGTTGGCTGTGATGGCATTTTTAGAAGCTCGCCTCACTCAATTATTGCGCGATCCTTCGCTCGATCCCTTACAACTTAGTAAATTAAACGCAACAACTCGTGCAGAAGATTTATTAACCATTACCGATGCGAATGAAGAAGCGGTTGCTCATCGCAGTCTCGACGCTCAGCTTCAGCACTGGGAAGATGGGAGAAAAATTTTAGCAAGAGATTGGATTGAAGAAATCTATCAACAAGTCCTACCAATCGCTAAACAATCGGGAATTGCTTGTTTTCTCTCACCGCTCAAAAAAATTCTGCGAGAAGGCAATCAGGCACAACAGTGGTTACAACAATACGAAATGGGATTGGATACGCGCTCTATTATGATTGGAGCTATCCAAACATTAGAGCAGCAAGAGCAAGAACTAGAACATAAGTTATGTCAGCCTTTATTAGTGGCATAAACTTGCATACATAGGAGTAAACATAACTAGTTACCAGGATTAAATTACCAATCGATAAATAACTGGTAACTGGTCGCTGGTAACTGGTCATTGTTTTAGTCGATGCCAAGCTGGTTGCCGCGTTTATATTGTTGATAAGCGGCAAAAAACAGTCCTGCCAGGGTGACGGGAATTAAACCCATAATAATTCCCAAAAGTAGGGGTTCAATCATAAGAGATTTCCTTAAATCGTGCCAGTTGTTACGTTTTCTATCCTATCTGAGATTGCCTCGCAATTCTACCGAACTTTGCTTGTGAGATAATTTAGAACGGTAAAAAACTTGCGCGATCGCCCTCAGAAAATTAAAGAATGTTGATAAATATCAATTATTTCTCGTCAAACTGTTACATGAGATTAATAAAAGTAGCATTAAGTTACCGAAACATTGCAAAATGTTAACAGAATAGCAATCTGTTGAAATAACCAGTGGATAATCACTTAGCTCAACCCAAAGTTTTAGCACAGCGATATGTATGGATAGCAGTCGCTTTGGCCTTGCTCGTTGTAGCGATTATCTTTGGAATTTATTTCAATCGAGTTTCCGATCCCTACATACTCAACGTTTTAGCGATGAATGGCGATCGCGATCGCGGATATGCGATTTTTCAGATTAACTGTGCTGGCTGTCACGGAGTACAAGCCGATGGCAATGTCGGGCCGAGCTTGCACGATGTTGCGAAACATAAATCTAAAATCGGCTTAATCGAGCAAGTAATTAGCGGTAAAACGCCTCCAATGCCTAAATTTCAGCCAAGCAGCCAAGAAATGGCGGATCTACTCAGTTATTTAGAAAAAATTTAGTGTTTCTTGAATAAATAAAATGCAATTTTCGGGAACACTATACCTCTAACCAGTAACAAAATAAATAAAGAGGGAGATTTTTTATCCAAAAATCAGAAACCTTCCCACGTCTTAATCTCTTATGTTGAAATTAGCTCATCCCCTATATCCGCTTTTTCTCGGTGCTGCTAAAAGCAATCCAGAGGGAGCGCATCAGCAACTTCTTAACACGTTAAATTGGATAGATCGCTCTCGTCATTCGTCCTGGGGACGCTGGATGCTATCGCAGTGCGAGCAAGCCTTTTGTTTTAGCGATCCTCGACTTTCACAAACGCTATGGGGAATGACGTTTGCTAATCCTATCGGTTTAGCGGCTGGCTGCGATAAAGAGGGAACGGCGGCGGGAATTTGGAATAGTCTAGGATTTGGCAGTGCAGAATTAGGAGCAGTCACATTGCACGCACAGCCAGGAAATCCCAGTCCCCGCTTGTTTCGTTTGCCGTTAGATCTAGCGGCTCTCAATCGTATGGGAGCCAATAATCAAGGAGCCGCAGCGATGGCAATGACCCTACAACAAACTTGGCTGCGCCAACCTCGCTCTATCCCTATTGGGATTAACTTGTGCAAATCGAAAATAAACGCCTCTCGAACAAGCAGCAGAAGACTATTTAG
>JAAUUT010000216.1 GCA_012031035.1 Candidatus Altimarinota bacterium | reverse complement strand
CATAAACAAGAACACTCGCGTATCCAAGTTATCTCGCTTGAAGTAAGGCTTGAGCGCAGTGAGTTGGAAACTCTCATGCTGCGTTCTTAGGGGAGGGGAGAGCGGCGACGCTCGAACCTTACCCGACTTGGAAAATGGTTAGTCAATGAGTAGCTTAGATGAGTTGCGCGACATTTACCATGCAATAAAATAAAAGTAATTTATTGTTGCGATCGCACCATAACAATTTATTCTAAGTTGTTAGAAACATGATTTCAATATTGCTTAAAGATATTATTGATGAATTTGAGTCTCAAATAGTCGATCCAGAAGAAAGATTTACAACCACTGGAGTTAGTTGGGAACAGTATGAAGCTTTACTCGCTCGACTCGGCGATAGTCTTCGATATAGAGTCACTTATCTTGAAGGTACGCTAGAAATTATGTCTTCCAGTCGTCCCCACGAACGTAGAAAAAAGAATATTGGGATGTTTCTGGAAGCTTATTTTCAGGAAACGCGAATTTCTTTTTGGGGACTGGGTTCGACAACGTTTCGCAAGAAAGACAAACAAGGTGGTACAGAACCCGATGAATCTTATTGTATAGGAACAGATAAAGAGTTTCCAGATTTGGCGATTGAGGTAGTTGTTACGAGTGGCGGTATCGATAAGTTAGCTGTTTACAAAAAGCTAGGGGTAAAAGAAGTTTGGTTTTGGCAAAATAATCACTTTTCTCTCTATTATTTGCGAGGCGATGAATACGAACAAATTACTACTAGCGAATTACTACCTAATTTAGATTTAGCATTATTAGCTCAATATGTAGTTCGCACTGATACGCTAGAAGCTATCTTGGAATTTCGCGAACAAATTCGTCAAAATAAATAACAAAAGATTAACGAGCAAGATGCTCGTACTATTTATGAACAATGATTCTAATATTGATCGCGTTCAAGAACCGATTGTTACTGCGCCTCCAGAAATTCGACAAATTATCGAAAAGGTATTACAACTGGAAAAGGATAAGTTGTATTTAAAAGCTCCTCGTAATATTAATGATGATGTTCTTAAGATTGTGAAAGAAGTTGTTCAGTAGAGTGAGACTTTTTAATATACGGTTTTGATTATCTCACGCAGAGACGCAGAGGCGCAGAGTTAGGATGAAGCTTTTATCAATTAAGTTATGTAATTTTCGGCAATTTCATGGTAAAACTCCTGAACTAATTCTGGCTTCTGGTAAACAAAATACGACAATTATTCATGGGAATAATGGATCGGGAAAAACGACGATTCTTAATGCGTTTACTTGGGTGCTTTATGAAAAATTTACGGCGGCTTTTTCTTCTCCTCATTTATTAGTTAATAAACGAGCGATTAACGAAGCAGAAATTGGAGTATCAGTTGATTGTTGGGTAGAAGTTCAATTCGAGCATGAGAATAAACGCTATCAAGTAAAGCGCAAGTGTTATGCTTGTCGCGATAAGGATAATAAGATTCAATACAGTCAAAATAAGTTTTTTATGTTGGTTGCAGGAGATGATGGACGTTGGTATCCTCCTCTGCAACAACCCGATGAAATTATTAATAGAATTCTCCCTGAAAGTTTACATCAATATTTCTTTTTTGATGGCGAACATATTGACCATATTTTTAGAGCGAACAAACAGAGTAATATTGCTGAAGATACTAAAGAGTTATTAGGCGTTAAGGTTTTGGATCGCGCGATCGAACATTTGAAAAAGCAAAGAAAGCTTTACAAGATGAGTTGAAAGAAATTGGCGATATAGAAACTAAAAAACTACTACAAGCACAATCAAAATTAGAGCAAGAAAAAGAAAAATTAAGTCAACGCCAGCAAGAAGTTATTTTGATTTTAGAGAACCAAGAAAAATTAAAAAAAAAGTTTATCTAATCGTTTATTAGAATTAAGCGGTGCAGAAGAGTTAAAACAACTGAAAGAGCAATTAGAAAAACAAGAAGTTACACTGAGAGAAAATTTATTAGAAGCAAAAAAGAAAATTAAGCGATCGCTCTCAGATCGAGGTTATAGTATTTTCCTAACTGATATTATTTCACAATTCCATATTTTTATTGAAATTCTGCGCAAGAAAGGCGAGCTACCTAGCGGAATAAAACAGCAATTCATTCAACAATTATTAAATAGAAATCGTTGTATTTGTGGTCTTGAATTAATCCAAGGAAGCGAGCCTTATCAACAAGTTCAAGAATGGATTAATAGAGCAGGAATAGCGGATATTGAAGAGTCAGCTATTCGTCTAGAATCAAAAGCGAGCGCTATCGAAAAACAAGCCTTAGATTTTTGGCAAGAAGTCGATTTCGAGCAAGCTAAAATCAATCGCTATAGAACAGATTTAGCACGAGTAGAAAATGAATTAGATGACTTAAGAAACAAATTTAGACATTATCCCGATGAAGACATTAAAACTCTTCAAAAACAAACAGATGATTTAGAAGATACGATCAAAGAAATGATTTTAGAACAAGGGTCTAATCAACATCAAATAGAAACAATTACTCAAGAAATTGACGAAATAACCAAACAAGTTGCCAAACAAAAAACCAAAGAAGAAAAACAAATTCTTGTGCGTCGAAGAATGGAGGCGACACAAGACGCGATCGCGCGATTAATCGAAGTCAAAAATCGTCTGGAAAAACAATTTCGCCTCTCTTTAGAAAAGCGAGTTCAAGAAATCTTTAATTCGATTTCATTTACTCCTTACCTTCCTAGAATTAACGAAAACTACGATCTAACTTTGATAGAAAATACTTCAGGAATTGCGGTTCCCGTTGCAGCTTCTACGGGAGAGAATCAAATTCTTAGCTTATCCTTTATTGGAGGAATTATTGACCGAGTAAGAGAATGGAGTCACAAAAACACTTTGATGGGACCAGATAGTAGCACTTTCCCCATTGTCATGGATTCGCCTTTTGGAAGTTTGGATGAAATCTATCGCAAACAAGTCGCAAAATCGATTCCTCAACTTGCTAATCAATTGCTGGTTTTAGTAACAAAAACTCAGTGGCGAGGTGAATTAGAAGAAGAAATTAACAATTACATCGGAAGAGAATATGTTTTAGTTTATCATTCTCCTAAACCTGATTGCGAAGAAGATGCGATCGCGCGAGGTAGTAAGCGTTATCCTTTAGTTAAGCAAAGTTCTAACGAGTTTGAATATACCGAGATAATCGAGGTGAAAAAGATGAGTAATTCTTTTATTATCAAAGATTTACTGACTGATACTTGGGTAAAAGCTAGTTGGGAAGAATTTTTGGCTTATGCTGAGGATGATACTTACGAGTATGGTAAATTTTATTACGATCTCGGCGAATTGAGGATTGAAATGGCTCCCATTGGTTTTAGTCACAGTCGAAATAACAATATCCTTTCTAATGTTGTCAATTTATTTGCAGCTATCAAACGAATTAAAATAAAAGGATTAGTAAATATTAGTTTGCGTAAAGTAGGCGTAACAGAAGCACAACCGGATTTAGCTTTTTACTTGGGAGAGGATTTTAATCTACCGCCTAGCAATAATTCCCCAATCGATTTAAACCAATTCGATCCGCCGACATTAGTTATAGAAATAGCTGCAACTACTCTCAATGATGATTTAGGAAGAAAAAGATTACTCTACGAACATTTAGGAATCAAAGAATATTGGGTATTTGATGTAAAAACTCTTGATGTAATTGCTTTTGAAATTTCTCAAGGATACAGTGGAAGAATTCAGGAATCAAAAGTTTTACCTGGATTAAAAATGGCTATAGTAAAAGAAGCTGTACAAAGAAGTAAGACAGAAGATGACGGTCAAATTACTCGTTGGTTAATACAAATATTTAGTTAATTGAAATAAAAATGAATGATTCCTCGATCGCCAAAAATTTATTAACCGATACTTGGGTAAAAGCTAATTGGGAAGACTTCATCGCGTATGCTGAAGATGATAGCTACGAACATGGTAGATTTTATTACGATCGCGATGAATTAAGGATAGAAATGACACCACTCGGTTCTGGTCATGGTCAGGATAATGGCACTGTTTATAATGTAGTTACTTTTTTTGCAACACTCAAACAAATTAGGATTAAAGGATTTGTTAATACAAGTTTGAGGAAAGTTGGAATAGCTGAAGCACAGCCAGATATATCATTTTATATAGGTTCTGATTTTAGATTTCCACCAAAAAATAATTCACCCATCGATATTAATGAGTTTGGTGCGCCAGCATTAGCGATCGAAATAGCTGCTACTTCTCTCAATGACGATTTAAATAGAAAAAAATTACTCTACGAACAAATAGGCATACAAGAATATTGGGTAGTTGATGTAAAAGCTAGCGATGTAATCGCCTTTGAAATTTCTCAAGGAAATAGTAGAGACATTCAAGAATCGCGCGTTTTACCTGGATTAGAACTAGTTATAGTAGAAGAAGCTTTAAGACGATCTCAAACAGAAGATGACGGACAGATTAACCGTTGGCTAATACAAATATTTAGTTAAATTAAATTTAAATTATGAGCGATCGCGCCTTCCGCGCACAACCTCCCCTAGATTTTATTCCACCTTCTTTCAATCCCCTCGTTTTGAAAGGTTCGCAACTCGTCGCGCCATTTTGGTTGCAGTGGAAGACAAATATTGCTAATATTCAAGCCGATCGCGTTCAAGTTTTAGCCGATCTCTACCATCAGTTTCAGCAAGGGAAAATTCGTTTTTTGATGGCATTTCGCCATCCTAACACCGACGACCCCTACTGCATGACCTATCTTTTGTGGAACTTACTCCCACAAATGGCGCGCAAACAGGGAATTTTGCTACAACTTCCCACTCACGCACATTTTATCTACGATCGCGGCATTCCGCTTTGGGCGGGTTCTAAAGTAGGATGGCTATACTCTCAACTAGGCGGTACTCCCATCGTGCGCGGTAAACTAGATTTGATGGGATTGCGATCGGCGCGTCAGTTGTTTGCAGAAGGTGAATTTCCCATGGCAGCCGCACCAGAAGGCGCAACTAACGGTCATAATGAGATCGTAAGTCCGATAGAACCAGGAATCCCCCAACTGGGTTTTTGGTGCGTTGAAGACTTACAAAAAGCGCAACGTCCAGAAAAAGTCATCATTCTTCCAATCGGCATTCAGTATCGTTACCTAACTCCCCCTTGGAAAGAAATCGAAAAACTGCTGACGCAACTCGAAATTAATACAGGTTTAACGCCTCATCAAACCCTAGTAGCATCAGATGAAAAGATCCTTTTTGAACGACTTTATTGCTTAGGGGAACGTCTTTTATCGCTGATGGAAGAATTTTATCGAGACTTCTACCATCAAACCTTACCGCCTCCGACAACAGAAAGCGATTCTGAAGTAACATTTGCGATGCGATTGCAAAATTTACTGAATGTTGCCCTAAGCGTTGCAGAAGAATATTTTGCACTGTCCCCCAAGGGAAGCGTTATCGACCGATGTCGTCGTTTAGAACAAGCAGGATGGGATTGTATTTATCGAGAAGAATTCAGACCGACTAATATTATCTCTCCGGTCGAACGCGGATTAGCCGATCGCGTCGCAGAAGAAGCTAACCTAAGAATGTGGCATATGCGATTGGTAGAAACTTTTGTCGCCGTCACGGGTTACTACGTAAAAGAAAAACCCACCGCCGAACGATTTGCAGAGACAACGTTGCTGTTGTGGGATTGCGTCACCCGCATCAAAGGCGGAAATCCCTTCTTTCGTCCTCGCCTGGGAAAACAGCAAGTCCAAATGACCCATTGGCGAACCCCTATCAGTCTCAGATCGCTGGGATGATTACAAACACAAT
>JAAUUT010000090.1 GCA_012031035.1 Candidatus Altimarinota bacterium | reverse complement strand
AATCGACTTTTACTTCAATTGAAGAGTTAGAATTCTTATTGCATCGACTGTTAAATGAAGGAGAATTAACAATTAAATGGCCTCGTAAGTTAAAAACAAAGGTAATTCTGTTAACGTTGTTTAAATGCGCGACAGCTTAGCAGCAAGCAACTATGCAGCAGACGGCGTTCGTAACCTTATGGTAACGCTCGACGAGCAGAATAATTATGATATTCCAGCATGGCTATCTACTCACCCAGAAACAGGCGATCGCGTTGATTATATAGAAGAATTAATTGTCAGGCAAAGATTGAATCGCTATACCTATGAAGGGATTATTAGACACCGAGAAATTAAACGGCGAGTAGCGCAGCTTTTAGCAGAGTATGAAAAAGAACAAGAAGCAAAAGAAAAGTAAGTAGCTGTATGGCAATCGTAACCCGACCCATTGCGATCGCGATATAAGAAACCGTGTTTTGGGAATTCTAGATCTAGAAGATATCGATCGATTGAGAGAAGAAATCATGAGTCTAGATCCTAACGTTCCTAACGTGTCAACAGCTATTCAGGAGTCTGATTATATTCGCAGACGAGGCGATAGATATGGTAACAAAGAAGAAAATAGCGAACGAAAACCCGATCGAGCCGTAGAACTGTTTATTGAAGCGGCAATGTATGGCAAATTAGAAGAGGTGAAAACTGCGATCGCCAATGGGATCGATGTTAATGCGATCGCCACTAACGGAGAAACGGCACTCATATGCGCCGCCAGCTTCGGCCATCTTGGTGTCATTCGTGCCTTACTTAATGCAGGTGCTTATCCCGATTTTCCTAGCGTGAAAAAGTATGAAGAGGGACAAACAGCTTTAATGAAAGTCACTAGCGGTTTTTTAGCCAAAAATCGCGCCGAGATAATTCGAGTTTTGGTTGAAGCTGGCGCTAATGTTGACGCTCAAGATAGACTCGGAAGAACGGCACTCATGCACGCTGACAGCAATACAGAAGCAATTAAAGCACTGATTGAACTAGGAGCTAACTTAGACTTACAAGACGATTGCGGCAATACAGCTTTGATGAGAGGAACGCCAATCGTTCAAAATTTATTGAGACAAGCAGGTGCTTCAGAAACAGGACTCGAAAATATCGAACTGATTGACGCTGCTAAACAAGGTGACGAGGAAAAAGTCAAAGCCATGCTTGAAGCTGGCGCAAACGTCAACCATAATGAGGGTCAAGCATTAAGCAATGCCGTTGCTAAGGGACATCTAGCAATTGTAATTTTACTACCACAATCTGGTGCAGATGTCAATCTTGGCGGTAAATTTGGAATGACACCGCTAGCTCAAGCAGCATACTACGGATACAGCGAAATCGTCCAATTTTTGATGCAAGCAGGAGCCGATATTCACGCCAGATCCTTTGATGGGAAAGGTCGCAATGCTTTAGAATATGCCGAACGCGGTTTGCGAGAAGGACATCACAAAGGCAAAGGTCATCGAGAAATTATTGCCATGCTAGAACAAGCAGGCGTAATGAGAACTGAAGAGAAAAAATAAGCAGTTAAATCTGGTGACTAAGAAAATGGGGACATCCATGCTGGATGCCCCAGACAGGGGAAGATGGAGAGAAAAACAATGGGATTAGTATAACAGAATGGGTGAATTGCGAATGGGAATAAGTGGATGGGGAACAGTTATTGAAGTCGGAAGTAGAGACGCGATATATCGCGTCTCTACTCCTCGTCCCCCCCTTCACCAGTCACTCTTTAAGAGAATAAAAATTCTTAAACCATCCTCGTTTCCAGAAGAATAATATCAAACCTCCCGCGATCGCAAGCATAACCAACCAACATAAAAAATAACCCCATCTCCAATCAAGTTCTGGCATAAATTTAAAATTCATCCCATAAACGCCAACAACAAAGGTCAAAGGAATGAAAATCGTCGAAATAACGGTTAAAAACTTCATGACCTCGTTCATTTTATTGCTCATCGAAGACAGATAAATTTCCATCAAACTTGAGGCAAGTTCTCGATAGGTTTCGGTAATATCGAGCAACTGAATTACGTGGTCGTAACAGTCCCGCAGATAAATTTGTACGTCCGTACTCATCAGCTTATTGCTCGAACGAATCAAAATATTCATCACGTCTCGCAGCGGCCAAATAAGTCGGCGCAGTGCGAGAAGTTCTCGCCGGACTGAATAAATCTCTTCGAGGGTATCGCGCGTTGGCGCTTGTAAAATCTTATCTTCTAACTCTTCAATTCTCTCTCCGTAATCTTCTAGAACGGGAAAATATCCATCGATGAGAACGTCCAAAAGTAGGTAAGCTAGATAATCGGCTCCCGATTCGCGCACTCTACCTTGATGAGTGCGAATGCGATCGCGCACTGGATCGAAACAGTCTTCTAGTTCTTCTTCTTGAAAGGTTAACAGATAATTTTTCCCTAACACGAAACTAATTTGCTCCGTCTCAAAACCATCAGAACTTGGCGTGGGACGAACCATATGAGCAATAATTAACAACTGTTGCGTATAATCTTCTACTTTTGCTCGTTGAGGTACGTTAACGACATCTTCTAATAACAGGGGATGCAATTTTAAAATTTCACCAATCCGTTTGAGAACCTTTTCGCTACCCAACCCTTGAACGTCCATCCACGAAACCGTATTCGTTCCTAAATAGGGAATGAGCGCATTCGGGATTACATCAACTCGGCGAATTGCGTGTTTGGAATTGTAGTCAATGAGGATAATTTTTGACGGATTAGCATCTGGTTCGATACTTAGCGTACCGGGTTCGCTTCCAGGCTCGTCGTAGTGATAGTCAAAATAGTCTTCTTCTTCCTCTTGCTCTTGTTCGCGTTTCTCTTCTAGCGCTTCGTCTAGGGATGGTGGATAGCTCGATAGTCCGTCTTTCTGATAAAAATGCGTCATATTCCTAAAAAGCCCGATTGTTGACTTGACAATTGCTTCTGTTTTGAAATACTGCGAGCAAGCGCGAGAGTTCTTAAGATTTTCTCTGCTACCCAGAGACATTATTGCGCAAAGTGAGTAAAAAGTAAGATGCGATCGCCTGCAAATATAATTTTCGCGATCGAACGAAAATCCTTTTTTTTGGGAAAGCTATGATTAAGAGGACTCAAGAGAAAAAAACTTCTCTTAAGTTCGCTTTGCCCAACAATCGGGCGCGATCCTAATCCTACTTTATATATCAACTTTTTTGTTTCGGTTTTATGTTGAATCCTGCCCTACTCTGGCTAATTGCCGGATGCGTACTCTGTTTAATGGAGTTAGTCATCCCCACTGCTTTTGTGGAATTAATGATGGGAATTAGCGCAATTGTAGTAGCAGCCGTCTCGCTACTCATTCCCAATCTATTTTTGCAGGTAATTTTGTGGCTGCTGTTTTCGATTAGCTCGATTTGGCTCTCGCGACGCTTGTTAACTTCTAAAAAAACGAGACGAACCGTTAGTTGGGATAGCGATACTGAAGGAGAAACCCTCACCGAAATCCCTCCAGGACAGCCAGGACGAGTCTTATTTGAGGGGAATTCTTGGCGAGCCGTGTGTGGAGATGAAAAATTGGCGATCGCGTCTCATCAAAAAGTTTATATTATTAGCCGAAAAGGGAATACTCTAATTGTCCTTCCCACTAATTTCCACAAATAAGAAAAAAAGAAGCAAGATATAAACTATCGTCGGAGGCTACAGAGTAAATTTACTACTGAATTCCTAATTTTCATAATTCATCATTCATCATTCATCATTCAAATGGGTCAATTTTTTGTATTGGTTTTTTTAGTATTTAGCGGCTCGGCATTGGCAGGCTCCGTTAAGATTATCAACGAAAAAAATGAAGCATTAGTAGAGCGACTGGGTAGCTATAACAAAAAGCTTACTCCTGGTTTAAATTTTATATTTCCTTTTGTCGATCGCATTGTCTATCGAGAAACTATTCGAGAAAGGGTTATCGATATTCCTCCCCAATCTTGCATTACCAAAGATAACGTTGCCATTACCGTCGATGCCGTTGTCTACTGGAAAATCGTAGACATGGAGAAAGCTTACTACAAAGTTGAAAATATCCGCGATGCGATGGTCAACCTAGTTTTAACCCAAATTCGTGCCGAAGTTGGTAAGCTCGAACTCGATGAAACTTTTACTGCAAGAGCGGAAATCAATGAAATTCTGCTAAGAGAACTCGATATTGCGACAGATCCTTGGGGGGTTAAGGTCACGCGGGTAGAATTGCGCGATATCATGCCTTCTAAAGCCGTACAAGAATCGATGGAATTGCAAATGGCAGCCGAACGGAAAAAACGAGCGGCAATTTTAAACTCGGAAGGAGAAAGAGACGCTGCCATTAACTCTGCTCAAGGAAAAGCCCAGGCTAGACTGTTAGATGCAGAAGCACTTAAAAAAGCAGCAATTTTAGAAGCTGAAGCCGAAAGACAGTCAATCATCCTTGAAGCTGAAGCTCAAAGTCAAGAGCAAATCCTCAGAGCCAAAGGAACTGCCGAAGCAATGGCAATTATTACTGAAAAGCTCAAGAACGATCCTAATGTTCGCGAAACCCTTCAGTTTTTACTCGCCCAAAACTATCTAGATATGGGCAAAGAAATTGGTAGTAGTAAAAGCGCAAAAGTGCTGTTTATGGATCCTCGAAGTTTGATGTCTACTCTAGAAGGAATTCGTTCTGCCATAGGAGAAGACAAATCTTCGCTTGAGTTAGATATCGAAAAAATCGATCGCCATTCTGCCGATTAAAAGTTAGATGGATTAGTTTTTATTAATTGTCTCTTTATTATGTCTTTACCAATAAACTTAATTAATGAAGCGGCTCGTCACCTAGAGGAGCAAGAGGAAGCACTTAGAATTAAAAAAGTTTTGTTTTGTCTTTGTAAAAAATATTGGGAAAATAATCTCATTATTTTGAATGCTTTCTCAGTTACCGACTTGCTTGGAGAAATTTGGAGTAGCTATACTACGCTTGATGACTTCAAAACTGCTTTAGTTAAGTTGATTAAAACTTTAAATCGACCTAATATTTATACGGAAGTTGGCAAAGTCGTTTTTCATTGCATTAGCAAGCTTTATAAATATGTAGATAAAGAGAACCAACAAACTGCGATCGTTGTCCAGTCTATCGACAATAATATTTTGAATTCAGTGGCTTTAAAATTACAAAGTCATCAAGAAAAATCTAGGATTAAAAAGGTAGTTTATTCAGTTTGTAAAAAACACTGGGAAAATGATATTGAAGTTATTGAAAGTTATAATTTTCAAGACTTAATTCTAGAACTCATTCAACACTATCCAACTAAAGAAGAACTTCAAAAAGCCTTAATTAAGCTCGTTAAAAATATTAACAAACAGAATTTATATTTAGCTATTTCAAACTTAATTGTGACTCAATTAGGAAATTTATATAACAATAAACAAGTAACGAACCATATTGAAGAAGAAGGAAATACGCAATTTACTAATCCTCAGTTCGTTCAAGTCAACAATTCCTATTATATTGCCCCTAATCGAATAGAACCCCAACCACTTGCCAATCAAAATTTTGGGACATCTGTTATCGATCTAAGTGCCCAGCCTGTAATCGAGCAAGCTTCTCAATCACTACCACCAATCCCTCAACCTTCTCAACCAGAACAAACGCCTAAAATAATCGATTTCTTTGAATTGCGATTAGAAATCATGCAGTATACCATTCCTTTACGGGCAAAAGTTTTACTATTTTCCGTTCTTTACCAAACTTGGGATAAGGATAATCAAGATTGGGCAATGTTGAGAAGTTATTCATTAGAGGATTTGCTCAAAGAGCTAATTCAAAATACCAAAACATCAACGATATAGAATCGAAACTTTTTGCCGCATCGAGAGTCCTAACGGATTTTGAGGCAAATATGCAAACGGCAGGAACGATTGTGGAAGCTATTAAACCTTTTGTAACAAATCACTGAACTAGTTGAGAAAGTTAGATGAAAGTTGAAGAACTCTTACAAAAATATGCAAATGGAGAAACAAATTTTAGTGGCATAAAATTGCCATTAGCGAATTTAGTTGAGGCAGATTTAATTGGAATTACGCTTAATGATGCCGACCTCCAAGGAGCAAATTTATTATTTGCTTATCTCAATAGAGCCAATTTAGCCAATGCCAATCTAGTCGGTGCTAATTTAAGCGGCGCGAGTCTATCTCAGGCAGATCTAACAGGCGCAGATCTTCGTAGCGCTAATTTACACGGTGCTACCTTACAGGGAGCTAATTTACAAGGAACGGATATTACCTTAGCCGTTTTACTCGATGCTAACTTGGTGGGTGCAGATTTACGCGGAGCGGATTTGAGCGGGGCTACCTTGACGGGTGCTTGTCTGAGGGGCGCGAATTTGCGTCAGGAAAAGAAAAATTTGAATACTAACTTGCAGGGCGCAAATTTAGCAGGTGCAGATTTGCAAGGCATAAATATGAAAGGAGTCGATTTAGTCAGAGCTAATCTAAGCGGTGCTAATCTAACAGAAGCGAATTTACGAGGGGCAGACTTGCGCCAAGCCGATTTGAGCCGCGCCAATCTCAAAGGTGCGGTGCTGACAGAAGCCAACCTTTCTGAAGCTAGACTTGTTGGGGCGAATCTTACTAGTGCTAATTTAGTACGCGCCCAGATGGTACAAGTAGAAATGCCAGAAGCCAATTGTCAGGGGGCAAATATGACCCATGTAGTGTTGACGCGAGCTAATCTAACGATGGTCAATTTACGATTGGCAAGAATGAACCAAGCAGACCTCAGTCGAGCTAATTTATCGGATGCAGATTTGAGCGAAGCGGAGTTGATTGGTATCTTTTTTGCTAGAGCCAATTTGGTTAGTGCTAATTTAAGTTATGCTAACTTGACTCAAGCCGATTTGATGAGTGCTAATCTTACCGCTGTGAAATGGAAAGGTGCGACGATGCCTGATGGCAAAGTTCATTCTTAATTTTTACCATAAGCTTGCTAAGCCATTGTTTAGCTATCTGTCGAACCGTCAGCATTGCTGTTTTCGGTTTCATAATCTGCATAAGCATGACTATCGCTTTCTTCTTTTAACGACTCATTAATTTACTCATTAATAGATGATTCAGCGCGATCGCTTGCAACAACAATATCACGATCGTGCTCGGTTGGGTGCTTGATTATCCATCTCGATCGCCTACTACTTCAATTTAAGTGTATTGTTATCGATCTCAAGGCTAAAAACCTCAATCTATTGGATACCGTTTGTGGAAGCGATCGGATCTTACCCTACTCAAGTTAGCTATGCGTATCACAGATTACTTGTTAGGTACATTGACATTGCTAGAGCTTCTCGCATTAAGATCGTAAACTCTCTACCGTCTGCTCGATTAAAAGATTGAGTATCGAGAAAACCAGCTTTATGATATACCCGTAAAGCTCGCTTATTGAAGGCTGCTACGGTGACGCGAAATGCAGACGGTGCAAAGGTAACGCGGGCAAACTCCAAACCAGCATTAACTAATATTAATCCCAATCCTTGTCCGGTTAGATCGGGACGCAATCCACTACCAAGATCGAGCGCGGGAGCGCTATAATCTCCTCCTGGGACACGCGCATCCTGTCCGAAACGATAAAACGTTACTAAGTCATTATCTTCGTCAGCGATCGCATAATAACAATTTTGCGGTTCAAGCATCGTCCGCACGTCTTCTTCGATTGACGATAGAGATGCGTTGTAGATATCGTAAGGAGGCTCATAATTCCATTCCAAGATAGCTCGTGCATCTACTTCCTCCATCAAGCGAAAGTTTAAAAACATATCATATTTTTATCGATCGCAGCGATTGTGCTGCAAAATTAAGATTGCTAATTTGTTAGCCAAACATCGCGCGATCGCAATCTTAAAAATCTATTTTGCTATTTGTCCGACCGCCTGGGTTCGCTTTTTTCAAGTAAATAGATTTAATGATTTTGAGTTATTTATCTGTCGAACCGTCAGCATCGCTGTTTTCGGTTTCATAATCTGCATAAGCATGACTATCGCTTTCTTCTTTTAACGACTCATTAATTTGCTCATTAATAGATGATTCAGCGCGATCGCTAGCAACAACGATATCATGCTCGGTCGGCTGCTTTTTATCGACCTTAGCAGAAGTGACTTCGGTTTCGGGTGCTTGATTATCCATCTCGATCGCCTACTACTTAAATTTAAGTGTATTGTTATCGATCTCAAGGCTAAAAACCTCAATCTATAGACGTAAGGTTGCAATTTTTTTCCTTAAGTAATTTAGGATAAATGTTAAGTTGCGATCGCGTAACGTGGGCTTTGCCCAATCGCTTTGCTAAAGATAAGTTGAGTTGAATGGTTATGCTGCAACCTCAATGGCAAGTTATTCCCTCACAACCAATTCCTGAGTGGTTTCTTGAAACGGTTAAATTATACGCGCCAGAGTCTGACGGACGATATGCCGCACAAATTTTATGGCAGCGGGGTATTTGCACTCGCGAACAATTAATACAATTTCTCGATCCCAATGCTTATCAACCGACTAGTTCTTTTGCCTTTGGGCAAGAAATGAAATGGGCAATTCAACGGCTTTTAAAGGCACGAGATCGCCAAGAAAAGATTGCTATTTGGGGCGATTTTGATGCTGATGGCATCACTTCTACTAGCGTTCTTTGGGAAGGTTTGGGACAATTTTTTCCCCAACATTTACAACTTAATTATTACATTCCCAATCGTATTAGCGAATCTCATGGTTTAAATTGTTTGGGGATCGAGCGGTTAGCGATCGCAGGAATTAAATTAATTGTTACTTGCGATACGGGAAGCACTAATTTAAAAGAAATTGATTATGCTAATCAATTAGGCATTGATATTATCGTCACCGACCATCATTCACTTCCCGAAGAAAGACCGTCAGTTGTTTCTATTATCAACCCCCGCTATTTTGCTGAAAATCACCCTTTATATCATCTTTCTGGTGTTGCAGTTGCCTATAAATTAGTTGAAGCATTGTATCAAGTTTTACCCGATGTTCCTCAACAACCTGTAGAAGAATTATTAGATTTAGTCACTATTGGTTTAATTGCCGATTTAGTACAACTGAGTGGAGATTGTCGTTATTTAGCGCAAAAAGGACTTCAAAAACTCACAGAACGTTTAAATAACAAACGCAATCCCATTCGCCCTGGCGTAACTTTTCTCCTAGAATTATGTAACAAAAGTGGCGATCGCCCGACTGATATTTCCTTTGGTTTGGGGCCAAGAATTAATGCAGTCAGTCGCATTCATGGAGAAGCCAGTTTTTGTGTCGAATTACTCACTAGTCGAGATAGCAAACATTGCAAGAAATTAGCTGAAGCAGCAGAGTTGGCAAACACCCGTCGCAAAGCCTTACAAAAAGATGTTGTCGAACAAGTTAAAAAGAAATTATCTCAACTCGATTTATCAACTACTAGCGTTATTGTTTTAGACGATCCCCAATGGCAAAGCGGCATTTTAGGATTAGTTGCCAGTCAAATTGCTCAAGAATACAATCGCCCAACAATTTTATTGAGTACAGCTACAAATGAAACGAACAATTCTCCTAAACTTGCTCGCGGTTCTGCTCGTTCGATTAAAAATATCGATCTCTATGAATTGCTAAAAACACAAGCAAATTTATTACATAAATTTGGAGGACATCCCTTTGCTGCGGGATTGAGTTTCCCCGTAGAAAATCTTCCGCTATTTAGAGAAGCAATTGAATATCAATTACGCCAACAACTTTCAAATATTGCTTTGATGACATCTACAATTGAAGCCGATTTAGTGGTTACAATTTCTGCATTAGGAAAATTACTTTTTAAAGAATTAAAATTAGTAGAACCTTGTGGAATGGGAAATCCTACGCCAAAATTATTGATTAAAAATTGCTGGTTTGAAGAAGTTAGCCACAGAAACACAAAAGATTTACACAAGAAACCAGTTACTTATATCAAAACTACTTTTAAAATTTGTGATGATTCAGCTACTATTGGTTTTCCTGGGGGATGGTGGGGACATTATCAAGATGAAATTCCACAACAACAACGTTGCGATGCAATTGTTGAGTTAGATTTTAATAATTATTCAAATTGTCATGAGGTACGTTTAATTGCTGTTAGAACGAGTATACCAACGACTGAATTTAGAAATAGTCTTGCTCAAGATGAGTATCTTTTTGACTATCGAAATCGCTTAACTAATATTGAACTTTTAGATTGTAGAATTTTGCAAGCTTGTCCGACAAGTTGGAATGAAATTCATAGAGAATATCGAAATGCGATCGCGCGAGAAGAAAAACTTGCGCTTGCTTATACTCAGCCACAATTGCCCGATCCTCAGCAAATCTGGCAACAATTGCTCGGTATTGCTAAATATCTCGGTCGAACAGGAAAAGTTGTGACTTTAGACCAATTGAAAAAAAAGTTAAGCTTGAGCGATCGCACTCTTAATTTCGGATTAAAAGCACTTGCTGAATTAGGATTTATTTACAATTGTAGCGATTGCTCGATCGAGATTTCTTATTCTAATCAGTTCTCTTCAGAACAACAAAGTGCAATCGCCCAAGGGATAGCAACAAAGCCAATTGCTATTTTTTTAGAAGCGGTTCGAGAAGAACATTTTCAACGCCAGTATTTTTCTCAAATTCCTCTAGCAACTCTTAAAGGACACTTGTTGGCTGGGAATAGCAATTTTGAAAGTCATAATTTACTATAATCTTTATGCAAAAGTAATCTGGCTTTAGTTTTTTGAAAGTTTTTTCTTAATTAAATATTTACTTGTTAATCGCTCGTGTATTTTATCTCTTTATTGATTATTTTTAATGTATAAGTTTTGCTTTTTTGCGAAAGAAAAGAATCTTTGTTAAAATAATAGTCCGATCTAAATTTAATCAGTTAGTCTAGAGAAGAAATCAGCTAAAACTTTCTACTTATATCGTCTCTGAGCTATCAATCTCAATTCAAGCAATTGTGATTCAAAAATAAATTAATACTGATGTTTTTTAATAAACAAATTAATTTTAGAATCCTACTAAAAATCAACCAACCTTGATTGAATTATTTGGCAAAGTAAGCAACTGTCAAAGATTTAAATCGTCAAAATCCTTAAAAATAGGAAATATATCGTTACTTTTAGCAATATTCTAATTGCAAGCTGGCAAGATCTGTTAAACGATATAAACAAGAGTTCAGTTTAACTTCGTTACGGAATTGAACTAAAAACACATGAATTTGAATAATAAGGAGGAGGGAAAGATATTCCCAGCAGAACGCGTATGATGGCGAGGGAAAATGACGGGCGACCAAGACAAAAAAGAAGACGAGGAGTGCTTTTGACTTCTCATGGTTTAGAAAGGCTTCAAAAAGCCAAAAATGAAGCAGAAGAACAAGAAAATGGCGGTCATCGATATACGCTCGAAGCCTTAAACGAACGGACGGGGTTAGCAGTCGATACATTGATGAAAGTCTTTGGGGGAGAAGCAGCAGTTGATAAACAAACTCTCAAAATTTGCTTCAGTGCGTTTAATTTAATCTTAGAACCCAAAGATTATTATCAACCCGAACTACAAAGCGAAGCTCAACTAAATTTAGTTGACTCATCTCACTTAGAGTTTGAACCGGAAGTACCAGAAGGTCAAGTTCCTGTCGATTCAGACTTTTATATCGAGCGATCGCCAATCGAACTCAACTGTTACAAAGCCATCTTACAGCCAGGAGCGCTCATTCGCATCAAAGCACCGAGGCGCATGGGGAAAACTTCTTTAATGTCGCGCATTCTTCATTACGGGAACCAACAAGGATATCAAACCGTTCCCATCAACTTCCAACTTGCCGATCGCGAACTTTTCTACGATTTAGATAAATTTCTACAATGGTTTTGTGCTAACGTCAGCCTGGGCGTACAAATGCCCAATCATTTGACGGATTATTGGGATGATTTATTTGGTAGCAAGATTAGCTGCAAAATTTATCTAGAACAATACTTACTCGCAAAAATCGAGCGACCGTTAGTATTGGGTTTAGATGATGTCGATTTTCTATTCCAATACCCCAATTTAGCCGATGACTTTTTTGGACTGCTACGCGCTTGGCACGAAGAAGCCAAAAATCGCGATATTTGGAAAAAGTTACGCTTAGTAGTCGTTCATTCGAGCGAAGTATACATTCCCCTTAATGTCAATCAATCGCCCTTTAACGTAGGATTGCCCATCGAATTACCCGAATTTACCGCCGAACAGATACAAGATTTAGCCAAACGACATGGATTTAATTGGTCAAATCAACAGATAGAAAAGTTAATATCGCTTGTAGGAGGACAACCCGACCTCGTGCGACTGGCATTTTATAGTCTTTGGCAACAAGAAGTTACGCTAGAACAATTATTATCGGGTTCTCTGACTGTATTGTCTCGTATTTATAACGATCGCTTGCAACGCCAACTTTGGAATCTTCAACAAAAACAGTCTGGTCTAACAGACGCATTCGCTAAAGTGGTGATGTCAAAAGAACCAGTAGAATTAGATCTCGCACAAGCATTCAAGTTGCAAAGTTTAGGATTGGTTCGTTTGCGGGGAGATCGCGCAATACCTAGTTGTGAATTGTACGCGCAGTATTTTCGTTCGTATTTTAATGGCGGCGTTTAACAGTAATCAGTTATCAGTAATCAGTTTTCTGAACTCCTGAACTACTGTAAAGACGCGATATATCGCGTCTCTACTGAACTACTAATTTAATCATAGGTTTCTATTTGATGTAATTGGTACAGATCGCGATCGTAAACTTCATCTAAAATTTCACAAGCAATATGTAATGCTTCGGCTTGATGCTCCCATTTAGCTGCTGCCTGTTTTTGAGCTAAAATTTTGGCTAGCTCGGCTTGCATATCTGCATAACCATATAGAGTGTAGATGATATCTTCCAAGCTGTAGCGTTCGAGTAACTCAAGTAAAGTGTTGTCAAGATTGCGATCCGCAGGAGATAGAGGTAACATATTCGTCTTTGGAGTTAACTTACATAATTTATCTTCGGAAAATTTCTTCAGCTTGACTGTGAGATCGATTAGAACAAATGACGATCGTTATCTCGCTAAAATATGATGCAGATCTTATCTATTGAGCGATCGCGATCGCACCAAGCTAAAATAAGACAATTCGATCCAAAACTGCATAAAATTAGCAATCGCGCGATCGAAACTAGAGTTGCTCAAAATAGGTCGCATAGAATTAAACGCTGTTAACAGTTGGCGAACGTGGCAAAAGTTATTTTAGAAAATATCTACAAAAGCTTTCCCCATCGATCCGGAAAAGCGACTCCCAGCAACCGATCTTCTCATCTGAAAAAAGATGAAAAACCGGATCGTACAAGCGTTTTGCGCTCCATTAACCTCACCATTGAGGATGGAGAATTTATGGTACTAGTCGGTCCTTCCGGTTGTGGCAAAAGTACGCTTTTACGTCTGATTGCTGGTTTAGAAGAGTTGACTGCTGGCAATATTTGGGTGGGCGATCGCTTAGTCAATGCTTTACCGCCCAAAGAACGCGATATTGCTATGGTTTTTCAAAACTACGCTCTCTATCCTCATTTGAGCGTTTACGATAATATTGCCTTTGGTTTGCGGCGCATGGGCATCGATGAGGGAAAAACTAGTATAATGCAGGATATCTTGGCACAAATGTCAAGAAAATTGCCAAGAAAACTTCGCTATCTGACCGAAAAAGAAAAAGCTATTGACGAAAGGGTCAGGAAAGTCGCTCAATTATTGCAAATCGAGTTGTTATTGGATCGCTTACCCAAACAACTCTCTGGCGGACAGAAACAACGAGTCGCATTGGGGAGGGCGATCTCTCGCAATCCTCAAGTCTTTTTGATGGACGAACCGCTATCAAACCTAGATGCTAAATTAAGGGCGCAAACGCGATCGCAGATCGTTAAGTTACAGCGTCAACTGGGAGTGACGACCATCTACGTTACCCACGACCAAACCGAAGCAATGACGATGGGCGATCGCATCGCTGTCATGAATGGCGGAGAAATCCAGCAACTTGCTAAACCTTTAGAAATTTACAACCGTCCTGCTAATCGATTTGTCGCAGAATTTATCGGTTCGCCGCCAATGAACTTTTTATCGGTTAGGGTTGATAGTCCGATAACTTTGACGCATTCTCAATTTCATCTGACCATACCCGATCTCTGGTCGCAATGGGTTTCGTCTTATCAAGGGCGATCGCTTTTGTTAGGGATTCGACCCGAACATTTTGCGATCGCTACCCCTTCGCCCCATAATTTGCAAGTACAAGTCGATTTAGTCGAAGCGTTGGGTAACGAGACATATATCTGGGTTCATCCGCTTGAAGAACCCGATTTTTCTTTGATAGCAAGGGTTCCTTCCGACGCTCAAATTCATTTGGGCGATCGCATTTGGTTGTCTCCCATGTTGGATAAAATTCACTTATTCGACGCTCAAACGGATATGGCGATTTGGCAAGAGTAAATCGGCGATCGTAATTAGCGTTAATAAAATTGTAGGGCGGGCAATTGTGCCCACCTTACTAGAATGAGTGTTTTGACCCAACGCTAGAAAAGTATCAGCCACAAGCGAAGAAAAAATAGAACCTGTCACCCCAATTAAGACAGCACAAATGCCGAATATTGTGATGCTTTACTCGCAATATATAGAGGAACGGAAAGAGCAAGTGAGTCCTAATACTTACTCTATGAATTATTTAGTTTGGCTGAAGCGATTGAAAAATCCTGACTTGAGTGAAGAATACTTACGAGTCTCAGAAATTGGAGCAATTAAATTACTTGAATTTTACTCATCTAAATACACGAATGAGTCTATTGACATACTCACCGCCCTAGAAGTGCGGTGATTCTTGACGCTTCATCGACTGATGCCGCCGAAGGGGTCTTACTCTGTCTCTGCGTCCGTTTAAGGTCGTGGCAATGCCCTATCCCAACCGTGTTTAGATTTTTGGCGGCATTTTCGTCTCTGTCGTGTTCGGTGCCACAACTTAGGCAGAGTATTGAACGAACAGAAAGGTCAACAATTCTCTTGACCAAATTGGTTTTAAGTTCCCGATTTTTGCAAGGTAGACTGTACCGTTTTTGATAGAAAAAGCAGCTTTGGTGAACTCAGCCGACTGCGCCTTTGTTTTCTTTTTGAACTTGGGCATCCCCATCTTTGCGCCTTTTCTTTTCCCGTTACGGGAATTGAAAAAATTTCGATAGGCTGCATCCAGATTTCTTAAAGACTGCTGCAACGGCACGGATGAGACATCTTTTAGCCATGAACGCTCATCAGCCTTTTTGGCTTGAGTAAGCATTGCGGCGTTGCATCACTGCGGGATGATTAAGAACTTTTTTTAACTTTAAAAGTTTCTCATCTTGTCGCGAAGGCCAAAATCTGATGACTACAACATTCAATGAGCGATAATCTGAGAAAATGAAAGTTTCCCTCTTCGATGACCATTTTTTCTAAGGTTATTAGACTTGCATTTTGGACAGTTTATCAACATTTTTTAGAGCAGCGATCGCGCCAAGCGAAAATTTTCTCCTTAATTCTAAAACATCCTGCAATGATGCAATGCCCGATTTTTTGATTGAGTTCTTGATATCGTTGCTCGATATCTTGCAGGACTTGCCGAACTTCTCCCGCTTCGTCAGCGCGATCGGGAATTCTTTGGGTTAAAGTGGTAATTTCTGCGCGTGTGCGAGTGTAATCTTCTTGGCTTGAGTTTTCGTTTAGGTTGTTGTAGAGACGATGAATTTCCGATAAGCATTCACCAATTTTGGCTTGCTCTTGAATTTTGGCTTTTGTTTGGTCTGCTACTCGTAGAGCATCTCGTAAACTGGTAACTAAATGTTCGGGAAGGCTGGAAACTGACTCAATTTGGCGAATAATATTTTCAATCTCAAGTTTGTAAGTATCGCAGTTTTCTTCTGTGATAAGCGTTTGGGCGCGATCGCTTTGTGCGGCGATTAATTTTTCAATTTGTTGGCGGACAGTTTGTAATGCTTGAGATGAGCGATCGCGTTGCTCTTGCGTAGTAGGTCTTACAGAAATTATGTTAGGTCTTAGGTCAACGGGAAGAGATTCGCCCGTCAGGGCAGATTCATCCGCTTGTAACTGCGATGCCTGTAGCAAGCAAGCGCAAATCCGCAGGGATTGAATCGCCTGCCTCAAACACCACGATATCCCCAGGAACGATTTCTTCGGAAGGAATCTCTTTAACTCTGCCTTCCCGCCGTACCTTAGCAAGTGTTTGACTGAGTTTTTGCAACGATTCCATCGATTTAACCGCCTTGACTTCGGTAAACAAACCGATCCCAGCATTAAAAAGAATCGCAATGATAATCGCAATTCCTTCTACCCATTCTTTAAAAGCAAAAGAAAGCGCTGCTGCGACTGCCAACAAAGCAATAATCGGACTTTTAAACTGCGCGATCGCAATTTCTCTAACACTGCGACGCTTAGTTTTTTCTAAGCGATTGAGTCCGTACAGTTGTTGTCTGCGATCTACCTCGGATACACTCAATCCTTGACGCGGCTCGACTGAAAAGTCATCAAGGATTTCTTCTATATCTTGAGAAGTAGCTTCGGAATACTTTGATAGGTTTTCGTCTATTTGAGTCATGTTTTTGAGGTCTAAACGTTAGATAGGCGACGTGAAAACACAATTAAATAAGGCTAGTTATTTGAGAGCTATTTATAATTATTGTTTTTGAATTTATTACGAGAAGTTAACTTATCGCGAGCTTTACCAATACGACTTGCGACTCCTTAACTGTTGCTATTTTTGAGAAATTTATCTTCTATCTTTTTGATTATTTACAGTTCTTCTTTGTAAATCTTTGATGAAGATTTATTCTTCAAAATCTTTCTTTAGGTAGATAACAAAGTCTTTTCTTAAGACAGAACTGAGTAAGCGATCGCAACCATTATGCTGGAGAAAAGATACAAACTTCACTATTTGTTTAAATACGAGCTATGACAAACTCCAACAACCCAAAAAACTATGGTAAAGAAGTAGCGCGAGAAACTTATCGAGACGCTAGCGGCGGAACTCATGAAACGACCAGAGTTACAGAAACCACCAATACCAATAGTCAAAGCGATCGCGAATAATTCAATAAAATGTTGTTAATTGTCGGATTATCAAGATAAATTGGTAAATCCGACGATTTTACTAGATTTAATTTTTGTTTATAAAAAATTTCAGTTTCAATCGACTCTAGATTTCTAAACAAATAAGCGAGTAAATTGAAACAATTGTTAATATTACTACTATTTAAATAATGTTATCTTTAGCTAAGATAGAGTAAAGCATTAGCCTTAATAATTAGCCGCGTCTGCCAACGCACTAAATTATTAGCTAATGCTTTACATCAACTTCAATTGATATCTAGTTAGCTTAACCCCGATGAAGTTAGCTAGATATTTTAGTAGGAAATAAAGTGAAGTACATCGCGTAAAACGCTGTACCCTGCCATATCCCACAACAAGTAAGCAAGAAAACCAATCATTGCAAGACGACCGTTCCAGATTTCAGCTTGGGGATTCCAGCCAAACATAAAAGCGTTGCGATCGACTCCGTTATATTCTCTAGCTACGGGAGGTAAATCGGTAGTAGCACGGGTTTCAGTAGGTGTAGGCATAATTTACATTCCTTAACGAACTTCTTGTACTTATCCTACTAGGTTCGTTGGTTGCGGGTGTCTATCTATGGTTTTAGGTTTGCGAGATTCAAAAGGCATAAACAAATTTTATACGGCGATCGCGCGTCAGGTCGTGGTGAAATGTGCGATCGCGACTGAAATATTGTCATATTTTTGGATATAATCGATATCTTTTATCATCAGCTTTAAAGTTCTAATACATCCTAAATAATTTAAAAACTTGCCATTTCTTTCTGATTATTTTAAGAGCAATCACAATAGCAGACCGGACAATTTAATGCAATAAAAGTTTGTCATACCCCAGGGGGAGTTAACCCAATTTCATAGGCGGTACAAGGGATTAAGGACAATTTTTTAATTGTTTGAGAATCTGCTTTTAATAAGCAGACACAAGAATTATTTTGCCAATTTAAAGAAATTTAACCGAGGAAAACTCAATGTTTTATCACAATAAGCGATTGCAATACTTCACGCCTCCCGAACGTCCCGATGCTGTTTATGCAAAAAAGATGCAAGAACTCATCGGCGGTAGTTTTGGAGAAATGACCGTAATGATGCAATACCTGTTTCAAGGATGGAACTGTCGCGGCCCTGCCAAGTACCGCGATATGCTGCTTGACATCGGAACCGAGGAGATCGGACACGTCGAGATGCTTGCAACAATGATTGCACACCTACTAGACAAAGCACCAATTAAGGTGCAAGAAGCTGGTGCTAAAGATCCAGTGGTAGGCGCTGTTATGGGAGGAAGTAAGCCAGGTGATGTCATTAATGACATTATTGCCAGCAGTATGAATCCCCAACACGAAATTGTCTCCGGTCAGGGCGCGATGCCTGCTGATAGCGTTGGATTTCCTTGGAATGGTCGCTTTATTGTTGCCAGTGGCAACTTATTGGCAGATTTTCGTTCTAACCTCCATGCAGAATCTCAAGGTCTTATGCAAGCTGTCCGGTTGTATGAAATGACCGATGACAAAGGTGTAAAAGATCATCTTAGTTTCATGATCGCCCGCGATACCATGCACCAAAATCAGTGGTTAGCTGCGATCGAAGAACTGAAGAGCGATGGTTTTGATGACACTGTAACTCCCAAAATCGCCTATGAATATGGCAAGAAAGAACACGCTTATCAATTCTGGAACCACTCGGAGGGAACCGAAAGTGCTGAAGGACGATGGGCGAAAGGTCGTTCTATGGATGGCAAAGGAGAGTTCGAGTATGTAGCGAATCCTCAACCCCTCAGTCGAGAAATAGAACCCCCGCAACCCACACCCGACTTACATGCTACGCCCAAAACTCCCGCAATGATGAAAACCAGTGACAATGGCGTGAAAAATGTCATTGATAGTGTTGTTCAGACGATTGATAACATTACTCCTGGCAAATAAGTACGATTTTTAGTAACGACGTAGAGATGCAATATATCGCGTCTCTACCACAATTTCTTGTTTAATTAATACCGATTAAATAAAGCCAAATGCACGAGTACGATGTTGTCATTATTGGTGCGGGTCATAATGCTTTAGTTTGTGCTGCTTATTTGCTAAAAGCGGGTTATACAGTATTGTTACTGGAAAAAAGACCGTTTCCTGGTGGAGGTGCAACAACCGAGGAATTAATGCCGGATGCAGCCCCTGGTTTTAAATTTAATCCTTGCGCGATCGATCACCTTTTTATTCACCTCGGCCCAGTGGTGCAAGAGTTAAATTTAGCTAAATACGGGCTAAAATATCTCTTCTGCGATCCGGTGGTGTTTTGCCCGCATCCAGATGGCAAGTACTTTTTGGCTCATCGTTCCTTAGAAAAAACTTGTGCCCAGATTGCGCGTTATAGTCCTCGCGACGCTCAAAAGTATGCCGAATTCATCAACTTTTGGAAACGAGTTGTCGGGGCGCTAACACCAGTATTCAATGCGCCACCCAAATCTGTCATCGATATTGTAGGGAATTACGATCGCGCCAAGTTCCAGGATTTATTATCGTTAATGGGGTCGCCCGACCAGCTATTGGATCTTTTTAGGACGCTATTTACTAGTCCGATGGATATGTTGGAGGAGTATTTTGACGAAGAATTTCTCAAAGCGCCCCTAGCAAGATTAGCTGCCGAACTCAGTACGCCACCGTCTCAGAAAACTAATGCGATCGGTGCGATGATGATGTCGTTACGTCATAATCCCGGCATGGCAAGACCGCAAGGCGGAACGGGTGCATTAACGAATGCTTTAGTTAAATTGGTAAAAGATTTAGGTGGGGCGATCGCGACCGAACAAACCGTTCGACGAGTCTTACTAGATGATAAACGAGCAGTTGGCGTACAGGTAGCTAGCGGGCAAGAATATCGAGCTAAACAAGGCGTGATTTCTAGTATTGATGCTAAAGATTATTTTTGCAACTGATGGACGCTAGGGATGTGGATGCCGCAGATAAACAGTTGCGCGATCGCTCTCCCGTCGTATCTGTATGCACAATGAAGCTATCCTGAAAATTGATTGTGCTTTATCGGAACTGCCGCGTTTTGAGGGTTACAACCATCGAGATGACTATCTGATTGGTTCTGTCTTGATTGCCGATTCGGTTGCTCAAGTTGAGCTTGCCCACACCGATCCCAATATTGGTAGGATTCCCTTAGAAGATCCCTCCATGTATTTAGTCGTTCCTTCAGTACTCGACCCCTCACTTGCCCCCGAAGGCAAACACACGCTGTGGATTGAATATTTTGTTCCCTACCAAATTGCTAAAGCCCAAGGTACGGGAATCAAAGGAACGGGTTGGACAGAAGATTTGAAAAATAAAGTTGCCGATCGCGTTCTCGATAAGCTTTCAGAATATGCGCCAAATGTCAAGCATTCGATTATTGCCCGTCGGGTTGAGAGTCCGCCAGAGTTAGAGGAACGCTTGGGCGTGTTAAAAGGAAATTACTACCACCTCGACATGACTTTCGACCAAATGTTTTTTTTCCGTCCCTTGCCAGAACTCGCCAATTATAAAACGCCGATTGAAGGATTATATCTTACGGGAGCGGGAACGCACCCCGGCGGCTCGATTTCGGGAATGCCGGGACGTAATTGCGCCCGCGTCTTTTTGGGCGATCGCAATCCAATTGCTACGGCGATCGCAGATGTTAGCAACTCCTTAAAATCTACATTTGGGATGTGACATTTGCCTGATGCTTTGTGCTAGCTAGTTCATAGCATTAACCAAGATAAACGATCTAGCCATGAAAACCAATACCGTTCCCGAAACTCCTGAAAAAACCAATGGTAGAAGCCTTTTAATTATTGCTGGCGTTCTTTTGGGCATGAGTTTTGCTGGCTTTTTTGATGGCATTGTCCTGCATCAAATTTTGCAATGGCATCATATGGTCAGCAGTATTCGACCGACTGACAGTATCGAAGATTTAGAAGCGAATACTTTTTGGGATGGTGTTTTCTTGGTAGGGGCTTCAATACTAACAGCACTTGGGTTAAGTTTGCTTTGGGTTGCCCATAAACGCGATAGCCTGTCTCACTCTACCAAGACGCTTGTTGCTTCTTTGTTATTCGGCATGGGTGCTTTTAATGTTGTTGAGGGATTAATCGACCATCATTTATTGGGCATTCATCACGTCAAATCTGGTTCCAATCAACTCTTTTGGGATTTGGGATTTCTTGCGTTCAGTTCAGTTTTAGCGGGTGTTGGTTTGCTTTTATTGCGATCGGCTTCGTCGCTACCTTCCCAAAATTCTGAGACTCAAACCTGAAATACTTTCAATTTTAGTTTTCTAAGATTTTGTTTGACACAATCTCATTCAATCTGGTATTATAAGAGACTGCGTGTCGAAATACTGCTCGGATCGGGTTATGACATGACCAAAAGCAAGAAAATGTCTTAATGTTTGGAATTCACCATTGAGAAATCATCTTCTGCTACCTGTACGGCAATTTATTAGGAAAGTTACAGATGAGTTACGCGATTATTGAAACTGGCGGCAAGCAACTGCGGGTCGAACCGGGTCGTTTTTACGATATCGAACTACTTCCGGTCGAACCAGACAATAGTTATACGATAGATAAAGTTTTATTGGTTAATGACAACGACGAAGTTACTATCGGTCAGCCTTTTGTTGAAGGCGCGACGGTAGAAGGAACCGTAATGAGACATCTGCGCGGACGGAAAATACTCGTCTACAAGATGAAACCGAAAAAGAAAACTCGCAAAAAGCGGGGACATCGCCAGGAAATTACTCGCCTGATGATTAATTCAATTACTCTCAATGGAAGCATTATTGCTTCTGCATCCGCCGCAGAAAGTACCTCTAGTACGTCGCAGACGGAAGCAACGGCAGAAACCACAGAAACCACAGAAACCGCAGAAACTTCTGCCAAAAAATAAACTAGATTTGAGATAGTAAGAGAAAAAAGGAAACAATCATGGCTCATAAGAAAGGAACGGGTAGTACTCGTAACGGTCGCGACTCTAATGCCAAACGTTTAGGAGTAAAACGCTATGGCGGTCAAGTCGTTAAAGCGGGTAATATTTTGGTTCGCCAGCGTGGAACTAAAGTTCATCCCGGCAAAAATGTAGGGAGAGGTAATGACGATACGCTATTTGCCTTAATCGATGGCGTTGTTACCTTTGAACACAAAGATAGAAGTCGTCTGAAAGTCAGCATCTATCCCGTTACCCCAGAAGGAACTGCGGCTTAAAATTAACGAGTCTTATTAATACAAGAAAAAGAGTCAGGGCGATCGCAGCTTCTGACTTTTTTTCTTTTTATTCATATACTAATTTCTTACTAAACAGCGATATTGATAGCTACCGTCTTTTAAATAGTATTTTTATTGCGAATCAACCAAAATAAATGATTATTCTCTTTATGAATCGAAACTCATCGCTATACCGCACTTTACGCTGGATGTATCAGCCAATCAAGGCTAGCAAAAAACTCTATCAAGAGATAACTTATATTCCTCGCCGACAAGCCATACTAGCACGACATCAAGGCGATCGCTCTTTTGTCGGCTTACAAATTGGCTGCGGTTCGTTCCATTTACCAGAATGGATTAATACTGATATGCAGGGAACGCCTGATATTGACTTTCCCATCGATATTACTCGCAAGCTTCCGCTACCGGATAATTTTTTAGATGCTATGTATGGTTCTGAAGTTATCGAACATATCGAATTAACTCAAGCAAGATTGTTTTTAGCAGAAGCTTTACGCATCCTCAAACCAGGAGGTGTTATTCGCTTAACAACCCCCGACCTTAGCAATGTTTGCCGAGTATTTCTAGGATTAAAAGAAAAGGTTAATGTTGAGGAGTTTCGCGAAGTCTGGTTAGATGGCGAATTTTCAAAAGAAATCTGGATTAATAGTCAGTTTCGGGCGTGGGGACACCAACATCTTTGGACGTATGAAAGTTTCGCCGATGAATTAAGCAAAGCTGGATTTTGCCATATTCAGCGTTGCGAACCCCTCCAAACTAAATCCAACAAGCCTCAGCTTGAAAATATTGATTATCGATGGCAAGGAAAAACGCTACCGTTTGAATTTGCGTGTGCTTTGATTGTAGAAGCGAGCAAACCGGGTTAATACATCTATAGGAAAACATTAGAAAATCGTTTTTCCAAAACAGGGAAAAGAAACAAATTTTCTTTGACTAACTTTTACAGAATGCAAATAGTTAAGGACGTAGAAATTAACGTTCAAAATAAAAAATTCTGGCTGATTCGAGAGTTAGATAACCTTGAAATGCTTTATGCCAAAAAAGTTGTCTCTTCTTCTGCACGGCATACTCATGAAACGCTAGCGATTGGCGCGATCGCACCAGGTTCGGCAATTCTAAATCATCAGGGAAGCAACTATGCTACAACAATTGATAGCGCGATCGTCATCAATCTAGATGAGCCTCATAAGTTTTATAGAATAGTCTTAGACTCGCTTTATTATTTATCCTAGTAATAGAGCAAGTCTAAATTTGTATTGCGATCGCTATTTAAATCAATATTTAAAAATTAGTACAATATAATGAAATGACTAATTTTAAACCAAAACAGGCTTATGGTACTTATTTATTAATTGCTATCAATTTAATCTTTTTTATTGTAGAAAGTAACTCAGGCGGCAGTGAAAATTTAGAAACGCTTTATCAATTAGGGGCTTTAGTTCCTCAAGAGGTTTTGTTGGGAGAATGGTGGCGATTATTAACTGCTAACTTCTTACATTTCGGTTGGGTACACCTAACCAGTAATTTATTAGGTCTTTTTTTTATTGGTCGTTTTGTCGAATTTTTTTTAGGATTTAGCCGATATCTAATTGCTTATTTGTTTAGTGGTGTAGGCTCGATGCTAACTTTTTCTATCTTAACGGTACAACTCGGAGACTCCCAACAACTCTTAGTTGGTGCATCGGCCGCTATTATGGGTTTAGTTGGCGTGATAAGCGCTATTTCTTTTTGCGATTGGAAAAAAGAAAAATCTCGTCTTGCGACTAGAAGATTAACTTTTATTTTATTCATTATTGGATTGCAATTTGTTTTTGATTTTGCCAATCCTCAAGTCAGCTTTTTAAGCCATTTTTTAGGATTGCTTTTTGGTTTTATTATTGGAATTGTTTTATTAATTAAACTTTAAAAATATTTGAAACAAGTGACATTTTCATGAGATGATAATAAGCTTGTGTAAATGGATTTGTGCAAGTGATTAAAAACGATATTTGGATTACTCAGATGGCGAAAAAGGGAATGATTGCTCCCTTTGAACCTCAATTAATTCGTCGCGTTCGGGATTTGCCAGTAATTTCCTATGGGTTGAGCAGCTATGGTTATGACATAAGACTCTCTCCCATAGAATTTCGGATTTTTAGACATATCCCAGGGAGCGTTGTCGATCCAAAACATTTTAATCCCGATAATTTAGAACCGACAAAACTTCATACCGATGAAAATGGAAGCTATTTTATTTTACCCGCTCATTCCTATGGGCTTGGGGTAGCATTGGAGAGATTAAACGTCCCTGAAAATATTACCGTTTTGTGTATTGGTAAGTCTTCTTATGCTCGCGTTGGTTTGATTGCTAATTTAACTCCTGCTGAAGCAGGTTGGAGAGGACATTTAACCCTAGAATTTTCTAACTCTTCTAGTGCTGATTGTCGCATTTATGCCTCAGAAGGAGTCGTGCAATTATTATTTTTAGAAGGAGAGCCTTGTTCGGTGAGTTACGAGACTCGTCAAGGCAAGTATCAAGACCAACCAGAAAGAGTTGTGTTTACAAGAGTGTAAAAGACTATCAAAAAGTAAATCTGCGCGATCGCCCCAAACAACAATGGTAATATCATAAACACGCCTTTAAGCCATCTCGGAGAAATATGACTCATCGACCTATTATTCTTGGCATCGTCGGCGATAGTGCTGCTGGGAAAAGCACGCTTACTCAAGGAATCGCTCAAGTTTTGGGGCCAGACAACGTTACAATTATTTGCACGGATGATTATCATCGATACGATCGCAAACAAAGAGCCGAGATCGGAATTTCAGCCCTTCATCCCGATTGTAACTATCTCGATATTATTCAACAACATTTGAGCCTTCTGCGGACGGGACAAGCAATTCTTAAGCCGATATATAACCACAATACGGGAACTTTCGACCCGCCAGAATATATCAAACCCAAACAGTTTGTCATCGTTGAAGGGTTGTTGGGTTACTCGACGCGGATAATGCAGGATAACTATGATGTCAAAGTATATCTAGCGCCACCTGAAGATTTACGAACGGTCTGGAAAATTAAGCGAGACACCCGCAAACGCGGTTATACCGATGAAGAAGTTCTCGAACAGTTGCGCAAACGAGAACCCGATTCAGAAGCTTATATTCGTCCTCAACGTAAATGGGCAGATGTAGTAGTAACATTTTACCCGCCCGATAGTAATATTCAATCTAACGAACTATTACTTAACGTTCGATTAGTGCTGCGACCGACAATTCCCCATCCCGACTTTACTGCTATCTTGAATCCCGAAGGAAGTCATTTAGGTCAAGCAATTCGTTTGGAATTGGATAGAGATATGGGTAAACCCGTCGATGTTTTGCAAGTTGACGGTCATGCAACCAGCGAACAGGTAAAAGAGTTAGAACGAATGCTTTGTAATGAGGTTCCTTATTTATCTCAGTTTTGTAGCTTGGAAGGCAATAAAGATATTGGTAAGTTAGTAGGGACAACAGGGGAAATTTTGCAAAGTTATCCCTTGGCTTTAACTCAGCTTCTTATTACCTACCACATGCTAAAAGCTGCTAAGGTACAACAGGTAGGATAAGCTATTATGTACTGTCTTTAGGGTGCTAATTAACAGAAGAAAAAAGTTTAAATAATAAAAAAAATTTTGCGGGCGATCGATCGTACCCTCTAAAATCTTGATACTTGATAAGTTATGGAACTCGCGAACAACTCTAACTAAATAAATAGTTGAAAAAAAATTAATAATGTGTTAGCGTTGCAATGGTTGTCGGTTCTAGTAAGGAGCAGTTACTAGAGGTAACGGGGAAAGTTCGGTGAAAATCCGTCGCTGTCCCGCAACTGTGATGAGATTAATCAAATTTAAATCTCTTAGTCAGAATGCCCGCCGATGTTAAAACCACTTGATAATAAAACAATCTGCGAGGTACAGATGTCAAAAAGATTTTTATTGCCAGCAATTACAACACCCCCACCCACCGTTTTCTTGCGCTACGAAATCTAGAAATTAGAGTTAGACAGCTAATTAAGCTTGCCTGAGAGTTGTGTTTCATGAGCTAATTTATTTTCTCTATCGCAACTAGAGAAGTAGGATTCTTTGTGCAAAAACGCAAAGAAAAAGGCAATTTTTAGTGAGTCTGGCTTAAATTTGTAGGTTTATCTAGATGTGCGATCGCACTAAAAAAAAGTGTGCGAACAGTTATTTTATCTGCATTTTTGACATGAAAAATAGACACGCAATTCTTGTCTGTTCGACTTGTGCTAGCGTTTGGCAGAATGGAAAACAAGTAGGGGTTAGTGGAGGTCAAAAACTTCTCGAAGAATTAACTCAACAATCGCAAAATTGGTCGCACTCATCTGCATTTACGATTCAATCAGTAGAGTGCATGAGTGCTTGTAGTAATTCCTGCGTTATTGCCTTTACTGCACCTGGTAAGTTTACTTATCTGTTTGGCAATTTGAGCTACGATTCTAATTCATCTACTGCTGTACTGAAATGTGCTAATTTATATTTTCAAAAACCCGATGGCATAATGTCATGGTCAGAACGTCCCGAACCTTTAAAAAAGGGAATTATTGCCCGAATTCCTAATTGTATCTAGTGGCAAGCTAAGAACAAATGTCATCTTTTAAATTTCAGGATTTAGGATGCGATCGCCATTTAAAATCTACCAAACTGTCTTGTCAATTTTTAGGAAAAATTATGAAGATTTCAACAGCAACGTTAGGATATCCTCGTATCGGAAAAAACCGCGAAGTTAAGAAAGCATTAGAGGCTTTTTGGAGTAGAAAAATTGATGCAGAATTATTACTAAAAACTGGTCCGAGAAGTAGAAGAAATAAATTGGAAACTCAATTAGAAGAAGGGATAGCTCGCATTGGTATCGGTGATGCTG
>JAAUUT010000215.1 GCA_012031035.1 Candidatus Altimarinota bacterium | reverse complement strand
AAAAAAATTTCTGTTGGGGTTTGCTAAATCGCCCACTGAAACCAGTAGGTTTTGTATAATTGTTCTAATGTTGTCCATTGGTGGTAATCGCTCAACACTTTTACCTTATCTGATGGACAGCTTTTTTTGTCTTTTTTTTCTAAAATTGTCCGAACCATTGATTTGAGTTTTTGCATAATAAAGCAAAAAGTTCAGAGTCCACCAATTATTATCTATATTTTGGCAAAACTCTAAACTTTTCGTCTCTTCTCCCGAAAAAAGGAGTTCTACATATTGTTTCTTGCTCGTGGAATCGAGTGGAAAGCATTCGACATACTCGGTAATCGACTTGGTAATGCAATCCAATATATTCAATTGTTGATTTCGATGCTTTACCCACCTGGCGCGAGCTTCTAGCTTATCAGTTAGATAAGCGATTTTTTGGCGTTTCTCTATTTCTTCTTTTAATTGTTTTTCGTTCATTATTCTGTTCATAAAACCAATTTATCCAAAAAGCGATCGCTCAAGCTTTAACCAACTCTTCTAGTTGTTCTACTGCCCCACCCAATTGTTGCCAAACTGACAAGATTTTTTGACATTGAGCAACGTCTGGTTCGGCAATATAGCAAGTAATTTGAAAAATCTTCTAGAAGAACGACCAGTGGAGGGTCGGGTAAATAAGCGACGATCGCACTTAGATCGGATTCGTCACTAGTTTCCAAGACGCGCTCGACGGCTTCGCGGATGGCTTTGAGATCGATATTTTGGTAAATGGTCGAATAGGAAAAAGCCGCGTTGACGCGGTTTGGGGGAGGACAAAGCCATTGATTGGGATGGGGGGGGAAGCCCATCCAAATTCCTACTTGCTCTGGCAATTGAGAAAGAAATTCTGCCGAGTTGGGATGAGCGCAAAATAATAAGTGGTTTTGTTCCTTCCCACTCAATCGCCACCACTGCGCGCTTGGTGAGGGAGGAAGCGCCTTAGAAGGCTCCAGGTCGAGGGCAGGAGGCAGGAGGTTAGGTTCTAGTGTGTCGTCTGGGTTTAAAATCGAAGGAGAAACAGAAGTACTACTCCTTCTGCCCTCTGCCCTGGAGCCTCTGCCTTCTTCTAGCTCGGCATCAATGATTTCAGGTTCTCTATGAAATGTTGTACTCTCATTATTAGTTGGGGAAGTCTTAACTTTAGATGAATCTAAAATTTCCTCCTCTAAAGACGCTTTTTTCTTCTGTCTTTGTCCGTGCGCTCGCGTCATAGCCGTCGCTTTTTTTTTGGTAATCGGTTCGCCGCCTTGGGCACGGGCAATCGCTTCTTCTCTAATTTCTGCTGGAGTAGAAGGAGCCGACAAAATATAAAGGGCTGTAGCCGCCAAAGGCAAATGCGCAACGGTTTCGGATTTAAATTGTCGCGCTACATTCATAAAGTTTTGAGCCGTCCGTTCGTTCCAATCGAACTCGGCTATAAGCCAATTCCGAAAATTTCCATGCCCCAGCTTCTCTTTGACTTGAATGAGTTTTTGCCCGATCTCGAAGATATCTTGAGCGGAACGACGCACTAGTTCGTGAATCTCTCCAGTCTGTTGCCGGACAAAGGAGGCAGTATCGATGTCGAGTGCGGTGTAATCGAATGATGAAGAAACTGGGGCAGGGACAGAAGTTGTCATAGGAGGTTGAGCCAGAGTGGACGCGATCGCTTTTTAGTCTATCTTTAGACTATCAACACTCGACGAGTTTTGACTATTACTTTAACCCGAACGGCTTTTTATTTAGAGTCTTACAAGCGAGCGAATCCAACTGACAATTTGATTTAACCCATCCAATACGAAGATAAAATTTTGTCTCATTTTTCTCAAAAAACCGCTCCGACTTTTACGCCTTTTATTTTTCCCCCTCGGAGTAGAAAATTGATTTTCGCGCTCTATGGCATTAATAGAGGAGAATTGCACATCGGGCATCGTGGTTGGAAAAGAATCAAGTTTGGGAGCAAGCTTGGTCGCGTCGCGGAAGCTTTGGCTTTGAGGCGGTAGTTTCGGAGTCTCCGTGTTCCTAGATTTTATCGGTTGATTTTGAGGCGGTTGGGGAAGTGCTTGTTGATTGGACGAGGCGTTAATTAATGAAGCTTCCAACTGTTTTTTAGATTGTTCAGAGGTTGCCGGAGGACAAGGAGGTATAGGTAATTCAAGACTTTTTGACTTTTGAACAAGATGTATTTGTGGAGGCGGGGGCAGTTCTTGCTCTCGCACTTTGGGATTAGATTTTTCGGTTGATTGAATAGGTGGAGGTTCAAGCCATTGCATTGTAGTTGGATGAGGAAGAGGCAAAATAGAAACTAACGATTCGCTTATAATGCCTACCGCTCCCCAATCAGAGGCGATTACCTGCCAGCAGGAGCGAGGAACAGGTTTAGTATTTTCTACGGCTTGACATTTTTTAGCTTTTTCGAGGCAGCCTGCTATTATAATATATCGTCCTTTAAGATTATTAAGACTCCAGCCGCGATCGCTCGCATACTGCATCGGAATTCCAAAATAAACGCAATGATTTAAGTAACCGAAGCTGATACAAAGATAATTATTTACAAAAGAAACTCTTTCAACAAGCCCCCAGTATAAAGCTTCTCCATTATGAGCGATACTTGAATCTATCTGAGAAGCATGAATAAACACATCCAAAAAAGGCTCAGGACTGTTGAAGCTTGGTAATTGAATATCTTGTCCAAGAAACTCATCAATATGTTTGGCAATAAAATCTAAAGACGTGATTGCTCTCGGAATCTGTTGGTGTGAACCAATATGTCGATTGATAGGACGAGAGGCTATCTCTCCTTCATCTGACTCAACCGTTTTGCTATAAACACTAGCTTCTTTGCCATTGAGTTCTTCTTCATTGGGTCTAGAGCGCCATTGAGAAATAATCGTCAGGCAACCAGATTCAACAGCTTGAGAACGACTTTGTTGATTTACATAACGCTTTCCCTCTGCTTGATCGGTGCGAAGGTTGCATGGGGGATGATTTTCCAATGGGTGATGACAAAAACGGGCACTTCGATTACTTTTGTCAAATGGCTTATATTTAGGACTGCGATAACATGGATACCCACACCGAGGGCAAAAATAACGTTTTTTGTCTCCTAAATCTGGCTCGTATTGGTCAATTGAAATGAGCTTTCCTGATGAGCGCAACTTCCATATAGGCGCATTAAGGCTCGGTTGCCATGTAGGATGATAGTAGACAAACGGAATTTTGCCTGTTAATTGTTTATTTTGAGGGCGGGGTGTCATTTGGTGGCAGAAGCAACAAGAAATTTGTTAGTTAAGTGCATTCTAGCCATCCAAGAAAAAAATGGAGGATTATCCCTGGAGTAAAAAATCCCAGGGGATAACCGCTCTAAACGCTTCTGAGAAAATTTAATCAGCTTTTTTGTCGCTAGGACTCCATCGAACTGAATCCAAAATTGTTTCACTTAGATCTACACCTGTTAAAACGGCTCCTATTAGATCGGCTCCAGTCAAATCAGTTTTCCTTAAGCAAGCATTTTGTAGATTAGCCCATCTTAAATCTGCACCAATAAGCGAAGCGTCTGTAAGATTGCTCTCTCTTAAATTAGCCCATCTTAAATCGGCTTCAATCAAACTAGTACGGCTAAGATCGGCTTCCGTAAAATCAGATGAACTGAGAGCGGTTTCGCATAGATCCGATTGAACGATCGCAGCGTTAGCTAGAATAATACCTGGCAAAACAACTTGGTAAAGTTCTTTCCCAGATAAATCTGAACCGGAAAAATCTCGCACTCCTTGAGCATAACCAGACAGTAATTTTTCTACTGCGTCTTCTCCCTCCACAATTAAATGTTGAGATTTTCTATTTTTACGCCATAAATGAAAAATTGAATTTAAATTCCAATTAAATCTATCAAATATTCGGTTTTTACTCGTCAAAAATTTTAATTTACCTATCATTCTTCTAATAAGTTAAATTTCTCCCTTAGAATTGCCTTGAACGCCTAGTGCGATCGCTCGGATTAGACGAAGTGCATCGACAAAATGGGGTTTAACTAGATAGAGGTCTTGAGAGATTGGATTGACGTTGGTCTGTGGCTCTGATTGATTCATATGGTACAATAAGTTGGAAATTGTTAGCGCAAGCGAGGCTAGAGCTAATTTGTTTAGCTTGCTAGAGCAAGTCAATAAAGACCACAAAGCGCGAATAATCACTTCTCGAAAAGGAGATGCGGTTTTGCTGTCTAAAGAAGATTGGGAGAGTCTACTTGAGACGATTTATTTGACGAAAGTACGAAAACAATTAGAGTTGTTTCCGTCTGGTCGCATTACGAATAAAGACCCGAATTATCTCGCTACAGGAACTTGTTCGATTTCTTTGAACTTCTGAACTATTGGTTCGGGTATCGGAATCGATGTTTCTTTATATTCTTGAGGAAGGATCTCAAGGGCATTGTCTCTAAATTGCTTGTAGTCGCCATCTCTTAACTGCACCCACCACAGAGCGAGATCGTTTTCATCTCGTTCCGTAATTCTCCCCGTTTTGCCATAGTCATCTTTATTGGTATTATCGACGATCCTCACGCGATCGCACCGAAAAAGACACTTTCCACAACTCCAAGCATTCCTCAAAAACGTCGGGCTGCTCTAATTCCTCTTCAGTAATCGGAGTGATTTCAACTGTAGTGGAACATTGGCTTGGCGATGCTCCATTGGAGCCGAAGATCGAGCGCAATTGGTTTATCAACCGCTCGTTCTGTGCTTCTAGATAACGAGAGTGTTCGATCGCGGCAAGCAAATGTTCTTTTCTATCTTGCAATACCTCCTGAACTTTAATCCCGATCAATTGCTCGACTTCTGGGAGAGAATACCGCTTAACTCTAGGTTTTGGTAATAATTGTTCGACTTGATAGCCCCGTTCTCTTAAAATCTCGATGACATCATCAGTTGTCACCGATTGGGCACTAGCACCGTTCGTTCGCAAGGCTAATTGTCGGATCTCATCGATGCCATCGCTTGTTAATTCAAACGCACTCGCAATTAAACTCCAGTCCGACTCAGTTATAATCCTCCCAAAGCCCAATTTAGCTTTTGGGATAAACTTGTTAACGATATGTGAGAGTTTGCTTATACTAAGTTGTGTCTTTTGTAAAGCTCCCAAACAATCATCAAGTTTTTTGAGTGGCACTTTAGCTAATTTACGAGCTAGCGTCAGCGTCCAATACGGAAAGTTTATCTGATTAACTGTCTGTAGTTGACCGATTGAAAGCGATCGCCACCACTTAGAAAACGCGATCGCTCCTTGATAAAGTGGCTTTCCATACAATTGTACGAACTCTTTTTCTTGCGTCGGTCTTGCCAAAAACGCTGTTCCCCAGTTGGCAATTGTTTGCAAAGATTGTTGGGGCAGCATATCTATTTGTTCCACTGCTCTAACCTCTCCCAAATCCTTTTTTAACTGAGAAGGTCGAAGGTCGGGCATTATTCTGTCGAGAGGTTTTGGCTGTCTGTTCGTTCCGAGCCGTCACCAAACTGAGTTGGAACTTTTTGCTATCCCAGTCGTTCTGATAAACTGCCGACGGACGGGGAGACGCAATTTCAATCGGTGGCGTTGGTGGGGTAGAATCTCGGTATATTGTGGAGATTGGGTTGGTTGGGGAAACAACAGAAAGATCGTCTATTCTTAACTTGGCAGTTGAGGGAGTTTGAGGAGCGGGGGTATCTTGTAGAGCCGCCAATAGCTGTTTTTTTAGCAACTCAATCTGGGCTTTATGTTCGGCAATTTCCGCTTCTTTTTGTGTCAGCAGTTCCGTCGAAGTGGTAGCGATTTGAAGCTGTTGCTTTAATTGTTCTAGTTGAGCATATCACCGAA
>JAAUUT010000089.1 GCA_012031035.1 Candidatus Altimarinota bacterium | reverse complement strand
AGTTTAACGCTTAATTTTGTCGCTCTTGAAAAAATAAAAACATCGAGCGAGTTGAGCTTAGATGGCAATACATAAATAACGCCAGAAATGCAAGTTAGAATGACGGAAAACCAAAAAGCTATTAAGATGGTAGTCGCCAAGCATCTGATAAAGGAGCAATTAGAAGCGCGATCGCAATCATTTGACTGACGGTTTTGAGTTTTCCCCAAAGATTAGCGCCTTTGATGTTGCTGTCGCCTGTAAGGTTGGGATTGACTCGCCAACCCGCGATCGCCACTTCTCTAGCTAAAATCGTGAAAACGCCCCAAGCTGGAACTTGTCCCAATTCAATTAATGATAATAAAGGCCCTAATACTAATAATTTATCGACTAAAGGATCGAGAAACTTGCCAATTTCTGTGACTTGGTTGAGTTTGCGCGCCACATATCCATCAACCCAATCCGTATTCGCTGCGATCAAAAAAATTACTAACCCAATCCAGCGATTTTGAGGGGTTGGCACGTTCAATAAATAGAAGAGAAAAGGCAATCCCAGTAAACGAGAAACCGTAATCCAATTTGGTAAATTCATCAAAATAAATAGTGCGATCGTTAAAGTCTTTCTCTATCTATTTTGCCTGTTTAATTACAACTGATGTGAAAATGGGATCGATCGCATCTTTACTACTGATAACTGTTTTAGTATGCTCCTCGTCCAGCAAACACCACCTCAATCGTCTTAAAAATTAAATAAAGATCGTATAGAACCGACCAATTGCGTTGATAATCGAGATCCATACTGACAACCTCCTCAAAATCTTTGACAGTAGAACGACCTCTGACTTGCCATTCCCCAGTCATTCCTGGTTTAACCTTCAATCTTTGAAAATGATGGCTTTTATATTTACCTACTTCATCGGGAGTCGGCGGACGAGTTCCGACTAAACTCATGTCTCCCATAAGAACATTCCAAAACTGCGGCAACTCATCTAAGCTAGTACGACGCAGAAATTTCCCGACGCGAGTGATGCGAGGGTCGTTTGCATTTTTGAAGATTTGCCCTTGCGCCTGATTTTGTACTAAATACTTTTGTTGGTCGGCATTGACTACCATCGAACGAAATTTCCAGATACGGAAAGGTTTGCCGTTCAATCCGCAGCGAATCTGACTGTAAAGAATTGGGCCTGGGTTGTCGAATTGCATGGCGATCGCAATGGGAACAAACGCAATTCCAGTAATTGCTAAACCAACTAAAGCACCAAAAATATCGATAAAGCGTTTGGTTTGGCTGCGAACGGAATGATGAACCTTCCAAACAACGTTTAATTTATCTAATTGAGATACCCGCACTGAAGGAGCATTAATAGTACGTCTAAAGGAGATAAACACGGTTGGTCGCTTTCGTTAAGATTGAGGATTGAATTTTTTTCGTTCGATTTTATTATGAGTCTTTAATGGAAAGATTCCGAGTAAACAACGAGAAAAAACTCAAGCTTTACGAAAACTTCATCGTAATTAGTAGTTTTTTTAAAGGTTTTGTGAAGATTGTTGCCTAGCTGCCTAAATATGTACATAAAATTACGGAATTTAGTGAGAAGATCTACGGAGATAGAAAATAGAAACTTTTAGTCTGAAAGTAACAATTATGCGCTGGCTTTTCTTAATTCCCATAGCAACTGGTCTGATATCTGGTTATATTGCTCAAAAGTCTGACGATGAAATGACCTATTTGACGGGTGCATTTACCATTTTTAGTCTCTTTTTAAGTTTGATTTTGGCACCGTGGCAAATTCAACTTTTAATTTTGCTGTTAGTTTCGCTTGCTGTAAGGCAATTTTGGCTCAAAGTTGAGTCTGGAAAGGCATCAGAACCGATATCAGAAAATCCATCGAGCGATCGCACTATTGTTAACGATCGAGAAAAAATCGCCTGTAAGTATCGAGGGGCTACCTACGATCCAAGTGTTTCTACCCTTGAAGTCACGACCGACAATCTTCAGTCTTTGCAACAAGCTAACCCAGCAACCCAAAAGTTCGAGTTAAAGTATCGAGGGGCGATTGTCAACAATCGTTCCTCGGATACCAATCAACCGAAAGATAATTAACCTCGTTTAAATTGCTGCAAAATATAGTCATAAAAGCGATCGCGATCGATGGTTTCCATAACGCGAACTTTTCGATTCCCAGATGCTATCTGAATTCGCCCTTGACTCATTCCCTCGGTAATAATTTGGGTTTCCCATTCTCGTACTTGATAAAATTCGGGGCGATCTAAATAAACCGTCGCCAAAACATCCCAACAATAATAGTCTTGGGGAGTCGCCAGCGCGTAACACAGTCCGGCGAAATCTGACAAAAGATACTGACGCTGTTTTGCCAATCGATGAATAAACTTAGAAGTCACGGGAACGGTATTAGTAAGATCCAACGGACACAAAAGCAAAGGAATATTGGTTTGCCAGATTTGTTCGACAGCAAAAGGATCCCAAAAAGCATTCCATTCAGCCGACCCGTCATGTTCTGGGGCAAAAACTTTCTCGACATTGCCAGAAACATTAAGGCCCTCCCACTCCAAACAATCTCTTGAATTTTGCTTTCAATTTCTGGTGCTAACGTTAGTGCAGTTGCAACGGTAGTCAAAGGCCCCGTCACCATCAACGTAACGGGTTCTGTAGCTTCTTGCAAGACTCTGACCATGAATTGCTGTCCCGCTTCTTCGACTAGTGGCGCGTGAATTGTCTCTCGTTCGTTCAGGATGGGGAAGTTATCGATAATTAGACAATCCTGTCGATAGTTAGGCGGAAAAGGATTTACCCCCCGAACAATACTTTGAGCTACGGGTAGATCAGATCGACCCAACAAATCGAGGATTTTGCGAGTAACATTGAGGGCAGCTTGAATATAGCAATCGGCAGGTGTAACGACGATCCCAAGAGGATGAATTTTTTCCATCGCCATCAACAAAACGAGTGCTAAAAAATCATCGATCGCGCCATCATGATCCATCAAAACCAATTTTTTAGACATCACTCGTCAAATTTTTTGCCCATTAAACCTACATTTTGTAGCTTATCGCGATTTTTAGACAAAAAAAGAGCGGGTCTTAAATTGACCCGCTTTGCAATGATATTTGAAATATTTGATATCCAATGTTTTAGACCTGGATATTTATGAGGGTAATCGTCCCTAACATAAAATTGTTCGTTCATTAAACGATTGGCTCCTTAGTAATTACTCGCTTTTTTTACATTTCTTCGATCGAGTCATAAATCCGATCTAATTCTTCAAGAGTAATCAAACCGTATTGCCAAAGGATCATCGGTACTGGGCCTCTATCTTGTTCTGCCGAACGCTGTGCGATCGCTAGCGAATCGGCAGGCAAGGCGAGTTCTTCTTGTAAAAAGCGTATCAATCGAGAGTTAGTTACGTTCATAGTCTTCTTCACTTCCTTTCTTATTAGACTCCATTTTGCGATCGAATGATTTCGGAAAATTGTAGGCTTGAGCCAGTCTTTTGACTGTCTACTGCTTGTTTGGTTCGTTATAGTTAAGAATGTCATTTTATCTTGCGATTGCTTATGACTTGTGTCACATGCGAGTAACGATCGTTCTCACATTAGACGTTGTGGTTAGTTTTGTTTTCCGGTAATCGAAAGATCGCGTCAGATTTTTTGGCTCGATCGCTTGCGCGACTATAAGAAACGGAAAACTTGTCGGGCAATAGCCCAACTACTATCTAAAAGGGAACGTTTCATACATCCCCTACAAATGACTGCTTTCTGCTCAAAAACACACAATTTTTTGATTGGGTTTTGCGCGAAAACCAATTGTCAGCGTTAAAAAAAGCTTTCAAGCTATGCTTGTCACGTTTGTTACATTTGCCCTCTAACTCATCTACTTTTCTGGTAGAGAATTAGTGCTTTGTATATACCGCTCTCTCACACCTAACTGTTATCTAGCCTATCCTAGCAATTAATGGCATCGCGTAGGAATTTTAGATAAGCAACCTCAAATTTTGCTAGCTTTGCAGTGCAGAATCTAGAGATTCTAACACCAACAACCTGAGAACTTTTTCTGACGTATATCCCTATAGTGTAGTATACAAATTTTTTTCAAGTTGATTAGTCACTTTAAATTTATGATTTTTTTAAGAAAGCAAGCTAATCAATAATATTAAATTTTTTTATCGTTGTTTTGTCCCAACAATCCTAAAAGCGCTTACTGGGGCATTTTAACAAACTCAATCGCCACGCGATCGCCAACTTTTAAACCGAGTTCTGCCGCTCGTCCGCCTGGGAGTTCGATAACGCGATCGATTTCGACCGAAGGGCCGTAACTCTTACAGGGATCGCTAGTACAAGGAGGAACGTTAGCAAAAATGGCTTTAACTTCTCCTCCCTTCAAAAAAATCATATCTAGGGGAATAATCGTATTTTTCATCCAAAACCGAGTGTAGCGAGGCGCTTCAAACTCGAATAACATTCCTCGGTTAGCGGGTAGAGAAGAACGAAACATCAATCCGATTTCTTGCTGTTCGGGAGTTTGAGCGACTTCTAACTCAATTGTTTCGCCTCCCATCTTCGCTTTAGCGCCTATGGGCAGCATTTGACCTTTATTTGTTGAGGAGACTGCTTGAGAAACTAGTTCTATCTCGGAAGCAACAGTCAGAGAATTGGGTGTCGAACACCCCAACAACAAAAAACCGAGCAGAATTGTTAGACTAATGCGCATCTTTACGATCGTTTTTTCTACAACAAAGGTGGGAGTTACCCACCTTCAAAACGGAAAATTTACCTAAAATGTCAGTAATCGGAAAAATAACGATTTCGATAGTAGACTTCCTGGAGCGAATAATCGTCGGGATATGAATAGACATCGCGCTGTCGATAATATCGGGCGGGATGGTTAGAGCGATAATCTCTAGAACGATAAGATTGTCGATAGCGATCGCGACATTCATTATCTCCCGAATAGATAACGGTATTCTTTCGATAAAACGGACGATGGGGCACGCCGCGATAGATAACTCCTCCGTAAGAGCGATTTCCTGGTTTATAGACGACTCCGCCACCTAAAGAGTTCCCCCAATGAGTGGGGAATCCTCCACCCCAATAGCCTCCTCTTTCTGAACCGCCTATTCTAATGGTAATATTCTGAGCCTGTAAGCCGGTTTGCAGTCCGAGCCATATCAATCCAGCACCGAGAATAGTGCCTATTTTCTTGTTCATCTTCTTGTTGACTCCTTTAAGATGCCCTACGCTGCCTGCATTAACATCTTTTTTACCCCTATAAATCAATTTTATAGCGACTTTTAGATGATTGAGTAGAAGTGAGGGAGACTTTATCAGCGACCAGCGATTAGATTAAGATTTATTAAAGTCTCATTTAAGAATAATTAAAGCCTCAATTGGGCAGGGATTTAAAGTTGAGCATTTTATTGCTAACCTTATCGAGTTTTGCTAGCTGGTTTCTGAGTACGTTAGCGGGAGGCGGAACTCCTTTACTCTTAGTTCCCGCGATCGCGTTTTTTCTAGGAGCGCCAGCCGTCCCACCAGTCTTGACGATTGGAATGTTGTTAGGACATCCTCAACGAGTTTTTCTCTACTGGAAGGAGATTAATTGGCTTCTGATGTGGTGGTATTTGCCTGGTGCAGTTGTCGGAGCAATTTTAGGCGCTTTTGCTTTTACCCAAATACAATTGAACTGGTTGCCGATATTTTTAGCAGTATTTTTAATTATTTCGGCGATCGCACGAGTTGCAATGAAAAAGTTCGGTCTTTTTCGGTACGACCTTGGTATTTTCTGCCTGCTGGCTTTATCTTTGCGTTTATTTCAGGACTAATTGGTAGTGCCGGGCCAATTTTAAATCCACTTTACCTAAACTACGGACTCTCAAAAGAACAAACGCTCGCCACCAAATCGGCACATCTGCTGGCGATACACATCATAAAAACCATCGCCTATATGATTTGCGGAGTCTTAACCTTCAATTATTTGGGATTTGGTTTGTTATTGGGATTAGCAGCTTTACCTGGAAACTGGCTCGGTCAGATCGTCTTGCAAAAGCTTACTCAACAACAATTTAATCGAATCGCTGTTGCTTTTATTGCTTTTAGCGGCATCTTAATTCTGGGAAATGAATTTTTATGGGGAGTTGGAAAGTTTTAACCGATAACTGATAACTGATTTAGGTGTGCCGAAATAAGATAAAGTAAGTCAAGAACTAAAAAGCGAGCGATCGCATAGAAATAACAGCTTTAATATCAAAGGAGAATAAGATGCTAACCCTCAAAATTGCTGTTTATATTGTTGTAGCCTTTTTTGTCAGCTTATTTATTTTCGGCTTTTTGTCAAGCGACCCATCTCGTAACCCAGGACGCAAGGATTTAGAGTAATAAATCTGAGTATGGTAACGTAGGGGATTAGAACCACAGGAGCGAGGAAAATTTATCTTGCTCCTGATGTTCGGTAAAGATGAGGTTCGCTCGCTCTTGCTTTAAGCCTATTTGTTGCCGAAATGCCTCAATATATCCCTCCAAATAATCCTCCCGCTCTTGTTCAATCGATAGCTTCTGAAAAAAATAACGATTTCTTGCTAGAAAACTGTACTGATTGCAGTAGTACATTTGAGTTAGCTAACACAACGTTAGCCAGCGATAAAACTCAAACCATTCCTACTTATTCCAAGCAAGACTCGACTTCGGCGATTTCTCCTAAGCTTCTGGCTTTTCAAGCGAATCATCCATTATTACAACCGACACAAGTCCCATCGCTTCCAGATGTAAAAGAATTTTCTCGCGTACCTTCGAGAGAGGTTATCATCCCTCGATTGCCTGGTGCTGTCGATACAACTGAACAAAAAGCCCAGTCTCTCGGAGCGCCGCTTGCGATCGGTTATCAATCGAGCCGACCAACGCTGGCGATCGCAAGCGCTAGACTTGAGGATTTTTCTCAAACTCAAGCATTAAAAGGGCTAGAAAAAATTAATCTAACGCGCGACGGTCGCATGGCAAAAGTTCTCGTCATCAAGCAAAGAGGTGGAATGAGGCGAGAATTTCAATTAGGTGCTGATGCGGGAGGTGCAATTGCTCAACAATCTGTACCAAAGACTGAAACGCCAGCCAACCCAAGTACCGCACCAGGAAATGAAAATTCTCCGGTGCAGACAACTCCAACTAGCATTGTCGAAGTAATTGCCGATCGCCAAGAATACGACTCTTTACAACAGACGATCGTCGCGACGGGGAAGGTAGAAATTAGATTTCCTAACGGGGTTTTAGTCGCCGATCTCGTGCGGGTGAATTTGCCCGATCGCGTTGCGGTTGCAGAAGGAGAAGTCATTCTTACGCGAGGAGATCAGATTCTGCGAGGCAAGCGATTTGAATATTACTTCGTACAAGATAGCGGGGTAATCTTACAAGCTAACGGTGAAGTCTATCAACAGACGACCGAGAGGGATTTCTCTAGCGCTCTACCAACCGATACGGGTAGCGATGTAGTTCCCGATAGCATCCTGAGCGATCGCTTAGCTCTCAACCAACCCCTTCAGCGCGTCACGACAGCAGGCGGATATCGTTTTGCAGTTGGCGATAGCGGTGGTGGGACTGTAGCCGAAGATCTCGGCGGCGGTACGCCCAGAACTCCCGCAGGCGGAAGCGTCAATCGAGTTCGCTTTCAAGCCGAACGGGTAGATTTTGATGCAAAAACTTGGCGAGCAACTAATGTTAGAATAACCAACGATCCTTTCTCCCCACCAGAACTAGAAGTACGTGCCGAGACAGCAACTTTTAGAAATATTGCGCCTTTAGTTGACGAACTGACACTTACTGACTCTCGTATCGTTTTTGACCAATCTTTTTCCATACCAACCTTTCAAGATCGATTAGTATTCGATCGCCGTTCCCGTCAACCCGGACTTTTTTCGATAGGCTATGACGGAAGAGACAGAGGCGGTCTTTTCATCGAACGAGGGTTTAATATTATCGATACGCAAAACGTCAGCTTAACGATAAAACCCCAGTATTTATTGCAAAGAGTTATCTTGCCCGATACATCGTCAGAAGATGACGATATTAATGAGGATATTGGCGTTATTAGCCCATCGGCTTTTGGGTTAGTCACGGATCTCGACGTTGGTTTTAGCGAACGAACCAACTTACAAGCGACAGCATCTTTATCGAGTCTTGACTTTGAGAATGCAGCCGATAACTTACGCGCTCGAGTGGATCTCCGACACAAGATTGGCAACCTCGATCGTCCCTACGACCTGCGCTTAGAATATAACTATCGTCGTCGCCTCTTTAATGGTTCTCTTGGCTATCAGACTGTTAATAGTAGTCTAGGGGCTATTTTTGTCTCTCCTCAGATTCCTATTGCCGACACGGGAATCAATCTAAGCTATCAAACATCGATTCAGTATATTGAAGCCTTGAGCGATCGTCGAGATCTGATAGATTCAGATAAAGGAGAGGATTTAGTCAGTCTCATGCGCTACCAAGGTGCAGCCTCCCTCAGTCGCGGCTTTACGCTTTGGCAAGGCGAGGCACTACCCCCAACCGCAGAAGAAGGATTGCGCTACACCCCTACTCCCGTACAGCCTTATCTACAACTGACAACGGGGATAACGGGAGTTACCAGCGTTTATAGTAGTGGCGATACTCAGCCTTCTATAACGGGGAGTATCGGACTGAGAGGACAATTGGGTAATTTCTCGCGTCCTTTTTTCGATTACACGGGTTTTAGTATTACTTACAGTCAAGGAATTCGCGGTGGGGAGTCGCCTTTTCTATTCGATCGCTTTGCCGATACACAAACGCTATCTTTAGGGTTAACTCAACAACTCTATGGCCCAATTCGAGTAGGCGTACAGAGTTCTTTTAGTTTAAATAATAGCCAGGAAATTAGTACCGATTATTTTCTGGAATTTAGCCGCCGAACCTACAATATTCTTTTGCGCTACAATCCCACTTTACAAATTGGTTCGATTAATTTGCGCATTAGCGACTTTAACTGGCAAGGCAATCCAGGGACTTTGGATGGAACCGACGTTCGTCCAGTCATTCGCGGGGTAACTCGTTAGATTTTTTGCTTTTATTGTGTCATTGAAAGTATTTCGACATGGTTCTCGCAGTGGCAACTTTATCAATTTTTATGTTGTATTTATGGGATTGATTCTTTGACACTTGGGGAGAGGGAACCTACTACTTGAGTTGGAGAAATGCTGCTAGGGTAAGTTTCCTCACAGAACCAAGAATCTTCGCCCTTTTAGGGCGATGGATTGTCAAAAAATCTCTTAATAAATTACCAATCAGAGATTCTGCCGTATTTTCTACTAAAAACAAAGAGCCAGGTAATCGATTGGCTTAACTTATTCATTTGCTATTTCTTTTTCTTTGTGATGAAAACGAATCCCTAAAAAGATGTCATAAAGAAAACTCAAGAAATTTTTCCCATCAAGCAAACCCAGAGATTGTTCGCATTCTTTAGCATCTAAGAGCGGTTTAGTTGCATAATAAGCAGGTTGATATTTGTACCAAGGAATTGAAGGCCACAAATGATGAACGAGATGATAATTTTGTCCGAGAATGAGAAGATTAACCAATCGACTTGGATAAACTCTGGCATTTTTCCAGCGATCGCGTTCTTTAAAAGGACGATGGGGTAAATAATCGAAGAAAAGTCCTAAAGTTATTCCTACCACCAAAGCAGGGACAAACCAAAAATTCATCACAAAGCCAATAAAATCATATTGACATCCCAAAAAAACAATCGTAAACAAAAACAATCTGCTCAAAAACCATTCGATTAATTCATATTTACGCCACAACTGTCGCTTAAAAAAGTATATTTCATGATAAAAAAAGCGAGCAGCAATTAACCATAGCGGCCCTCCCGTCGAGACAAAATGATCGGGATCGTTTTTCGGGTCGTTGACATGAGCGTGATGTTGCAGATGTACTCTGGTAAACACGGGAAATGCAAATCCCAACATCAGAGCGCTACCATGCCCTAAAATTGCATTGAGAATTCGGTTTTCATGGGCGCTATTATGAGAGGCATCGTGAATAACCGTACCAGCTAAATGCAAAGCTAAAACGTTAGAACAAAAACAGCACCAGTCCCACCATCCCCAAAGCCAATAACCACAGACCGATAAAATAATCAGTGTTAAGGCTACTAGAAAGATAATTACATTGGTATTAAAACCGCCTGGTGCTTTTAAATATTCTTTGGGAACTGTCAGCAGCATGGGGGCCGACTGCATTATTGTTATTGCTCCTTTTTATCCTTTCCTCGCGTAGTTTACAATACAACGGCTCCCAGATAAAGATTTGTAACATTATCTCATTTAATAAATGGGGATCGGATAAATAAGCTAGATATCGGTTTTAACAGTGGGAGACCCCCCAAATCATCAATAAATCGCGTAGCTCGACATTTTTATCGGAAATACTTACTCTAACGGTAATGAGGTTGATGCTTTGATTTCACTGAGAACAATACTGGTGCGAATCTTATCTACTCCTGGAATGCGAGTAATTTTGTCGAATAAAAACCTTTCGAGGTGCTGGCGATTAGAGACAATCACCTTGAGTAAATAATCGAATTCGCCAGTCAGATGATGGCATTCTAAGACTTCTGGCAATTCTTTAACGCGATCGCAAAACTGTCCGACACATTCAGGCTGGTGATGGGCTAGTGTTATTTGTGCGAAACAGAGTAAATCTAAACCTAATGCCTCGCGATTAACTAGCGCGACGTAGCCCGATATTATACCACTTTCTTCGAGTTTTTTTAACCTTTTTTGGAGTCCAGGGGCTGAAAGATTTACCTGACGAGCTAACTGAGCGATCGCAATGCGGCTATTTTCCTGCAAAAGACACAAAATCTGACGATCTATTTCGTCCAGGTTTTGGAGGGGTTCGGTATTTCCTTGGGTGGGGGTTACTTTGGCGTTGTGCTTCGACAATTTATCTCTCCAGTTAGAGATCCAATAGTAAAAGATCGAAATTAAAATAAGTATATAAGTTAAGAATCGCTTCTTGATAACCACCAAAAATAAAATTTATAATCTTATTAGAGACTAATCGTTAATTATTGAAATCGACAGATTCCCAACTTCAGTTGGAAAACCTTCTTAAAATCAGTTACCAATAGGGGCGCATGGCGTACTACCTACCCGAAACCCAAAAAGATGCAAATAATTCACAGATTGGTCTGTGACTGTTACAAGGAGAAAATTCTATGAACGACTTTTGTCCGATTAAAGGATTCGACCATCTAGAATTTTATGTTGGAAATGCTAAACAGGCAGCACTCTATTACTCGCAGTGTTTTGGCTTTACCAAAACCGCTTATCGAGGTCTAGAAACTGGTAGCAGAGAAACAGCATCTTATGTGATAGAACAAGGCAATATTCGCTTTGTCTTGAGTACGGCGTTAAATCCCGATAGTGCGATCGCCCAAAGCGTCCTCAAACACGGCGATAATGTAGCCGTTATTGCTTTAGAAGTCCCCGATGCAGTCGATGCTTACAAAGAAGCGGTTAGGAGAGGTGCTGTAGGTGCGATCTCGCCGACAGAAGAAGAAGACGGACGCGGACTCTTTCGATATTCTGCCATCCATATTTACGGCGATGTTTTGCTTAAATTTGTCGATCGCGGCGATTATTCGGGTGTATTTGCCCCAAGTTTTGAGCCTGTATACAGCGATCGCAATACAACTAAGAAAGTAGGACTTAAAGGGATCGATCACGTAGTTGGAAACGTTGAATTTGGTGCGATGGAACGATGGGCAAAGTTTTTTGCCGAGACGATGGATTTTAGTTTGTTGGTACACTTCGATGAAAAAACTATCTCCACAAAATATTCATCGTTAATGTCCAAAGTCATGCAAGACGGGTCGGGTAAGATTAAATTACCCATTAACGAACCTGCCGAAGGCGAACGCAAATCGCAGATTCAGGAGTATTTAGAATACAATTGCGGGGCGGGAATTCAACACATTGCTTTAGCAACCGATAATATTATTGAAACAGTCGCTCAGCTTAAATCGGCAGGCGTTGAATTTTTAGAAACGCCAAAAGCGTATTACGATCGCCTAGAACAGAGAATTGGAACTATCGACGAACCAATCGACAAGTTAGCAGAATTGGGAATTCTCGTAGATCGCGATGAAGATGGCTATTTGCTCCAGATTTTCACTCAGCCAGTACAAGACCGTCCCACCTTGTTTTTTGAGGTAATCGAACGCCACGGGGCGCAAGGCTTCGGCGAGGGCAATTTCAAAGCATTATTCGAGGCGATCGAGCGCGAACAATCATTACGCGGGAATTTGTAGAAAGCAGAGTCTTTTCATAATTTATAATTCATAATTCATAATTTGAATGACTTACTACTACAAGTTAGGAAAAATCCCTCATAAACGACACACCCAATTTCGTCAAAGCGATGGATCGTTGTATCACGAAGAGTTAATTGGGACTCGTGGTTTTTCGGGGATTCAATCTTTGCTCTATCACTTGCATCCACCAACTGCGATCGCGAAAGTATTATTAAAAGAAACGATAGAGATTCCTTACGAAGAAGCAGGTGCATTGCATCCCCGTCATCTACGTACTGCAAATGTAGTTAAAGGAGGAGATGCGATCGCAGCAAGAATTCCACTCGCAGCGAATGAAAACCTTTGCATCTACGTCGCCCGTCCGACAGAATCTATGACCTATTGGTATCGCTTCGCAGGAGGCGATGAGGTTATATTCGTCCACGAAGGCACAGGAATATTAGAAAGTCAGTTGGGTATACTCCGCTATCGGACAGGCGATTATTTAGTCATCCCTAGCGGGGTGTTGTGGCGCATTCTTCCCGATGCAGGAGTCGAACAGCGAATGCTGGTCATCGAAGCAAACGGACACATCGAACCACCAGGACGCTATCTCAATCGTTACGGTCAATTTCTCGAACACGCGCCTTACTGCGAAAGAGATATTCGTCCGCCAGACGAATTAATTACTTATGACGAGGAAGGTGAATTTGAGATACGAGTTAAAGCACGGGATTCCATTACCAGTTACTATTATCGTCACCATCCTTTAGATGTCGTGGGGTGGGACGGGCATTTTTGGCCTTATGCCTTCAATATTGAAGATTTTGAGCCAATAACAGGACGAATTCACCAGCCCCCACCCGTACATCAAACCTTTGAAGGGTCGGGATTTGTTATCTGTTCCTTCGTCCCTCGGTTGTTCGATTACCATCCTCAAGCGATTCCTGCCCCATACAACCATGCAAACGTTGATTCCGATGAAGTTCTCTACTACGTCGAGGGAAACTTTATGTCGCGCAAAGGCATCGAACGAGCATCAATGACCATTCATCCCGGCGGTATTCCTCACGGCCCACATCCAGGAACTTATGAAGGTTCAATTGGAAAGGAAAGGACTGACGAACTAGCCGTCATGATTGATACTTTTCGTCCCTTAAAGCTTACCCAAAATGCGACATCCTTAGAAGACAAAAACTATTCCTACAGTTGGATTGCACAATAAAATTTTCTCTGTATCTGAAGTAGTTAATTAATAGACCTCCTACACAACTAAAAAATATTAATTTATATACAGGAAAAAGGGTTAATTTTAAAAGTAAAAAAGCCCTTTCCCCATTGCCAGAATAAAAGCAAGAAGTCTAATTAACACACTCATTCTAATAAAGAAGAACTATGCCTACCCAGTTTTCGACGATAACTATACTGACCGTAAACATTAACCAAATAAGGCATTGCATAAGTCAGGAGCGCAGAAATCCAACGCTCGCGATTCATTTCTCCTCTTAAAAGGGCAGGGCTATGATTGATTAAAAAAAGCAATGAACCAACAAATATAGCTGTTTTGAAACCTACAGAAATGAATTCTGGATCGAACAAACTAACGACATAACCCTTAATATTTTTCATCGATCGCTATCAATAAAAAAAAATAACTTTGTCTTCATTTAAGAATAGATCGGAAAATAGAATTTTAATTGAATCAAAGATTACATAACTTACTTAAAAATCGCAAGAAAAAATAAATTTTATACTAAAAGGAATCTAATTATGAACCAAGTTCTTACTGCACGTCCCAACCATCTAACGATCTCCTCGCGAATTGAGAAACGCTTGCATCGGGGCGAACTAACGCAAGAACAAGTCAACGACTTCCAAGACTTTCTTAGCGAAGTCGATCGCGAACTCTTACAACATCGTATTATTTTCAATAATGCCTACACTTGTTGGTTTAGCGAGGGTGAAGTTACTGATGAGGAATTACGGTATTTTATCAAGCAATTTTCTGTTTTTTCCAACCAATTCTTGATAGCTGCCTTGTTGAAAGAAATTAATGCGCCTACCTTACAACAATCGCGGGCAAGTCGAGAGATATTATTAAACGAATTGGGCGTAATCTATCGCAAACCCGAACAAACAAGCGATCGCCCGACCGGCAGCGGTAAAGCCGATCGCGCTACGATAATGGAGGAAGATAAAGATCGTCGCGAAGGCGACCCCGAATTAGTCAGCACTGAAGGGACGGTGGACGGCGGAATATGTCGTTTTAGTGCGGCGCATTTTGAATGGTTAGTCGGTGTCGCTCAAGGACTAGGGTTGGGTTATGCAGATATCGGCAAGCGCAAACATGGCAGTCCTACAACCTTACATTTCTGCGACGAACTAATCCGTCTCTATGGTAGCGACGATCCAAACATTGCTGAAGGCGCTAGCTTTGCAGTGGAAAACTGGGCAGCGGCTGGCTTTTGGCAGGAGTTAGAAGACGGACTAACGCGCATTAAGCAGACGCGACACCCGCACTTACGCTTGGCATTCTTTACTTGGCATAATCGCGTTGAAGGACAACACGCCGGACATACTTTGGAGGAATTGGAAGAGGTTTATTTTCAATCAGATTTCGACCGAAATAAGTTTATGCAAGGAGGTAAAGAGATTTTAGAGGCGATCGCGGTTTTTTGGGAGGGATTGAAGGACAATTGATTTATCCCACATTTGTCTTTTTCTATTAAGTAAGTTGTCAACAAATTACCAAAATATAAAGCAAACCAAGCGTTTATCTGTGCCAAATTTTAAGCGTTCGATCCTTACTGCTGCTAACTAGAGTTTCCCCAGAAGGATCGGTAACGAGAGATAAAACCCAGTCGCCATGTCCTTTGAGAGTTCCTATCAGGGTATGATTTTCCCAGTTCCACAGTTTGACCGTTCCATCAATACTACTACTAGCAAGGGTTTTGCCATCTGGATTGAAAACAACAGAGGTTAAGCGATCGCCATGACCGGAAAAAGTATAAAGTTCTTTTTTGGTCTGTACGTCCCAAATTTTAACCGTACCATCCCAACTCGCACTAGCAAGATGTTTTCCCAATGAGTCAAAAGCAACGGCTCTAACAGCGTCTTGGTGTCCTGTAAAGGTATGCAACACTTGACCTGTTTGTACATTCCAAAGTTTTATTGTACCGTCCTTACTCGCACTTGCTAGAGTTTGTCCGTCAGGGCTAAAAGCAACCGAAAAGACCCAATCGCTGTGTCCTTTGAGAGTATAGAGCAATTGTTTAGTATGAATATTCCAAATTTTAATGGTGCGATCGGCACTAGCTGAAGCAAGATAGACTCGATCGGAGCTAATAGCGACCGACCAGATAGTATCTTGATGTCCTTCGAGAGTCCGAATGAGTTGTTCGGTTTTGAGGTTCCATAACTTAATAGTTCGCTCCGAACCGCCACTTACAAGTAAATTTCCGTCTAAACTGAGCGCGATCGCCCTTACTGCCTCGGTATGACCAAAAAAGGTTTTCTTTAATTGTCCTGTCTTTGGATTCCAGATTTTGATCGTTTTATCCTCGCTCCCACTGGCTAAAGTTTTTCCGTCTGCACCAAGGGCAACAGCCCAAATCATGTCCTGATGACCTGCAAGGGTTTTGACGACAGAAAAGTTGCGTGTATGTGCAACGGCTTCCTTGGGTAGATTGTTTGAGATAGAAGGATTCAACAGTTTTGGCAAACCAAACAACCCTATAGATAATGCGATCGCGCTTACCCCCATCAGCAACCAGCGTGTTTTGGGAGACGGGGGAGACAAGGGAGACAAGGGAGACAAGGAAGACAAGGGAGACAAGGGGGACAAGGGGGACAAGGGAGAATTGAATCCTAAACTTTGAACTTCTGTTAGCTGATTTAAGGCTTGACTTAACTCGTCCACACTAGAGAAGCGATCTTTGGGCGACTTGTGCAAACAACGCATCACTACGGCTTCTAGTTCTGGGGATAACTGTTCGCAATCGGGCTGCGATCGCAATGGTTGAGGAGTTGTAGACGCATTTGCTACAATCCATTCTTCACCACTAACTCTATTTTGTCGGAAATTAAAGCCAAATGGGTCGAATCCCGACAGCATTTCGTAAATAATCAAGCCCAAGCTATAAATATCCGATCGCTCGTCTAAATTCTTTGCTCCTTTAATCTGTTCTGGGGAAGCATAATGACAAGTGCCCAAAAAGAAGTTGGTGGCATTTGTATAATCGGCAGTATGAAAGTGACGGATTTTCGCAATGCCGAAGTCGATAATTTTAACTAAATCGCCTAGTGCTGTCGGTACGAGAAAGATATTTTCTGGTTTTAAATCGCGATGGACGACCTTGACAAGATCGCATTTTTGTGGATTAGGTGCAGCACAATCGTTAGGATCGATCCTCTCGCCAGAAAACATAACGCCTTCATGAGCTACCTGCAAACCAGCACAAATTTGAGTAACAAGCTGGCAAACTTGTTGCGGTGGGAGTTTTTTAGTTTGAGACAGCAGTTGACCGAGGGTTTGTCCTTCGAGATATTCCATGACGTAGAAAGGATATCCTTGGGGCGTTACGCCATAATCGCTCACTTGCACGATATGCTGGCTTTTGAGGGCGGCGCAAATCGCTAATTCCCATTCAAAACGAACTCTGATACTTTCGTCGTCCGCCAGAGACTCTTTGAGAAGTTTAAGCGCCACTGGCTTACCCAAACGAGTATCCATTGCTAAGTATACGTTACCCATTCCGCCCCCACCCAATCGATCTACAAGGCGGTAGCGCTTGTCTTCACCAATCCAATAATGGCTACTATTAGAATTAATTGTTTCTAAATGATCCACAAAATTTACCTCATCTTCAGTTATCAGTTATTAGCCATCAGTGATTGGTGAATAGGGATTGGCGATTGGGATTATACATTTAAGCTGTATTTATTTTCCGATCTCCCAGTGTCCCAGTCACCAATATCCCAGTCACCAAAGTTAAGCTTCGATCGCCACTTTGCCGACGGGAAAAGCAATGCAAGGTAGAATGTATCCTAGATCGCGATCGCACTGCTCAAGTCCATCGGGTTCAGTTTGATATTTAACTTGACCGTCTAGTTTGCGCGTTTTGCAGGCTCCGCAGACTCCTTGCATACAGCCAGCACGAATTTTAATGTCATGCTGTTGTGCGACGGCTAAAACGGATTCTTCCTCGTCGCAAAGAACTTCTTTTCCAGATTGGGAGAAGACGAGAACGGGTTTTGAGGCAGTCTGTGCGGGTACAGAAGATGGTTTAACGACAGAAAGCGATGGTTTTTTTAACTTCTGCTTGCGACTCTATTTTTGGTTTTTTCTGTGCGCCAAAACTTTCTTCGTGATAGTTTTCCATCGGGAAATCAAGACTTGTTAGCATCGTTTTAACTCCCTGCATGAAACTGTTTGCACCGCAGACATACACAACTCGTTCTCGAAAGTCTGGGGCAATGTTTAGCAACATTTCTTCCGTTAATCTGCCTGTAAAACCATGCCAAGGCTGACCGAGTTTTGGACGAGTTACCGTAATGGCTAGACGAAAATTAGATTGTCGAGATGCTAACAGTTCCAATTCTTGACGCATGATGATATCGTTGGGAGTGCGATCGCTATAGAAAAAGACCAGATCGCAATTAATCGCTGTATCGTAAAGCCACCTTGCCATTGAAAGCATGGGAGTGATGCCGCTTCCCGCAGAAATCATTAATAATTTTGGGGGTGGATTCGTACCGCAGGTAAACTTACCCATCGCACCACCACACAACTTAATCTGACTGCCGATTTTAAGGTTGTCGTGCAACCAATTAGAAACTAAACCTGGTGGAAGTTGTGGCGCGTCAGGGGGAGCAGGAACGCGCTTGACTGTGATGTCTAACCTATGGGGGCGAGAAGGCGGAGAAGAAATAGAATAGGCGCGTCTGACTCGTTTTCCGTCGATTTCTAATTCTAGGGTGACAAACTGACCGGGTAAAAAGGAAAATTGAATCTGAGGCTCGGCAACAAAAGAAAAGGTTTTTACATCTTCAGTTTCGGGAACAATGCTGACACAACGAACGGTTAAATCGCCTTCTGTCCATTGTGAAGCGCCCGCCACGGCAATACACGAAGCGTCTTTTTGCGCTACACTAGCAATCTCCATTGCTTCGACCGCGAGAACAAAATCGCCAATACGAATGAGATCGTCTTTTTTCAAGCAATATTTTTGGTTAACTTTGACCTTTTCATTATTAATTCGCGAACCGTCTGTACTGCCGAAATCGGTAAAATAATATTGTCCTTTGTCATATCCGATGCGACCGTGGACGCGACTTACTTCGGGGCTAGCCAAAACTAGATCGCAAGTAGAAGCCCTGCCGATAATCCATTCGTTTTGAGTGGTTTCTGGCACTAGGGTTTTTTCCTGAAAATCGCCAATTTGGTAATTGAAAACTTTGAGTTTGAGCATTTTTCCAAACGGGATAAACTACATTTTTGGTTGGACTCAGTTAAAGTAAGTCGTCAGTCAAAAAAAGGTTAAATTGCACAGTCTTTAACCTCTTCTGGTGTTTAATAGCATTGACGTTGCGTTTTTATGCAGCGAAACGACGCACTTGTTTTTTTATTGGTTTGCGATCGCATGGAGCGGTATGCGGAGCGTAATCGCGATCGCGTTATAGTTGTAAAGCTTCGTCCGTGAGATACATTTTAATTATACGGTAGCCTTAGAAAGCCTTTGAAATTGGAACTTCAGCCATTATTACTTCATCCGATAACTTTTAGGTGTAGTCCCTGTGAGCTTATGAAAATGCTTGTTCAAATGCGTTTGATTGGCAAATCCACACTCTAAAGCAATATCTGCGATCGCTCTCTTTTCCTCCTTCAATAACCGCTTTGCCCGTTCCACTCGCTGTTTTAATACATACTTGTAAGGTGGAATTCCCATCGATTGGACAAATAATTTGCAGAAATAATACAGGCTGATGTTGAGTTGTTTGGCGATCGCTTCTAAGGTCAACTTTCGATCGAGATTCGCCTCGATGTAATCGATCGCTTGTTTTAACTGTCGCTTAGATAAACCACCTTGGTATTTACGCAAGTTTGGCTCAAATGCACAATAATTCCGCAGCAAATGAATAGAGAGAGAAGTGAGAAGGGATTCAGCATACACTGTATCGCACGTTCCTCTCTCTAGAAGATTTTTGAGAGTGAGTCCAATGCCATAAATTAGTGGATCGGGTTGAGCAAAGGTTGGAAGCAGTTCAACTCGATCGAGATAGACTGATTCAGAGGCACTATGCGCCAGAAACTCTGGTTCCAGAATGAGAATTACTGCCTCTGCAATATCTTGTTCGATTCCCTGCCAGTGAGTTGCCTGGGCGGGAACAATGGCAACATCCCCAATCTGGACGTTTTCTTTCTCAAGGCGATCGCCAATCCTCCGTTCTGAACCTACTTCTGGTCGCAGGTGAACAAAGAGAAGGTGTTGGTGAGAGACTACCTCTAGAGGAGATTCGTAACCAGGTTGTGCTGCATGACATATACTTGCTCCTGCTACCCCAGTTGGATACATATTCAAAAAGTGAAAGGGAGCAGCTTGGAGCATATCCGATAAATTCGTACAGTCAATATGCAAAAGCTGTTTGTCTTTCATGACTTTGAGTCCTTCCAAGAGCATGATAGTAGTTTGGTGAACTTGAGGGAATCTTATAGTTGGGTGACTTTAGCGATCGCCAATTCTAGATTTTAATCTCATTATCCTTTAGTCGATCTGCTTTTCAACCCAGTCATCTGGCTAGGTATCGATAGAAATAACCAATGGCGATCGTAAGGTTTAGACAATAGAAAGCGATCGCCATTGATAAAATCCAATAGTTAACCTTTAAGCGGACTAATAGCCAAATATTAAACAAGATTAGATTACTTTTCCCAAGATGAGAGAAGAATCAAGCCGTTTGAGAATTTTAGAATAAACGCACTCAACAAATAGCGCGATCGGAGTATTTCAGACATGGCTGCAAAACCAACCGTCTTGATTGTTGGCGCGACGGGAATGATGGGGAGCAAAATTGCTTCTGCCATTCTCAACAAAGGTGCAATGAACGTCAAAGCTTTAGTGCGATCGGATAGTCCAAGCAAAGCTTTAGAACCCTTGACCGAGAAAGGAGTAACGCTGGTAGAAGGTGATTTATTCGATACTTCCAGCTTGTTCAAAGCCCTTGAAGGGGTTGATATTGTGGTGACAAGCGTTCGCGGCGGACGCACGGAAACCGACGAAAAAGAAATTGTCCTCACGGGGCAACTAAATTTAATTGAAGCTGCCAAAGCTACTGGCTTACAGCGATTTATCCCATCCGATTTTGCTATAGATTACTTTAAATTAGACTTAGGTGATAACTACAATCTTGACTTTCGCAAACAGATAGCAGATGCTTTAATCGCCAGTGGTATTCCTCATACCTTTGTTCTCATCGGCGCATTCACTGAAGTTGTCTTTTCGCCCTTTTTGAAAATCTTTGACTTCCAAGCTGAAACTTTCAGCTATTGGGGCGACGGAGAAACACTGTTTGATGCTACGACAACCGATGACACTGCTAAGTATTTGGCAGAAGCGCTCGCCGATCCTAAAATGGTTAACCGTCCGCTCAAAATTGCGGGAGATACCCTCAGCATGAATCAACTCTACGCCACTTATGAAGTCGTCACGGGAAAGACGCTAAAAAAGCAGAATTTGGGTAGTGTCGAAGATCTCAAAACTTGGATTGATACCACCAAACAGAAGGCAACCTCTCACTACGAGTATCTTTCCGAACAGTACATTTATGCAATGGTGTCGGGTAAAGGCAAACTGGATAGTTTAGATAACGATCGCTATCCCCACATTCAACCCACTCGCATTAAGCAGTTTTTACAGCAAATGTAAATGTTCTTATTGGTGTTTGAAATTTTCCTAAATTAACTTCTATCTCTTGAAAGGTTGATTAACTATGCTCAATTTATTGGTTCGCAAATTTACGAAGATCGCCACGATTGTACTGTTGGTTCTGGGTGTTGCGATCGCCATACCTAGTAAGGCTCAAGCAGATACAGTCATTCCTCTAGACAGCAACAGCAAAGATATTAATGTTGTGACAGTATATTCTACAACAGCAAAAACCCAGTCTCAAGTCCTCTCAGAACTTGCTAAAGCAGAACAAAAGGCGTTCTCAAGTATTCCTGGTTTCCAAGACTCCGCAATCCTCAAAGCACAAGATGGTACGCAAGTGATTGCGCTATCTCAATGGAAGGGAAAAGATTTGTCTGGCTTCCAAGCCTATGCAGACGATTATGTACTGGATATCTCTGGGGCTAAAACCCCTCAGAGTTTTGCTTGTCAAGTTTAGCATACCGAGACAAGAACCACATCGCCTAGTTTTGGCAAAGGGGATGCCATCATGTTTAGTCAATTTAAGATGAAACCAGATAAAGAGCAATCCGAATTGGCAACGGTTGTCAGTCAGATGATGCCTGGAGTATTGCAAATGATTCCAGGATTACAATGGGCAGCAATGTGTCCTAGCACCAATAAATCTACGATCGCTTTACTGGCCAGATGGAATAGTCGAGAAGATTTTGAGTCACTCGGTCAACAGCCTGGTTTTGACAAAGAAACCAACTACTGGCAAGACTATGCAGACAACGAACACGGTATTTATGATGTGGCACAAGTCATTCGTTAATAGCAATGGGAGTTCTATTCAGATCTTGCACCATTCTCAATAACCGTTAGCGATTGAAATTGCTGTGTAATAATATCTGGAGTCTAAACTCCAGATTTATTGTTTCGAGTTTAAAAATTTCTTTTCCCCTTTTGCGATCGCTTTGGGCGTTTTACTGTAGAATCAGCTTCAGATTTACTGTCTTGAGTTAAGCCAATCGCTTTGGATAATTTAGATATCGTCATTTCTGCAAAAGGACGTTGCTGGGTTAATTCTGTTTCTACCATTCCTTGACTAAAAGAACGACGTACTGTAGCTTCTTCTTCTGATACTTGCTGCAAATGGGAGGTAAAAACGTTGGGATGTTCTAAGCAAAGCTTATCTAATACTTGCCAATGTTCTTGGTCGTTGATTCCTAATTCTTGACGTAAAGACTGGAACATTTTTAGACTTCTAGCAGGACTGGCGCTACGCTGTTCTAAAGCTTCTTTGAGAACGCCAGCGTACACTTGAAGGCGATATTGGTGCGTGAAACCAGGCAGGACTTTAGCAAGTGCATGAAGCTCATCTGGGTTCAAATTTTCGAGAGAACGACCTTCGAGAAATTGAGAAAAGTCAATCGCTAGTTTGTTTAGTTGGCGGCGCAACAATTGTCCATCTCGTTCTTTTGCATATTGTTCTGCACTGCGCTGCCAGTTTTTAAACAGCCAAAGACTACTTGCAAGTACTGCTCCCCAGCTTAATAATTGTTGCACGACTGGGGGCAACCAACCTAGCGTTGGGCGAACGCCAAGAAAGAAGAGAAGGTTAAATGCAGCAAAGGTAAAAATAACAAATAAGCGATGATAAACTTGCACGACAGGAAGTGGATGCTTGAAACGCTTGTTGTAACGCTGGTAAGTTTTTTCAATCCACAACCCAATCGCATAAGTTGTACCAGAACAAAAGGTTAGGGTCAGTGGTACGGCAAATAGTTTAGGAATCGGAATCGCCCTACCATTGGTATAGAATCCCGGACTCAGAAGGGTTGCTAGATGATTCGTCTCATTCCAGACACCGCCGGATAAAAAGCGCCAATTGCCCGAATAAAGCCAGAAATAAAGGTAAAATCCAATGACTAGTCCTAAATATCCGTAGTAGAGTAATTTGCGATCGCTCTGTTGAATGTTATTCCAATAAGAATTTTGGGCATCAATATCCATACAAGGAGATTTACAAGCAACACAGGCACTTTTTTCTTGACCGTTTTTATCCACTGTTCGACACATCGACTGAGTAATCGACATTGGTGGCGCAGTGTGAGCAACAGAACCGAGTAATCCACTGGGTTCGCTGTAGATTTTTTGTACGGGAGCCATCGGACAGAAGTAATTGCACCAAGTTTTTCCCCCGTAAAGAAAGCCGATTGTTATTGCAGATAGAATAGTAAGTAGTAGAAAAATACCTAATAAAACGCGATCGCTATTTACAAATAACAAGCGAATATTTAATCCCAAAAACAACAAACCCATTTGCAGAGATGAATGGTTGCGATGCAGCCAAGAGTTTTCTTTAACGAGACGTTTGCGCTGCCATCCTAATGCTCTAGGAATTTGAGACATAAAAGACAAGGGACAAATACGCCGCCAAGCTTCGTGACCGAAAACAAGTAGAGTAATAATTGATAAAGGAACGACCATTCCCCAAAAAATTCTTGCTCCCAAAGGATAAGGGGTTAACTGTCGGCATTCTCCTTGAAACTCGAAACAGGCATTCGCATCTGAAGCCCCAAATAGATAGTTAGGTTCGGTCAACTTTGCTGAAATAGGGTCGTAGAACATTGAAGCGATTAAAACTAACCAGCCTAATGTCAGTCCCCAGCGAACTAAGTGCATATACCTTTCTGGAATTTTGGCAAACATCGATCGCATTCTCCATGTCTTTTACCTTTTCTATTGGTTAGTACCGATGTTTTTGAGGTTTTATGCACTTTAGCTGATGATAGCGGTTAAAAAGCTGTCATAACTTTCAACAATTCGGATGATAAATCGGTGTTACTATTATGGTTTTTCTCGAATAATACACCCGCTAAAAGATAGATATTGGGAGAATAGAACGCTTTGCGATCGCGACGAAGTGCGTTAATGGTTTCTTTTACCTTGGGTTCGGAACTATAATATCCAAATTGTAAGGGAGCAATGGCAAAATCAATCGTTTTGTATCCTTTTCCAAGCGCATATTCAATCGTTTCGACGGGATTTGAATAGGCAGAAATTAAAGAAAAAACGCGATCGCACCCAACAGAAAATAGACGTTTTGTAATCGCCGCGCCATCAGTTCCACCGTGCAGCGAAGGCATATAAATATCGTTGTCCGGTGCGGGTAAATAAGGCGGATTAGAAATTAAATAATTCGCTTGAGATTGTTTATAACCTTCAAAAAAACACTGATTGCGAACGATATAGCGATCGCTCAATCGATACTGTTTAATCCTATTTTGTGCGACTTTATAGGCTCGTGAATTCAACTCATAGCCGTGGATTTTTCCCTTAAATGGAGTCCTTAACAAGCTATGTATAACGGGACTGCCATCTCCCGAACCAAACTCAATGACTAAATCGGAATTAGTACAGCGATTGAGAACCATTTTCTCTAAACACTGCGAATAAAAATAAGATTCTTCTGGACAAAAAAAGACATCATTTGGCGAATGAGATGCGATCGCTACTTCAGAATTGGATAGTGTTTTCATTAAGGAAGTGTCCTCTTTTTTAATGGTTAGAATTTTCTGCAAGCTTCACTGCTTGGATAACCGCTGCTCCCGCGCGATCGCTCATCAATTTCTCTTGGTCGTATCCTAGAAGCAGTTCCCATGCTTGCTGGGGATACATATCAACTAACGGTAAGGCAACTTGATGAAGCATCCATTGTCCGTGTCGTTCGTCTTCTTTGATGTGCAACTCCCAATACCCCATCGCTGTCTGTGAGAGGTTTAGGCGAGATGCAGCCGCGATGTAATCTTTGTAAATAGAAGGGCCGACAATCTCAAAATAGGTGAACCCACCTAGGTATCTCAACAGGTGACGCTTCCTTTCCGTTAGCAAAAAATTATGATTGATAGATGCTAAAACTTGCCAGGGAACCCAATCGAGGTAAGCTTCTGTATCGGGATTGAGTCCGAGTTCCTGCATCATTTGCGCAAAGAAAGTGGAATGTTTGCGATTGAAGCGACCATTTCCATATTCTTCTAGCAAGACGCGGATTAGGGTTGCTTGTACCTCGTTACTGCCACCCCCTAAGATATGACACAGGCGGCTCGATTCAACTAAGCCATCTAAAGATGCGATCGCGATAAGATGACGATACCCTTCAAGTGTCATTTGTTCTCTGAGGTATCGCTTATTTGCCGATAGTGGTGGCTCTAAATCGGCATTCCCTCGCTCGATTAATGCTTGCTTGAGATCGGCTTGTTCGAGTTGTTCTACGTCAAGCTGTGCTAACTCCCAAGCTTGCCAAGGAGTTTCAATGCGATCGCGTATCCATTGCAAATAATAAGAACGTTCGTTAATATACTCGTTCAAATCCTTATACCAGACAAAATTGAGTCGGTTAATGCGATAAAGAATGCGATGTAGAAACCGATTTTCTGCTTCCGGTAATAGATCGAGATTGGCATAGGCAACCGCTAACGCTTTCTCAAGTGCCATTTCAAACTCTTGTACCAAGCTCGGTTGAGCCGTCACTTGAAAATCTAAATTTTCAAGTGTCAATAACTTGATGAATTGCTGCTCTGCTATCTTATAATTTGGTTTCAAGCCAGCAGCTTTTGATACATTTTTAAAATGCAATTCGGGACGAAATGTTACCACGATTTGATTATGCTCAATACTTGTTATTCGTTTGTTGAGGCTAATTGCAACCCGTACTAAATATTACGAATTATTTCCTCAACCTTCTAACTACTATAAACAAGGAAATCTAATGATTTTGTCCATCTGGAGGCATATAAAAGCACAGCAAAAAGTATCACTTTTTACCGAAATCCATCTTGTTACTCGATCTTGCGATCGCAGATTAAAAAACTCGTGGCATTTACTCGATAGTATGAGTTGAGTCAGTTAGACTCAAAATAATGGTTATTGCTGTGGAGTTACAATGGTCAGTTTCACAAGAATTAAAGAAATGATTCAGGTCAAATTACCTGATGCTGAAGTATTTGTTAAAGATTTGACGGGTGGAGGCGACCATCTAGAAGCGGTAGTGGTATCGACTGAGTTTGAAGGAAAAACGCGCGTCAAGCAGCATCAGCTAGTCTATGCAGCTTTAGAAGAAGATTTAGCATCGGGCGCTATTCATGCGCTGGCCTTAAAAACTTATACGCCCCAAACTTGGAAAGCTGAGGGTCAGCCCGTCTGAGGTAAAATTTAGAAAGCATTGCTTGACAAGAATCTACGATTACCCATCAAGCAGTTATTTTGTTTTGTCATCCTCTTGTAGCAATTACTCAAAAAATCTTAGTAAAGTCTATGACACCAGAACTTCAACAGAGAATCGAACAAACCATCGGGAGTCACAAGATCGTAGTATTTATGAAAGGGTCAAAGTTGATGCCTCAGTGTGGCTTTTCTAATAATGTCGTACAAATTCTTAACGTGTTGGGCGTTCCTTACGAAACTGTAGATGTTTTGCAAGACCCCGAAATTAGAGAAGGCATCAAAGAGTATTCTCAGTGGGCAACTATCCCCCAAATCTACATTAACGGCGAATTCGTCGGCGGCTCGGATATCGCGGTCGAGCTTTATCAAAGCGGCGAACTCCAGCAGATGGTTGAAGTGGCTTTAGCTTCTTAAAAAGAAACTACAGAAGCATTAGGGTAGGCTTTATCGGTCTACCCTAATAATAATCAGTTTCTGTTTGGGGAAGCGGTAGCTCAAAGTTAGAAGGGTCGTGGAAAAATCGAAAAGCATCCTCCTCTAGTCTATGAATCTGATAGGGTTCTAGGATGTTCGTATGGCGCAGACAAGCCAGATATCCCTCTAAGTACAGGCGGATTTCGTCATAGCGATGACCTCTATTCCACAAATCCACCATGGCATCGGTCAGTTTTTGATAGTAGCGGATGGTTTGGGGTTCTTGAAGCATGAGAGAAAATTGAAAAATTGCAAGAAAGTGGACTCGATCGAATCGGAACCGATCGCCCAAGAGACAGGGGCAAAGGCGTTTGCGGAAGTTAAGTAAAAAATATACTCTTTATAACGTTCCGAACCGATCTACATTAAGAAGTATTATCTCTATTTTACTCGTCTTATCCCACAAAAGTCTTGCTCTCCAAGCTTTTATCCGTCAAAAGATCGAGATTTATCGATAAAGATAGTAATCTTAAAAGAGCATTCGAGAGCGAGATAAACTATTGAAACTAGCTCGTGTATTTAATTTCTAAATAAT
>JAAUUT010000214.1 GCA_012031035.1 Candidatus Altimarinota bacterium | reverse complement strand
TAGTGCGACTGCTCAAGGGTCAGTCTTTTAGTCTTGGTCGCTTGAAACCTATATCTTTCAATCATTTAAGCGATTTAACTTTTTCTGATTCTTCGTAAATTGTAAAAAACCTACCCTTGTGAGGGAGCCGGAGGGGGGTCACAGGGGAGTCGGAGGGGGGTCAAACAGTACAAAAAGAAGATATCGAGCTAGTAGTAACAGCAGAGCAAGATGGCTATCGCGTACCGAATACCTCAGTGGGAACCAGAACCGATACGCCATTACGAGATATTCCCCAATCCATTCAAGTTGTCCCGCAACAGGTACTGCGCGATCGCAACGCCAGAAGAATCACAGACGGATTAGAAAACGTCAGCGGCGTAACCTCAATTCTAACCGCAGCCGGAAGTAGAGAATATTTTACTATTCGAGGCTTCGAGGCTTTTGGCGGTCTCTTAAACGGACATTACGACCCACAGATAACTAGCGATAGTACCTTTATCAATGTGGAAAGACTAGAAGTGTTGAAGGGGCCAGCCTCCGTTTTGTATGGAGACAGTGGAGCAACTGGCATTGGTGGAACGATTAACTTTGTAACTAAACGACCACTGCGCGATCCTTTTTACGAGATCGGAGCGACGATTGGTAGTTATAACGATTATCAGGGGATAATCGATCTCTCTGGCCCATTAAATGATTCTAGAACGGTTCTTTACAGATTAATTACTAGTCTTCGCAGCACTGAAAGTTTCGTTGACTTTAACCAAGCTAGAAACTTTTCTCTTGCCCCCAGTTTGAGCTTTAGCTTGGGTGAAAATACAGATTTAGTTGTAGAGGGCGATGTCAACTATTTGACAAGAAATTCCCAGCAACCTGACGGATTGCCAACAGTAGGTACCATATTCCCGAATCCCAATGGAGAAGTACGCCGTAGTTTTAGCTCAAAAGGGCCAGTAGAAGACAACCTAACCATCGCTGGTAGAGTGGGGTATAGCTTAGAGCATCGATTTAATGAAAATTTGAAGTTGCAGAATACATTCCGCTATACGTTTTACGAGGACGACGATCGCAATGGATCGCCTGATTTTTTTCCTACTGGTCTAGCGGCTGATAATCGCACGCTGAATCGAGGGGGTATAATTGGCAGTCAATTTTACGATAACTACTATCTGGATACCAACTTACTGAGTAAATTCAGCACTGGCTTTATTGACCATCAACTGCTATTTGGCTTTAGTTTGAATCGAAATACAACGGATCTAAGTTTTGAATTTGGGATTCCTGCTGCCCCGGTAGACATCTTCAATCCAGTCTATGACAACACCGTTGTTTCTACTGGTCGTAACTCTATCAGCTTCACAACTAGAGATACGCTTGGTATTTACCTTCAAGATCAGATTGCGTTTACTGAAAACTTGAAGCTTCTGCTAGGCGGACGGGTAGATATATTTGAGGAGCGCAAAACGGATCGACTTACAAACGAAGAAACGAGCCAATCGGACACTGCATTTAGCCCACGGGTTGGGATTGTTTACCAACCGATTCCACCGATTTCTCTTTATGCCAGTTATTCTGAAGCTTTTGCACCAACCATTGGTATATCCGCTAGCGGAGAAGCATTCCAACCAGGACGAGCGACGCAGTATGAAGTAGGTATCAAAGCTGACTTGACTGACCGACTTTCTACGACTCTTGCCCTCTACGATTTAACTCGCACCAATGTGACGACAACCGATCCTAACGATCCTAACTTTTCAGTTCAAACTGGAGAACAAAACAGTCAAGGAATTGAATTGGATATCAGTGGCGAAATCCTACCAGGATGGAACATTATTGCAGGGTATGCCTACACCGATGCCAAAGTCACGGAAGATAACACGATTCCAGAAGGCAATCGATTATATGCCGCTCCCGAACACGCATTCAACCTGTGGACAACCTATAGAATTCAAGAAGGCGATCTGCAAGGATTGGGATTTGGAATAGGTTTCTATTATGTTGGAGAGACAGCAGGAAATTTGGCTAATACTTTCGAGGTTCCCAGTTACTTCCGTACAGATGCCGCAATTTTCTATGAACGCGGGCAATTCCGCGTTGCCCTAAATTTCCGTAATCTCTTTGATATAGAGTATTATAAAGCTCTTGGGTCTGAAACCTTGGTAGGTGTTGGCGAACCCTTTACCGTTCAAGGAACGATTTCATGGAGATTTTAGGTGGTTAGATGTTCGCGAGTTTTTCTTTGCGTCGCTTCAACTATCTAGTACTGTTGAGTCTCTTAACAGTCCTCTTAATTTCGGCTTGTAATATAACTCATCAGACCAATATTACTAGCTATAAACAGCCTGTTGAGAATTGCCGAATCGTGCGACATGTCATGGGTAGCACCTGCATTCCTCGCAACCCTCAACGGGTAGTAGATCTTGCACCGGATGGTTTAGCTAATAGTTGGGCTTTAGGCATCCGACCTATTGCCTCGACTTATGTTGCGGGTTTTCCTATGCCAAAATATCTTCAAGGTAAAGTAAAGCGAGTAGAATCTGTTGGCGATTTTAATAGCCCAAACTTAGAAAAGATTTTAAGACTTAAACCCGACTTAATTATTTCTGGTTCTGAGTTGAAAGGGATTTACAAACAGTTGTCTTATATTGCGCCTACAGTAGTTCTCAATACACCCTTTCCCTCACCTCCCTGGACAGATATATTAGAGGAACTTGCTACTGTTTTGGGCAAAGAAGAAGTTGGTAAGCAATTAATACATAACTATTGGCAACGGGTGGAAAAACTGAAGCAAGCTTTGGGCGATCGCCGTAAAACTATGGTGGTATCTATTGCCAATACATCTTCAGAATATGGCATTTGGTCTTATGGAGAAAAACATTTCTCAGGGTCAGTTTTGAAGGATATTGGTCTGCAACGTCCCAAATCGCAAAGAGGAGATTTTTTTTACATAGAAAATATATCCAAGGAAAAAATATTGGATATTGATGGGGATGTTCTCTTTTTTGCGTCTTGGGAAAGGCAAGATGATAAGAAAACTTTAGATAAACTCAAACAAAGTCCGTTGTGGGGACATCTTAAAGTTTTTCAACAAAATAAAGTTTATTTTGTCGGCGGACATTGGCATAGTTCAGATATTTTTGCGATTAATGCTATCCTAGACGATCTATTTGAATACTTGGTCAATAATCCTTAAACCTATTCCAAAACTGCTATGGCTTCAATTTCGCTCCAGAAATCCTTAACAGCAAGAGAAGAAACGCCTATCCAGGTTGTTGCAGGTGGAAAATCACCAGGAAAAAATTCTTTTAATCCATCTGCGATCGCCCTACCTTCTGTGTCAGGATCGTATCTAACCATGTAGATACGGAGCGAGACAACATCTTTCAGCGAACCCCCAACGGCCTCCAGTGCTATCTGAATATTTTTTAAGCACTGAATACGACCCTAATACCCCAATAAACTCTGTAGTTAAAGCTTTTAAAGGGCGCTCGTCTCGATATCTGAGGCAAGAGTTTCCCCATTTATTAAAACTACCAACTTTGTGGACTCATGCTTATTTTTTTGAGACGACAGGGAAAATTAGTAGTGCGGTTATTCAAGAATATATTAACGATCCGCATCACTATAAATGACGACGATTAAAATCGTCTATCGTCGCGCTTCCTCCCCGATTTAAAAATACGGAGCTACCGCGCTCCTCGCTATTTTCGGTGTGAAATACAAAACACTTATAATTCCTTCAACAATTTATCTACATTTTCTACCCCAGAATTATTTCCTTGACGTTGGTAAAGTTCTTTTGCTTTATTAAATGCTTTTATCGCTTCATCTTGCCGTCCTCTCGCCTTAAAAGCAATCCCAATATTATAGTAAGCATCGGCATTTTGAGGATCGAGTGCGATAAGATCTTCGTATTCTACGATCGCGCCTAAATAATCTTTTTGTGCTAAAACAATTCGAGCGACTGCGGTTTGTGCTTCTATCGATTTTGGTTCTAGATAAGACACTCTTTTATAGGCTTTTAAAGCGTCATCTAGATTTTTTTGGGTTTCTAAAATTCTCCCAATTTTCATCTGAATTGCCATGTTGCCTGGATCGGCTTGAGCGGCTTCTTGCAGGAGATTTAAGCCTGTTGCCGTATCGCCTGTATTGAGCAAAGCAGTTGACAATTGCAGTCGCAATTCACTGCTATTGGGAAATTGTTGTAGGGATCTATCTAAAAACTGAATCGCTTCTTCATTGCGATTCTGCTGCACTAAAGCGGCTCCCATTATTTCATAGGCCTGTTGATTATTGGGATCGAGAGCAATAACGCGACGATAAGCTTCACTTGCTCTTTCATAATCTCCTTGACGTAACAAGACTACACCTAATCCTATATAGCTTTTAACATTTTTGGGATCGAGTTGCGTTGCGTAGTAATAGGCAACTGCTGCATTATCATTATCGCCTGCATTAGCGAGGCTATAGCCTAGAGCATAATATAACTCTGGATTATTAGGATCGAGAGATAATGCCTGTTGATAAGCTTTAGCCGCTTCGTTAAAGTTTCCCTGACGTGCTTGTAAGTAACCGATACCAGAGAAAATCCGAGCATTTTCTGAGTCGAGATAGGCGGCGCGTTCGTAAATCGAAAGAGCGCTATTATAGTCTCCTGCATCTACATATTCGCGACCTAATTTTAACAATTCTCGTAGTTGTTCGTTTTGTTGTTGGCTCGATATCAAAGCCGGATTAGTTTGTGCCTCTACGGGAGCGATTATCGTTAATCCACTCACCATTAAACCGACGCTTAAAGATAGCGCTATTTTAGGAAACATTTGTCCGAATGCAGTTCGATCTTTTGCGCGATCGCTTGAAAATTTGCTCATGTAAGTACCCTATAAAAAAATTATGAATGATGAATTATTCAGTCTGAAAAATTTAATTATGCTTTCCTTGCCATACAAGTTTTCAAAATTTACTGGTTCAGTCATTTCATAATTCATCATTGATAATTCACGATTTATTAGACTATTGATTGAGGCTATTTGTTGCTTCTTGTGCGACCGATTCTACACTATCTTTTGCTAATTTTTCTAAAGTGGCTCGACTTTGAGAACCGCCTAAGCGTCCGAGCGATTGTGCCACGCGATGCCGCACTTGCCAATCTTCGTCATCAGCTAAAGGAATAATGTGAGAAACGGCTCTATCGTCTCCTAAATCGCCTAAAGCACTGATTGCGGCCGTTCTGATCAAACTATTGTCGCTTGCTAATGCTTCGATGAGTAAGTTAAAACCGCGCGGCTCGCCCAACTCTCCTAGTGCGGCTAATATGCTAAATTGAAGCAACCATTCTGAAGTTCCGTAATAAATTCGTTCTAAGTCTTCAAAAGCTTCGGTTAATTTCAATCCCCCAATTGCATCAGCAGCAGCGGCTTGTACGTCAAATTCTGAGTCATTAAACAAGCGATCGCGTAAGATTTCTAAAGACGTTTGTCGGTCGTCTGTGCCTAATGTATCAAACTGGCTGACTGCTGCATAGCGAATGCGAGGATTGCTATCTTTTACTAGCGGTTTAATCATCTCAAAAGCAATTTTTGGCTCTATCTGACGCAGTTGATTGATTCCTCTAACTTTCTCGCCAAAATTTTCTGAATTAAGCAGTTCTTGAATTGATTCGGGAGTAATACTCATAAGATAAAGTTTTATCGTTTGTGCGTAATTAATTGATTTGAAAAAGGGTTTTTCACAATAGCATTCTAAGAATTTACCATTTATCGTGCCCGTGCCTAGTTATCCCTCTTCTGTCATTTTCCGGTATTTCCTATTAATCAAAGGTTTTCGAGAGGAGTCACAGCAATCCATTGAGCTATTTGTAGTTAAAATTCCCTCATGCGATCGCATGAGGGAATT
>JAAUUT010000015.1 GCA_012031035.1 Candidatus Altimarinota bacterium | reverse complement strand
CGATCTCAACAAGGCTCTCGAACTCAATCCCGACTCTGCTGAAGCATACAACTATCGCGGGGGAGCTTACCTTAACTTACAACAATATAAAAATGCGATCGCCGATTTCAACAAAGCTCTCGAATTAAATCCCGATAATGCTGAAGCTTACCTTGGGCGATCGGGATATTATTATCAGATGGGAAAAAGGGAAAATGCGATCGCCGATATGGAGAAAGCCATCCAACTTTTCTGCCAACAAGGAAGTTCTGATGCCTGCCAGAAAGCGCAAGAAGTTCTCAGACTGATGCAAACAGAAAGCCAATGAAAATTAACCGAGATTTTGCACTTCTTTGCAATAACCGCCGGAGAATGAATTCCCCGTCTCATAGATAAAGTCCATTAAAATGGACTGAAATACTTATCTAGTCGTCTTTAGACGACTTAATGTATGAGGCAGCGATTTAAATCGCTGACGGATTGTTGAAAATGGTGCAACCTCTCAGATTTAACAGACAACACGCAATTATTACTGGCGGTTCGAGCGGAATTGGTAAAGCGACGGCTAAATTACTCGTTAGTGAAGGTGCTAATGTTTCAATTATCGCTCGCGATCGCGCCAAATTAGAATCCGCAAAAATAGAAATCGAAGCTGCAAAAGTCAATCCCTCTCAACAAATTTTTACCTTTGCAGCAAATGTGCGCCATGGCGCACAAATTGAGGAAGCGATACAAACTTGTATAACTACTTTAGGGACTCCCGATATCTTAATTACTTCTGCGGGAATTGCGCGTCCTGGTTATTTTCAGGAAATCCCGATAGAAGTTTTTGAGGAAACGATGGCGATTAATTATTTTGGTACGCTCTATAGTATCAAAGCTGTTTTACCCAGTATGGAAAAACAGCAAAAAGGTCATATCGTACTAATTTCTTCGGGAGCGGGATTAATTGGGATTTACGGCTATACTCCTTACAGTCCGAGTAAATTTGCATTGAGGGGATTAGCAGAGTCGCTACGAGGCGAATTGAAACCGATAGGAATACAAGTATCTATCGTCTACCCACCCGATACCGATACGCCTCAATTAGAAGCAGAAAATAAAACTAAACCGCCAGAAACCAAGTTAATAACGGGAACTGCTAAAATCTTTACGGCTGATGCAGTTGCGAGGGAAATTATTAAAGGAATTGAAAAGAGAAAATTTGCGATCGCGCCTGGTTTAGAAATTTCTATACTAAATAGATTTCATAGTCTTATTGCACCAGGATTAAATTGGTACTTCGATCGCATTGTTGCTCAAGTTAAAAATAAGAAGTTTTGAATTTTTTTCGCGATCGAAATACTTGTCTAAGTAGTTTGATATAAATTTTGGTTGTTATATTAACCAATATTAATTTCTCAGTAAATGAGCAAAATTAATTTCAAAATTTCGTAGTGCGAGCGGGACGCTCGCTTGTAGAGTTGCGAAAAGCGCGAGCAAGATGCTCGCACTATGTGTATTTATTCTTCCTACTTACAATCCTATTCCCTTCCCTTACTGCAATACTTGAAGACTAACAGGAATTCTTCCGCTACTAAGAGAACCAATTTGACTAAATGCTCCCTGCGACAGATCTATACTACAACGACACCGATCTACAACTCGCACGACAACACTTCTTCCGCTATTTCTATTGGTTACTCGAACTTGCGTTCCAAAGGGAAGAGATGGATGAGCAGCTACTTGTTGATTTTGACTGAAAGTTGTTCCTGAAGCTGTCTTTTTACCATTGTAACTAGAATGATAATAGGTAGCTGTTTGGGCATTAATTGGCATAGCAGTTGCTGCCACTATAAGAGTAGCTAAACTTAGCTTTTTCATTTGTACTCCTCGCCACTTTTCTATTTGAGGTGAGGTTACAAACAAAAAGTAAAAAAATCGAGTAGAACCTTAGTTAAATATGTTTTTTAAATTTTTCTTTTATTTTTTACTACCAATGTTCTCGACATTTTATCGTGTAAGGCTTGTTTCTTCTTTGTAAAACCTGACATTACAAAACCAATATATAAAGGTAACATCGATATATATTTTCCCCAGTATCTTTGATTGGCTCTCACCAAAGATATTTTTTTTCCGTCTGCATCGGTGACAACAATCCCTACTATCATTTTTCCGGGTGTAGTTTTAAACCAAGAAGATTCTAAAATGACATAATAGAACCATTGAAAAGCTATTCCTAAGATTAAAGAAGCTAAGATAAGTATCTCGCGTTCGTTTTGTAAGAATTGGCTAGGATTATTTGCCAAAGAAACGAGCTTAATAATCGCAAAAATAAACCCGATGATTGTTGTTCCTAAAACTGTCCATAGAGAACTATAGATAAGTAACCATTCAATAGTAAAGTCTGCACTTAAAGTAACAATTCCTTTTTCATTTAAATACCAGCCTAAAGCACTACCCAAGATAATAGCTAGTGTTACAATAATCGCGCGATCGATAAAAAAAGCTTTTAAACGCAACCAAAATCCTGCGTATTGAATTTTATCTAAACCAGTAAAAGCTTGGGAAGTCGTTTTAGTTTTCCCAATAGTCTGAGAATTAAGATTTGTTTCTGGCTGACTAATTTTTGTTTTTAAAAAAGTTTTTTTAGGAGAGGTTAACTCTTGTACTATTTCTTTTAAGCGTTTTAAAATTACTTCAGCATTAGCAGGTCGCTGAGTTGCCTTTTCTGCCATCAATTCATTCAAAAAATCAGCTAATTGAGGAGCAACTTTAGTCGTATGTTTGCGCCAGTTTAATTCATTATTATAATAATCGTATATATCTTTGTTTCTTGGTTCTTTTCCCGTTAATAAAAAGACAAAAGTTCGTCCTAAAGCAAAAAAATCAGATTGCCGAACAGCATAGCCTTTTTCTTGTTCTGGCGGTGCATAACCCGAAGTATAAATCTGTGTATTTTGATTTCCTGCCAAGATAGTAGAAGTTACTTGACGCGCCGCACCAAAATCAATTATAACTAACTGTCCGTTAGGTTTAAAAATAATATTTGAAGGTTTGATATCGCGATGAAAAAAGTTTTGGCTATGAACTTCTTTGAGGATATTAGCTAGCTGAAATAACCATTCAATTGCTAATTTTTGGTCGATAGGTTTGAAGTTTTTCTGTTTGAGATATTCTTCTAAATCGACTCCTTCAATTTTTTCCATAACTAGACAATGTAAAGGAGTCTGACTATTTCTAGGCAAATAAGTAAACCATCCCTCTCCTTTAGGAATACCAGGATGATTTAATCGATTCAAAACCTCGGCTTCTTGTTGAAAGAGTCTAATTGCATGGGGATGGTCGTTGGTTAAGACTTTCAGCACCTTAGCTTCAGAATTCTCAACGGCTTCATAAGTATTACCAAATCCCCCTTTACTACTCAGCAAACAAGTGACTCGATAGCGTCCTTTTAAAAGTAATTCAGAGCCACAATTTTGACAATATAAATTATTATCGGGATTGGACGGTTTCTGACAATTTGGATTAATACATAGGCTCATCTGCGTAGCCGATAATATTTTGAATAAAGAATCTAACTGGAATAATAATGAAAATTGCTCGATGTGCGATCGCTCTTGGCAGCAATCTAGGCGATTCTCTCACTACTCTTGAAGATAGCTTAAAAATACTCTCTCAAACTCCTAAAATAAAGCTCAAGTCTCATTCTAGCTGGTATAGAACCGCACCTGTCGGGCCGCCACAACCAGATTATCTAAATGGCTGTGCTTTACTGGAAGTGCAACTGACTCCTGAAGAAGTCTTAGAGGCATTGCTGGATATCGAACAAAAATTTGGTCGCGTGCGTCGGGAAAAATGGGGGGCAAGAACTTTAGATTTAGATTTACTGTTGTACGACGATCTTATTTTAGATACGCCTAAGCTACAAATTCCTCATCCGCGCATGAGAGAAAGAGCATTTGTATTAGTTCCTTTGGCAGAAATTGCCCCAGATTGGATCGATCCTGTCTCAAAAAAAGCGATCGCGCAACTCGTTGAAGCGGTAAACTGTTCTGGAATTCTAAAACGATCGACTATGCAACCAGGCCAAGAACCATCAGAAGTGCTACAAAAGCGTTTGTTTTACAAAGGTCGTAAATTCGATTTTGAAGTGAATCGACTGCGATTGCCCATAGGTGTTGAAGGAGACTGGGAATGTATTCGCCATCCTGGGGGTGCGCTAGCGGTTCCCGTTACTCCAGAAGGTAAATTAGTTTTAGTCCGACAGTATCGTTTTGCCGTTGCAGGACGATTGATGGAGTTTCCAGCGGGTACGGTAGAACCCGATGAAGATCCTGCCGAGACGATTAAGCGAGAAATTGAAGAAGAAACGGGTTATCGTGCCAATAAATGGCAAAGTCTCGGAAAATTTGCCCTCGCACCTGGGTATTCCGATGAATATATCTATGCTTTTTTGGCGCAGGATTTAGAAAAGTTAGAACAACCTCCCGAACAAGATGACGATGAAGATATCGAAGTGGTTTTGATGAGTCCTCTGGAATTGGAGAAAGCAATTTTAGAAGGTGCGCCAATAGATGCTAAGTCGATTTGTAGTTTTTTCTTGGCACGTCCGTTTTTGGAGTAATCTCACCCAGAGAATTGTTAGGCTAAAAATTGTTTGAAGCAAAAATTTTATATGCGAATTTTAGCGTCTCAATAATGCTAAGTTGTCTAACTCATAAAAATTCAGAATATTATCGATATACGATCGCCTTGGCCACTATCCAAAGAGCGATCGCCTCCTAACCATTTTTCTACAAATTTTTCTAAAAATTCGGTAAATTTAGAGAAAAGATATTGACGAATATGCTTGATGTAGGCTTTAGTTGTTAATAAATTATGAACTTTAATAAATAATTCAAGCTATTCTAACGTTACTTGTGTCTTTATTAAAATGAATAAAAAAATGAGATTGAAAATAGCTTTTGTCAATCAGCCCTTTCTTTACACTTCTTTTCCCAATCCAGTAGATTCTATCGGCATTGTGACGGCTCAGATAGTTCGTCGTTTAGCTGCTAAATACGATGTAATTGTCTATACGCCAGCTAAAGGCAAAACTATAAAGAAAACAAGCGAGTCTCATGAAGGGGTAAATTATCAATTTATTCCAACAGTAAGCGATAAATTATTACTAAAAATAATTAACAAAATTCCTGGAATATTTAGTTCTAAAAAGCCCGATTATGCTTCTAGCTTATACTATTTAACTTATGGTTTGGGCGTAGCTAACGAATTAAAAAAGCAAAAAATTGACATCGTTCATATTCATAACTTTTCTCAATTTATTCCGATCGTGCGATCGCTGAATCCTAAAATTAAAATTGTGCTGCATATGCACTGTCAATGGTTATCGCAATTAGATCGAGATGCGATCGAGCGAAGGCTAAAATATGCAGATTTAATTGTCGGTTGTAGTGAATTTATAACCGAAAAAGTACGTCAGCAATTCTCAGAATTTGCTAATAAATGTCAAACAGTTTACAACGGTGTAGATTCGCATTTCTTTAATCAAAAAGTCAAAGACGAATCTCACGATAAAGATGATATTAAAAAGCTACTATTTGTCGGTAGAGTATCGCCAGAAAAAGGCGTACACGTACTATTAGAAGCTTTTGAAAAAGTAGTCAAGCAATTTCCTAACGTTCGCCTCGATATAGTTGGCGGGATAGGCACGTTACCAAAAGAATTTATTATTGCTTTAAGCGATGACGACCCCAAAGTAGCGAATTTAATTTCATTTTATACTCCCGATCCAGTAACGGGTGAAACATTAACTTACTACGAACAATTACAAAAGCTACTGTCTCCAGAAGCGGCAAAACAGGTAACATTCTGCGGTTCGGTTTCTCATAAAAAACTCGATAAATATTATCAGAATGCCGATGTATATATTAACTCTTCATTGAGCGAAGCATTAGGAATGCCAATTCTCGAAGCAATGGCTAGCAGTCTTCCTGTTGTCGGCAGTCGGATCGGAGGGATACCAGAAGCAATTTTAAACGAAAAAACGGGATATGTATTTGAATCTGGCGATTTGGAAGCATTAGCAGGATCTTTACTTCGCCTTTTAAACGATGATAATCTCAGAGTAACAATGGGAGAGGCGGGTCATCAACGGGCAGTTGAATTATTTTCCTGGAATCGCATTGTTGAAAAATTGCTCTATTATTACGAAAATCTTTAGATATTATTTATCTTGAGGCTGTTCCACTCTGCTGCGCAAGAGAGCAATGGCGAGCACCACGACCCATAGCATATAGCCGAAGATGTTAATACGCTCCCAAAACCCCATCCACGGCGTAGGCAGGTTTGCCGCAAGCCGAGAACCGTCCAAACCTGCCAAAGCACCAAACACGACAAATATCAGGATTGTTTCAATCGAATAGAGGCGGAACCACTTTCCGAATGCAGTAGACCCGAACCCCAGAGCAAGTAGCATGAAAAGAAGCCCCACAAACGTTAGAATTGCGTGCATATTGTCGGTAAGCGTTGCCTCGACCCCGCGTAGGTGCATCGGGAAAAATATTGTCCCCACCAAGCCGAGAACCTCCTTTCCAATCAGCCCAACCGCCGTGAAGCGCAGAGCGCGCTTTCGACCAGACGCTCGCCAAACCCCGATTCCGAAGGCGAACACAAGTAGGGCATACGTGATGAAAAGTGGGACGACGAGGGGACTCGTCGGAGCGTCGATAGCGATTAGCTCGCTGACGGTTTGAGAGGTAGAGTTATAGCCTTCCCACCACATAGGTGCAAGTACGACGGTGGCAACATACAGCAGCGAAGACAAGATACCACAGACGAGCAAAACCTTTCGTACCATTGTTCACCTCCGAGCCAGCTTTGGCTTTAAGTTTTTCGCTTGCGTGCGGACTATGCTACATGAGCGCAGTCCCATCGATTTCTATGATTTTTCTTGGTGTTGCGACATTGCTCATGTCCGTCTAACTACCTAATTCTACGGAATTTTTCTATATAGTTATCTTTTATAGGATTATTATGAAGACGGCGATCGAAATCGCTTTTTCCGCTTCCTCTACATTCATAAGGATCTTTGATGAGTAAATCGGCGATCGCAAATAAAGTCAGTCAAATATATAAAAAAATACTTATAAATAACTGTAGCGAATACGATCGCCAATATTTACAGAGATCTGCGATCGTATTTTCCCCGCATTTTGACGATGAAACCCTTGGCTGTGGCGGCATCATTTTCAAAAAGAAACAAGCGGGTGCAGATGTAAAAATCGTCTTTATGACAGATGGAAGCAAGTCTCACAAACACTTAATTTCAGAAGATGAGTTAAGAGTAATTCGGCAAAATGAAGGTGTCGCTTGCGCTCAATTGTTAGGACTGAATAAAGATGATGTTTTGTGCCTCAAACTCGAAGAAACCAAGTTAAAAGACTTAGAAGAGATAGCTATTGCCAAAGTTAAACAGATTCTCGACGAACAAAAGCCAGAAGAAATTTTTATTCCTTATTCTAGGGAACCCTTGTTGTGGTCGGAAGACCATTTAGCCACTACCAGAATCGTTAAGTCTGCATTGCAATCATACACAAAAGATGCGATCGTTTATGAATATCCAATCTGGTTTTGGTTTCATTGGCCCTGGGTTGAATTATTTGCCAGGAAAGAACCGTTAAGGTCTGTTATTCTCAAAAATACCCTAGATTATGGCTTTGGCTTGCGTTTGTTACAGGATTTCCGATGTTCCGTTTACATAGGAGATATTCTTGAAAATAAACAGCAAAGCCTTAGCACAACATAAATCTCAGATGACCCGCCTTTTACCTAAGTCTAATTGGGCTACTTTAGGCGATATCTCCAATGGAGACTTTCTTAAGTGTTTTTTCCAAGAACACGAAATTTTCCGACGCTATCATCACGCTAAGGCAGAAGGTAAAGAACAAAGATGATATAAGTTTGCTAGTCACTAACAAAATCTCGCCACATACCTGTCATGGAATAGGTGTCGTTAATCTCGATAGGACAATATTTTTTAAACCCATGACGTTCGTAAAAAGAAATATTGCGAGAAGTCGAGGAAACAAGATAACAAGGAACTTGGTTTTTATCTGCGTAATCAAGAACGGGTTTGAGTAAATCTTGACCGATGCCCTTTCCTCTTGCGGATGGTTTCAACCCAAGAAAAAATACTTCACAATGGCTTTGTTGCGGTTCGCTATCGCCAAGTTGTTCGATTAGATGTTGAAACCGTTGAGCAGATTTTTCGCCAGCAAACTTTGTAATAGTCTTAATAATCTCCATCAACGTTTGCTCGAATTGTTCATTAAAAATTTCCACTTCCGCAGGATACCAAATACAAGCTCCTTGCCAATTGGGTTCGACGATAATTTTGCCGCGTTCACTAGCATCCGCCACAAATGGCTCGAAAAACGCCTGTATAGCCGATAAACGATTGATATCTCGGTCGAAGACAAGGTTAAAGCTGGGGTCGTCAGCAAAGGATTCTGCCAAAACTTGGGCAATGGTGGAGATAGGGATAGAAGAGTTTTTCAACATCAAATTATGACTCATCGTTACTGTGCCACTATTTAGGCTGAATCTATTTAGAGATAAAACTTTAGTTGAATTGCCGTCCTTCGGCTTACTTGCTTTCGGATTGCAAACATAATTAGAATTTAGAAAAATTTTGGTATTAAAGCTATTTGATTCTTGCGGTAATAGTACAATCTTGCTGCGAGTTTTTTGCTTGAATGCAATTTCTTTCAAAAATAGATAATGGATAAACAGGGTTTGAGCGAAACTAAAGCAGCCAGCAACGTTCTCATCGACTTGTATTCCGACAATCAACCCGTAGGTAGAGTTATTGGGAGTAAAAATCTTACTGGTATCACTCGCAAAGGGATAGATGTTGAAGGGACGATAGGCATTGATAATAACGCCTTACGGATAAAACCTTTAGTTCAACCTGGATGGGGACGTGCGGGAATTGCTTATGGGCCTTATACTCGCGCCAATGGACTTGCATTTGCAACCTTTCTCCTCAACGGTCACAATACTTCCCAGATGGGCTATATTCCCGAAAGTTTTAAGAAACGTTTGCTGACTTGGTTTCGTGGAAGTAAAGTAGAACGACGAATACGCTCTGCTGTGCCTCAATACCTGTTATCTTTGTTAACTAAGTCTCCAGATAAGAAGAATATACTGCGGCGGCTGCTGTATTGGTATAAATTCACTCGTCAAAAGAATCAGTTACCTTTGATTTCCGAAAACTTGGCTGTTGGTTGGTTTCCTAACGAAATTCCTGCTAATCCTCTCGATGAAGGGAATGCGTTTATCGTACACGCAGCAAGTCATGAAAATGGAGAACTTTGGACTCGCGTCGGTTCAAATATGCTTTCTGCGTTTAAAGGATTGCAAAATCTTCAGATTTATTACATCACAATCTTACGCGAAGCGGGAGCAGCTTATTATATCGCTTCAGTTCCCAATGCTCGTGGTTTGGCGGCTTATCCTAATATGCGTCCCATTGCGATCGAGCCCTTCAATCGAGATGCTACGGTATATGCAGGAATCTATCAAAGCGTCCAAGGAGAGATTGGTTTTTGGGTCGATACCCGCGTTTATGGCACTCAGATACATAAAATTCCAGAATTAACTACTTGGTATGGTACGGCTGTTGCGGCGGATAGCTTAACTGGCGATAGTTTGCTGGGGGATACAAAAGCAGAAATCGGCGGTTTGTGGACTGTTTGCCAAGGACATTACCAAAAAACGGCAAATGGGACGTTAGCGATATCGGAGCATAGTTTAGGCATCCTAGATACTGATATTACTTCTGGTTTAGTTCATCTCATATTAGAGACTTCTGACACGATAACTACAGCAGGAATTGTCTGGCGCTTCCAAGACTCAGAAAATTTTTGGAGTTTCTTGATAGGAGGCGAGAAATGTCAACTCTTAATTCAGGAAAATGGTATTGGTAAGAGCATAGCCATTAGCGATCGCTGGCATCTCGAACCAAACACTGTTCATTCTTTGCAAGTATTAGATGATGGTACGACATTTAGCCTTTATCTGAACGGCAAATTAGTCTTTGATACCGCATTTTCCGACACTCGCTTACAAAATTCAACAGGGGTAGGTATTCAATCTCTTGAAAGCAACAATAGTTCGTATTTCCGTTCTTTGGAAGCGCATCCTCGCAGTATAGCCATCCCCAAGCAATTAGATCTCGGTTCTCCTTGGGTTGCAGAGGGAAAACAAGTATTAGTTAGCGATAATTTTACAAGCGATCGCGTGACAGATTTAGCCGGAACAATGACGACGATTGGAGATCTCCCTTGGCGTAAAGAAATAGGCACAGGGATAGTCGAGTATACCGAAAATAATAGCGCAAAAGTCAAAGCAAGTGCCAAAAAGCATAATCCCGGTCGTACCGCTTATACCGTTGCTTGGGAAAACCCTGAATTTGCCGATATTCAAGTGGAAATTACCCCCCCAGGAAGCAAGCGCGGACAGGGAGAAAAGGGTCGTGGCGGACTGATTTTTTGGCAAGACCCCGAAAACTACATCATCATTAATAACTGGCTGGATGACTGGTTTGCAGGCGCTTCCATCTCATCCTTTTTCACGATTAATGGTTTTGAAGATTTATACGATGCTGTCTGGACGAATGTTGGGAGTCGAGTTTCTTGGGGCGTTTCCCACAGACTTCGCGTTGTTTTTGACGGTTTAAACTATACTGCTTTTGTTAACGATGAACCAGTTTTATATCGTTCTCTGAGAGATGTTTATCCAAATCTTGCACCAATGACGATTAACCGCGTGGGGATTGTAGCTAATTGGGAATGGGGCAATGATACTGGCAGTGTATTTAACAACTTTATCGCAAAGAGTTAATAAAATGGGTCTAAAAAACATAACTTGGACTATTTTGAGTTTAGTTGCCAGAAGTTTGCCTTTAAGCTGGTTAGAATCTCTTCCTTCTAAGGGAAAGCTAGGTCATTTTGCTCGTGTGGGTTTAATTAAAAGAGATCTCACCATCAAACATGGGGTTGCTGCGGGACTGAAATTTAATGCGGGTGCATATAATCTCGATACTGCATTAGGGACTTATGAAATGTCAGTCCAAGAAACCCTGTCTCAATATCTCAAACCAGGAGATATTTTTTATGATATTGGGGCTAATGTGGGATTTTTTACGATTTTGGCAGCAAAATTAGTTGGTTCTTCGGGCAAAGTTTATGCTTTTGAACCAGAAGCGGTCAATGTTGCAACTTTACAACACAATATTCAAATCAATCGATTTACTCATGTTAGCGCGATCGCAAAAGCGGTTTCGCGTACCACAGGACAAGCAGAACTCTTGTTAGCTGCCTATAGTGGCGGTCATACTTTAGCTACAGTAGGGTCGAGGGCTGATGCTAGAGACATTATTAATATCGATGTTGTTTCTATCGATGATTTACTCAAGCAAAAAGAGATAGATCCGCCTACATTGGTAAAAATTGATGTAGAAGGAGCAGAAATTGATGTTTTGTATGGGATGACTCAAACCATTCAAGAATATCAACCCATCATCTTGTATGAAGTTGACGATCGCAACAAAGAAATCATGCTGTCAAAGCGAGAAGAAATTGCTTCTTTTTTGCGAGAATACGGTTATGAAATTGAGAATTTAGCAGATGCTTATCCGAAAATTTCGTGGAATGTCGGACACGCGATCGCGATTCCAAAAGGCAAGCAATTACATAACTCTTAAAGACCATTTATGAAGTAACGGCTAAAGTGAGCGGCGGCAGATATGACTGAAACGAAGCGCGAAGACTTTATACCGTCCGCTCCACTGTGTTGTTAGCTGGCTTATCACAACGAACTAATTCAAAAAACTCTCATATTCATCGTGATCGCCGATCCAAATCCAGTAATAATCGTCTCCCTTTTTTAAGGCTAATGCTCGATAACCGCCACTGACACGAGCAGACCAGAGGTTCTTACCAACTTTTTTGAAATGCAACGATGGATGAAGTGAGTTTTCTTGCCAAAGTCGATAAGCTTTCCGCGCCTGCTCTTGCATCTCAGGTGACAGTTCAGCATACGCTTTCCAGAATTCAGCCGTCGCGAAGGACTTCATCCAGATTCCTCACTTTGTTTGTTGCAATATCCTCCTCTGCCTGAGCAATGAGGCGATCTAATTTTCCCGATGCTAGGTCTGCTTCAATTTGTCTATCCCACATCTCATCAAGATATTCTTGAAGCCACTTTGCCAAATCGCGAATTTCACCCTCTGGTAATTGCTTGATAGCCGATTCAACTTCTAGTCGAGTAGTCATACGTCACCTTCGATCTCTCAAGAGCATTTTATCATTCTAGCTCCTTGGCAGTCTTGGTCTTATTACACTGAAACTTTCTGGATATTAACCCTGTATGGGACAAAAAACAGAAATTTTCTATATATCCGCCCCATATGGAATAATATCACGAAACTTTTGGTATATTCTCGGATGATATCCAGAAACTTTCTGGATATCATGGCAGATAGTTATAATATCAAGAATTTTTCTAGATATCATTCTATGGAAAAACTTCCTAAAATACTTCTCGAACAAATCAGCGATATTATTTCATATAAAGCATTATTCTTACAATAATTTACACTCAGATACTTATTCGCCTTAATCGCGGTGGTCGGGGCGTTCGCAGTCCTCTTGCTCCTTGATAAACTAGTCAAGTATGAAAGCGCGATCGCAGCAAAGAAATAATGTTGTCAAAGCGAGAAGAAATTGCTTCTTTTTTGCGAGAAAGCGGTTACGAAATTAAGTATTTAGCTGATGCTTATCCGAAAATTTCTTGGCATGTCGGACACGCGATCGCGACTCCAAAAGTCAGTAAATACAGCACTATTAGAAGCTATTTAATGAAGTAAAGATTAAAAAATCTAGCGACACGGTTCAGCGGCGACCAACCAAATCTAAACAAAGCGCGAAATTTTTATTTGCCGTTACAACCAAATTGTTGGGTTGCTTGGACACTTCCCAATTATGAGTGTTCTAACCAAAACTGAAACGCTGCCCTTGCTCTTTCGGCAATCGGTGCTTCGAGTCCTCGGTAAAGTAATTTAAGATCGCGCTTCCTGGCGTGCCATAGGTCGTATAACTCTATAACTGTGGGAAAGTTGTTAGCTGTTGGTAAAATATTCACTAAATCCCCAATCTGTAGCTCTCCCTCCTTAAGTACTCTTGCATACACACCGGGTCGCTGGGCTTGAATAAAACGCTTCACAAAGGCAGCATCACTCATCCGTGCCCCTAATGTGGCACAAGGAATGCGAGGAAATGAAATTTCGAGCAGAATAGTGTTAATCTTTAAGCGATCTCCAACTCTCAAAGGTGTAGCTCCAAAACTGGAAAGAGTCAGATTTTCTCCTAAAATGCCAATCGGCATTTCTTTCCTTAATTCTGCTGTCCACCAAGCATAATCCTCAGCACTGTAAAGATAGACAGCTTGATCTACGCCACCATGACGAGTTGTGTCAGCAACGGTATCATCAACAAGACCTTTTGCGTTGATGCTAACTTTTCCTTGGACAGGTTGTTTGAAAATTCCGGTTGTGAGCGCTTTGCCATTAATTTGTATTGTTTCTTGCTTACCAACATTGACCGATACAATGTGCATGAAACTTACCTTTATGATTACTGCAACTTTATTTTATTGAATAGCTAACCATGTCTAAAAAACTTTTCTAATGTAGCTTCAATTTCCACCCACCGATGATTTCAAAACATTGTCTTACAGATAACTTTCTAATCACTTAACCCCAATCGCTCAAGGATAACCTTACAACTACTGCCTTACCGATACCTTAAAGTTGCCCAACGTCTAAGCCGAGCCAAGCCATGCAAGAGTTACGAATTCACCAAGCAAGAGCGTAACGACATTAGCTCAAGCATCTGGTTAGATTTTCCTATATCAAAGGATTATCACAAAATGCGGTGCTGTCGAAAAATGCGAGGAAATCGCTGAGGCTAGCATGCGAAAGAGGACGAGTTTCAATTCTATCAGACATCGCCTTTATCTTCTAAAACCTAACTTTGTCTGTCATGTTTTTCTCCTTTGATTCAACGTTTTTTAAACGATTGCCACTTTTCCTTCTAGTCCGAGATTCATGCTTTTACCTCCTCTAGACTATTTTTTTGTATCATCATTTACGATCCTATCAATTGAATTGTTGACATTCGATTGAATTTACTCAGAGTATTCATCGAAAATGTTCTATATGTCATTCTTTAGAGTATTAAAATGTTCGCAACTGAAGCGCGATCGCCTCGAACAAAAATGCTACTTAATTAAATTCTCAGACAAATTTAAGGTTAAAAAGTAAGTAAAAGAGTGTGTGCAGGGAGATCCAGATAACTTAGAGATCTTGAGAGATGAAAGAATGAAAAGTAATCATCATTGCTATGGGACGATTGAGATCTACTCTGGCTTTTGGTTGCCAAAAACCAGGCTGATAAGTACTTGCTGGAGGATTCTGCGCTGTTAGCAATGTGGGAATTATAAGGCTAAGGATTGCCAGAAAAATAGCTTTTATTAATCTTTTTGGAGTCATTTTTCCTAATTCAATAGAATAAAATTAATTAACATGAAATTGAATCAATTTTTAGGTGAGATTTTTCAAATTTTTACTACTCCTCTTTTTCAAATGGGAGAAGAAAATATTTCACTAATTTGGGTAATAAGGTTTATTATATCTTTAATCTTTGTGGCTTTTCTAACCACGCTTGTCAAGAAATCTCTTAAATACCGATTGTTAGGAAAACTGGGAATCGATCCGGGCAATAGAGAGGCACTTTCTACTTTAATTAGTTATAGTTTTGGCGCGATCGGCTGTGTTATTGTCATACAACTTAGTGGCTTTAATTTAGCTACTTTTGCGGTGATTGCTGGTGGGTTAGGAGTCGGCATTGGTTTTGGATTACAAGATATTACCAAAAACTTAGTCAGTGGCATCACTCTTTTGATAGAAAGAAAGTTAAAAGTTGGTGATTTTATTCAGTTGGATACTATAATTGGTTATATAGATGAAATTTCAATTCGTTCGGCAGTTATTCGTACTTTAGAGGGGAATGAAGTCATTATTCCTAATAGCTTACTTGTCGAAAGTCGAATTATCAATAAAAGTTACACAAATTTAAAAGGTTTAATCCGAATTCCCGTTGGGGTAGCCTATGGGAGCGATCCAATTTTAGTAACAGAAGTTCTCTTAAATTCTGCTTATATGGATCGTAATATTTTATATCAACCCCCTCCAAAAGTTGTGTTTATAGGGTTTGGCGATAATGCTTTAACTTTTGAACTTTTTGTCTGGGTGAATACTATTGACAAAGAACTTCTGATTAAAAGCTCCTTAAATTTTATTATTGAATATAATTTACGTTCTGCTGGCATACAAATTCCTTTTCCTCAAAGAGATGTCTGGTTGAGAAATCCAGATTTTTTAAAATCAAAAACCAAAAATGATTCTCAAGAAGAAGATAAGTCAGAAAAAAAATATATCTCCTTCTAAATCTTTTTTTCTGCGCGATTTACTTAGAAAAATTAGTTATTTCAACTCGTTAAGCGATCTACATTTGCGTAGTTTAATTGAGTTAGGATGTCGCAAATATTTAGAAGAATCAGAGATTTTATGTCGCCAAGGTGAGCCTGGAAATGCGTTTTATATTGTCTTATCTGGGACAATAGAAGCGATTTACGAACAGGAAAAAATAAAAAAGCAGTTATTTACATTTGAAGCGGGTCAATTCTTCGGAGAATTGCCATTAATGTTGGGCATTCCTTATCCAAAAACTATGCGATCGCGATCGGAAACAATCTTATTTGCGATTGACAGCAAAAGCTTTGGTCAACTACTAAAAAGCTATCCGGGATTGTCAGAAGAAATAGTTCAAGAGTTAGCCAAACGACAAGAAGTTTTACAAGAATTTGAACAACAAATGAAGGAATTAAATCTAATCCCTGAATCAGAAGATGACACAAGTCCTGTTGTTTGGTTGAGAAAACAGATTAAAAGATTGTTTAGTATTTAAATATATAATCTATACGAACAAACGCTCGTTTCTAACTATACATCATGGCTAAAACTGCTACTCTAAGCAAGCTGCGTCAGAAACACGGTCAAGACAGCCGAGAGGTTATTCTGGAAGTTGCTCTCAAGCTATTTACGAAAAAAGGTTATGAAGGTACGTCAATCGACGAGATTCGTGAAACAGCAGGGTTTAAGTCAAAAGCCAGTCTCTATAACCACTTCAAAAACAAAGAAGAAGTTTCAGACGCTTTAACCATAAGGATTCTGGCGCAAATAGAGCATGTTATCCTTACAGCTTATCAATCAGTAGCACCTGACCCGCTAGCGCAATTTATCGCGGTTTTTCGAGCTTACATTCAGTGGGGACTGACCCATCGCCAAGAATATGTATTTCGCATCATTAAGGCGCAGGAAATTAGAATGTTGACTGGAAAGTACGATTATTTCAGTACCCATCCTTCACTAATTTATCCTTCGATCGAAAAAATTATTAAACAACTGCGATCGCAAGAATATCCCGTCCGTCAAATCGCCGATGCTGCTTTGTTTCATATGCTAATTGGCGCAGTCTCTAGGGCTGTAATAGACCAAGATGCTTTCGGAGAAATCGGTATACCAGAGCAAGTCGAGCAAGTATTGCAAGTGTGTATGGGGATTATGTTTAGCAAACCAGTTGAAGATTTTAGTTAACTTTTATAAACAAATAAACGTTCGTTCATTAGAAGCGATACAATTCATAATTATTTTCTTATAACTCTTAGGAAACAAAGACCTGCTTATTTCTTCGAGTCATAAATGTACGAACGTTCATATATTATGAGCCAAGTCTTAACTAATCATTTTTATTTTTGTCCAGGGACTTAGAAGCTCGTGCATATATTACCAAAATCATCTCAATGATTGCTTAGAGAAGCTTTGCACTTGGATCGAGCGAGTTATAACTCTCAAGACTTAATCAGAGAAAGACAATGCACAAACTAAATCATCAAATAGCCGAAGTGGCTAATAGAGATAGCACTCTATATCTGCGACTATCTCAACACATGAATCATGTAATAACGTTTTGTCGAGGACTAACTATGAATAATCTCAAACATCTTTGGATTCTTCTGGGATTTTTAGTGCCTTTAGGTAACAACGCTCAGGCACAGTTCGATCCTTTTATTACACAACCGCAGATGCCACCTCCCATAAATGCACCAGCAATGTCGATAGAACAGCAAATGCGAGATCGGATGGATGGTCAAGGAGTAACTTCACGTTCCAATTCAAGGATTAATCCCAGACTTGCTAGTGCCTATCTAAAAGTGGGTTTTCAACACTATAAACAAGGGCAATACCAGAATGCGATCGCAGCTTATAACTTAGCGCTCTCGAACAACCCCAGCTATGCTGCTGCTTATCTTGGTCGTAGTATGGCTTTGAGAAGAATAGGAGACAAATACAATGCACTCCTAGATGCTCGAAGAGCGGCTCATTGGTCTCGCCAACAAGGAAATATGACAGTCTATAATGCCGCAGAAAAATTTAAGCGTGCGATCTATCGAGAGTAATGCACTCTAGGCTTTTTGCGAAAGAAATTATGTGACAGAAGCGATTTTGAATTATTTTGCTGAATATCCTAGCGATCGCGGAATTTTCGTAGTATGACAATATTTTCCAATTACATACGAACGTTCGTTTTACATAGAGGCTGATGAATTATAGCTTAGCTTTTGCCAATAGAGATGTATGGGTATATATTTTCATCCCACAAGATACCTTTCAGAAAGCTCTCCTTGAAAGTTTTTTATCGTATCTCAAACATTTTTGTCAATATCAAATAATCGATCGTATCGATTGCGCTAGAAATTTCAATAAACCCAATAATATTTTGATATTTCTTGTTTCTTCGCTTGCCAATTTCAAATGTTTGGAAAAACTAAGGTTTTTAGATGTTAGCCTTAATATTGTCGCCTACTTTCTCTATACTGAAGAGTTCAAGAAAGTCGATCGCAAGGAATTTCGTGCGCCCATAAAAGCGCTTTCTTTTAACATTATCTATCCCGACCGATATCAAAGAGGACTATTCTATCCTAACAATCAGAAAATCATCGATACAGTATATTATAAATCGGTCAGAAATAAATATAAAAATATCAAAATTGGAGATGATATTACAACCTACACTCATCTCACTTCCAAACAACAGTTTTTTAAAATTAGAGAAATCGGTTTGTATTTTAAAGAGATGAAATTAAATGATACCGATCGCGTAGCGGGTGCTATTGCAATTAGGTTTAGAAATGGAGTATTAATTAACGCATCAAGGACCGACAAATATAACATTACGGAAGATAGGATTTGCTATGTTGAAAAATACATTCCAAAAAGTAATGAAATTTATTGGGTCGGTACGCATACGCCATCATCAGAAACGGCTGTAGCTTTCTTAGCGTTTCAGGACTTTCCGTTTGCTAATATTTTGCTTCATTTCCACGATAAACGAATGACTTATACACCCCAGTTAACACAATATCGAACCGACAAATATGTCACTTATGGAACTCCTGGCGAGGCAAAAGCTATAGTTCGTAAGCTTAAAGAAACAAAGAATTTTGCGATCGCGCACGGACATGGTGAATTTCTTATCGCTTCAGACTTAGCAGAAGCTCGCGCATATATTACCAAAATCATCTCAATGATTACTTAGAGCAGCTTTGAAATTGGAGTAGGTAACTGATAACTCTCAATTCAACAGTTATAAAGATTGGTTTAGAAAAATCCGAACAGAATAGGAGTCTAAAACTTATGGAACACGTTATCAAAGTCAATTCTGCGATCGCCACGACATCGAGTAGGCTTAATAGGGAAACCGAATTACCGCCTGGGGTCGAAGCGCAAGAAAAGGCTATTAGCGCAAGAACAATTGCCTATTGCAACGAATCGTTGAATCGAAGCCGCTTTTTTAGAATGCTTCGAGACGGGACGATAACGCCGGCGCTAATACAATATGCTTTCCTTCAATATCACTTCTGGAGGGATCGACTTCATCAGTGGTTCGGATTGTGTATTGTCAAAGCAGACAACTGCTCCGACCCAGACCAAAAGACCGCAATTATGGCATTAGCGGATCATATATTCACGGACTTGCGAGATAGTCACGAGAAGATGTACGTAGAATTTCTCCACTATCTCGGACTTAGCGATGCTGAAATTGTCGCATCTCGTCGGAGCGTAGCTACTGCATCCTATGAGCGATCGTTTTTTGACGACTTCGGCTATGAAACGAAAAACTTTTACGAAGCTCTCGCGGCTCTTAGCGGACGAGAGCTATGCGTAGCATTACGCAATGCAATAATTCTTCAGCATTACTTTGATGCACCACGCACAATGAAGCGACCAACTTGGCTGGCATTGCACGCCCAATTGGAGGTGGATCATTTCTATGATGCCATTCGTCCGGCTCTGACACACTACAATGGTAATTCAGCTAAGATTGCCGATCTCATAAAGGCAATCGAGCATGGTATCGATCGACATATGCAATATTTCGAGGATATGTTGCATGAGTACGAAGAAAACTCAATTTCGCCCAGGATTTAATAGTCAAGGAAAAGCAGATCGATGACTTATCTATGGTATCCATCGCATTTTTATATGGACGATTGAAATTAGTTAAAGACGCTCGCCCATTATTTTTTTATTCTTAATCAATTCAAGTTACGAGCTATGTCTGATTTTACTTCTTACGGCTACGAAATTATCGAACGATTGGGACACAATACCTATGGTGGAAGAATCGCTTACAAAGCTGTCAATCTTAATAATCACCAACCCGTTGTTCTCAAACAATTTCAATTTATCAAAGATAGTACCTGGGAAGACTATAAAATCATCGAACAAGAAATAAAGACGCTACAAAAACTAGAACATTCTGGCATTCCACGCTATTTAAACCATTTCGATTCTGGTGATGGAATTTGCCTGGTGCAAGAATACAAAGATGCTCTACCTCTATCTTTACAGCGTAGTTGGACGCGCGATCGCATTAAAGATATTGCCATCAAACTTTTAGAAATCCTCGTATATTTGCAAAACCGGATTCCGCCAGTAATTCATCGCGATATTAAACCCGAAAATATCCTTATCGATGAGCAATTTAATATTTATTTAGTAGATTTTGGTTTTTCGAGAATTGGGGAAGGTTCGGTTAACCTGAGTAGTTTTGCCGCTGGCACATTCGGTTTTATGCCACCCGAACAATTGCATAATTTATCATTAACTAAAGCTTCCGATCTTTATGGATTAGGTGCGACGCTAATTTGTTTAATAACAGGAACAAAATCAACAGAAATTGGCAATTTAATTGACTTAAGTAGTAATTGTCTCCAATTTGAACATCGGGTGTCAGAGTTTAGCGTAGAGTTTATTCGCTGGTTAAAACAGATGGTACGACCCGATCCAAAACAGCGTTTTTCCAATGCTCAAGAGGCTTTAAAGGCTCTTGAATCTATTTCTATAACGCGATCGCCTGAAGTTAAATTAAGTCAATCCGTACTTGAATTTAAAGCGACTCGACTTGTAGAAAAAATAACGCAGACTATTACAATTGAAAATCCTATCCCAGAAACTATTTTAGAGGGAAGTTTACAAGTTGCAGCTAATAGCAAAGATCCCCCTCATACTCCTAATACTCATGGTTGGATTTCAATTACTCCCAAAAAATTTAAAAGCAATAAAATTAAATGCAAAATAACAGTTAATACTTGTCAGTTAAAAGCAGATAGTTTTTATCAACGCTGGATTCTTTTACATACTAATGCTGCACTCAATCCCTATAAGATTAAGTTGAAAGTACAAACAGCTTCAGTTCCAACTACTAAAACATTTATATCTAATCATGGTAATTCTCGGCATTTTATATCGGTGCCGATCGATGTTCTCACACTTCCTTATAATTCTTTTTTACTATCTTTAATTGCTCCTTTGGTAACAATAGTGGGAGCGTGGACAATCAACACATTTGATGGAGATTTGTTAGGAGAGATATCTAATGATGAAAATCTTGGTGCTATTTTTTTACTGTTTTCTTTGGGATTTCTACTGGAACCCCACTAGGAGTTTTACTTGGGTGGTTGCTTGGAAGAATTCTTGGTTCTTTGTTGGGTTCTCAACAATTAAAACAATCAAACTATGAAGAGATTGGAGGTAATTTTGGAGCTATAATCGTACCTTTTCTCGTAGTTCTTGCAGGGGTTTCTTTAGCCGTAGTTTCTAATTCCCCCAATATTAATTTTTGGACTTTTTATATAAAAATATTGGTATTATCTACACTTATTATTATCGGAGTTAAAGCGACAATTTGGACTTCGATTAAAACTGCTAAGGATTGTCGCAAGAATAATGTTAGACACAGAAATACAATCATCCTATCTCGATTAATCCCAGCTTTTGGGATTAGTTTAGGAGTAGGCTTAATAGTTGGTTTATCTAATACCTGGATAATTGCAGCCCTAGTAGCTACTGGTTTACCCGTTATTAAAGTTATTTTTGATTATGATTTTAAAGCTCTCAAACAATGGAAACAACTTACCCAAAGAAGACAAAAAGAGAAATATTTAATTGAGCCTTAAATATTAATTTGAAGTCTATTTAAGTGTAAGCGATCGCCATTCCACTAACGCAATGCCATTGTTATGATTCCCTGCTGTCCGAGAAGAATTTCTCGCAAGAGGGTACAAATCGCCACCCAAATAATCGGACTGATGTCTACACCACCTATAGGCTGAACGACTTTGCGTACTGGAACGAGAAAAGGTTCTGTCGGCCAAGCCACTAAATTGAAGGGAAGACGGTTGAGATCGACTTGAGGATACCAAGTTAAAACAATCCGCAAAATAAAAAGCAAGGTCATTAGCCCAAACAATAAACTGAGCAGTAAAGTTCCCAAGCTAACAAGATCCATATCTATATCCGATCGCTGATTGAATAATCAATCTTTAGCTTAACAAAACTAAAGCCCCTCCATAGCTTGTTTTGGAAGAAGCCAAAAAACTCTCTACTTTCACAAATTTGTCAAAATCTATACCCACCGCCTCTACAGAGGGGAAATTCGGCTGACATTATCTTAAATCATACCAAAGCAAGCTAGATTAAAAAATGGTTAATTTGTTCTGAAAAGATAACTAACAACTTGACAATAACTAGCTTGTCTTGCTTCAATTCACTAAAAATAACATACTATAAACTTAGGTGACATTTAAGTTATACACATTGGAGATTGATAAAAGATGACTGACATCACCAAAGAGGAAATGAAAGACCGATTGGGAAATATCGATCAAATTCGCCATTTATTATTTGGGAACAAAATTAAAGAATACGAACAACTCTTTGAAAGCAACGACAGCCGTCTTGATAAACTCGAATCGGAACTGACTAACTTCCAGTCGGAAATGCGCGATCGCTTAACTCAACTCCAAGAGTCTCTTTCTACTGAAATTCGCTCTGGTTTGGATTCGCTTGAGAAAAAACTTAAATATCTCAGTTTAACGACTCATGAAGAAACCAGCAAACTACAACAAGCTATAGAATCAACCAATAAAAAAGTGACTCAGGGAGTTGATGCTTTAGATAAAAAAGTAAATTACCAAACTAATCTTTTAAGAAATGAAGTTTTACAAACCAAAGAAAAATTAGAAGGAGATTTTCAAGTTTTAAAACAACAATTTTTTACGGAGATGGAAAAAGGAATGACAGATCTCAAAGAGGGAAAAGTCTCTCGGAGAGATTTAGCAGAGGTTTTGTTTGAATTATGCTTAAAAATTAAAGGAACTGAGTTTGTGCCAAATTTAAAAGAAGCCGCAGACCATCAAGTTAAAGCAGAATTTTTGTTACCAGAACAACATGAAATGCAACAAACGCCCTCAGAGTAGTAAGCGATCGCCTTAGATTAAACTAAAAAAATGAAAAAATCGGGTAGCGGGTAGCAGGCAATGGCGTACTCGGAGGAAAATTCGTCAAATAATCATTCACAGTTCTCCAATTCAAATTCGCAAGCAGCAGAATCGCTTGAGGATTTTTTTAAACTATTGTTAGAACTGCAAGCAACCGAGGAAGACGGTTCCAATCCCCACAATCCTATTACAACTCGATTCAACCCCGAAGCAAATTCTCAAAAAGCTTCATATTTGCGCGATTCCGCTAAAAAATCGATTCCCGAATCTCAAGCGCCTTCAAAACCCGCACCAATTTCTTCACCTCCTCAAGAAAATCTTAATCTTAACAAGAACTCCCAAGATGGTTTGAATTCCTCAGCGAAACAAGCCAAACAAACATCTACAGAAGAATCGATCTCGTGGGACTTGCGTCAGACAATTGATGCTATTCAAAAAAAATTAGAAAAAATAGAACAACAAGTTTATCAACCAACGGAATTAATTGACCCAATTATTCCATTAATTACAGAATTACTTAATCTCAAAAATCTTGAGTCGCAAGACTCATTACTTAAAGCAATCGTTCCTATTTTAGATAAAGCAATTCAAGAGCGATCGCAACAAGATGTCGAAAAATGGGAGAGGCGATCGCAACGATTCTTCCAACCGCAATTACGCTCGAAATCAAACAATCGCCAACAGAAATTGCGAAAGCGATCGCGCCAGAAATGGCGATCGCCATACAAGAACAAATTCGACTCGATCCCGATTCCATTGCTAAAACCCTCGGCCCAGAAATGGGTGAAGCAATCAAAACGCAAATTAGAGTCGAACAAGATGCGATGGTAGATGCTCTCTATCCCGTTATTGGCAGCACCATCTCAAAATACATGGTAGAACTCGTCAAAACTATCAATGACAAAGTAGAATCGGCTTTCAGTATAGAAGGAATAAAACGCAAAATTCGCGCCAAAATTCAGGGAGTTTCCGAAGCAGAACTAATCCTTCAAGAAGCCGTTAACTATGAAGTACAAGCAGTTTTTCTCATTCACAAAGCATCGGGTTTAGTCATTCGCGAAGTTCATCCCTCTTTGGAGTTGAGGCTAGAAGCCGATATGCTAGCAGGATTGCTAACCGCTATTCGCAGCTTCGTCAATGAGGGAATCGTTCAACCTGGAGAATTTTCCGAACTTCACCAAATCGAATATGATGCCTCTCAAATTATTTTAGAAGTAGCGGGTTATTGCTACATTGCCGCCGTAGTTAAAGGCGCACCTTCCAAACAATTCACCCAGCGACTCAAAAAAACGCTTAGCAGGATTGTCCTTAAATATGGCAAACTGATTGCTGTCTACGATGGCAATCCTGCAACGATCCCCAATGCAGTAGAATTGTTACTAGAAAAGTTAACTAAGACCGAGACACGAGAAAAATCCTCGAAACCTCCCTATGCGTTGCTGTTTATCGTCGCTTGCTTATTGGCAATTTGGGGATTTGTAATCTATCGTTCTATAAGAGCCGATCGTATTGAATCTCAAACCGCTAATGCACTAGATGCCGAGCCTGAGTTATCGATCTATCGAATTGTCCCTGAAGTTCGCGGCGATCGATTAACCCTAACCGGAAGAGTTCCTAACCAATATTTAAAAGGCAAAGCAGGAAATATAGCCGCTGTTGTAGCACCGAATCTCAACCTAAACAATCAAATTACCGCCGTCAACGTCCCAGCCGACCCCGTTCAAACCGCAGGCGAGGTCGAAAGAGTCACTTGGATTTTTAATCAAAAAGACGGCATCGCAATTACTAGCCAACACGATTACGGAACTAAAACAGTTACTTTGGAAGGAATAGTACCCGATTTTAACGATGCTGAAGAAATAACTCAGGCCTTTGAAAAAATTCCAGGGGTTGAAACCGTTACTAATATCGTACAAATTCGACCAATTCTGGAAACTCGCATTTATTTTGAATCGGGTTCGACTCAATTTAGTTCTCCCGATATCGTCAGTCAACTTAGAGCGATTCGACAATTTCTCGATCGCAATCCAAAAGTTTATTTGAGAATAATCGGTCATACTGATTATAAAGGCCCTCAAGCCAAAAATCAGATGTTAGGAATGCAACGCGCTCGCCTAATCGAGCAAGCATTGCTCGCCGAACAGATTAACCCAGCCAGATTGCAAGTTATTAGCAGCCCTAAACTTCCCCCAGGTGTAACCCCAGACCACCCCTTATGGTTAAGTCGATGCGTTCGCTTTGAAGTATTTGTTCCCCCCAACCAATTCAGTGACCAGTGACCAGTTATCAGTAATTAGCATTTAGAGGTTCAGGAGTTCAGTAGTAAATTTACTTCCCTTATCCGCCGCGCCAGGCTCGCCCGGACGGAGCGAAGCGAGGAGGACGACGAACATCCATCGCAGCGCGACTTCTGACTTCCGACTTTCCCTTGCCTTCCTTATTCCCCTTGTTTTCCGAAGGACTATCCCAATCTATGTCCGTAATCTCAAAAAAAATTTGTTTTCTCGGCGACTATGGAGTCGGTAAAACTAGCCTGATTCGTCGTTTTGTAGATCGACAGTTTAGCGATCAATATTTATCTACCCTTGGAGTCAAAATTTCTCGAAAATTGGTCGAAATTCCCAAGCAGAACAGCTTAGAATCGCAGCAAATTCAATTATTAATTTGGGATCTCGAAGGAAGAACCAAATTTCATGCGATTACGCCGAGTTACTTACAAGGCGCAACGGGTGCTGTTATCGTCGCCGATATCAATCGTCAAGATACCATCGATCGCGTTCGAGAACATGCTCAGTTAGCGACTTCTGTTAATCCTAAAGGAATTAAATTGATTGTTGCTTTAAATAAAGCAGATTTACAAGAAGACGAATTCTATGAAACTGAGAAGTTTTCTGACTATCCTGAAATTATTGTCACTTACATGACTTCTGCTAAAACCGGACAAAATGTAGATGAAATTTTTCAGAAATTAACCCATAGCATGATGAAACGCACGAATATTTAGTTAGATAACATAAAAAAATGAAATTTTTATGAATCCAGACAAAGCGATCGATAAAAATCCCGCGATCGTTTCTGCTCAAACCTCAGTTAAAGCAGCGATCGCATTAATGAAAGATACACAAGCCAATTGTGTCTTAGCGATCGAGGAAGAGAAATTTATTGGGATTTTTAGTCAACAAGAACTCTTACAATTAATCACATCGAGGGAAGATTGGGAATCGCGTGCGATCGCCCAAGTCATCAATCGAAACCCCATTACCATTTGCATTAATGATGTAACAGACAGTTCATCGCTACTGCAAGTTTTGCAACAACATAGCCTCGACTATCTACCTATCATTACCCAAAATGGTCGAGTGTTTGGATTGGTTACTCTATCAAAAATTTTAGAAAGCATAGCGCAAGAAAATGAAAAAACTCGGCAACTAAATCTCGAACTTCAACACCAACTAGAAACTTACCAGGAAATAGAAATAGAACTGCGAACCAACGAACAAGCGCTGCAACTCAACCAAGATCGCTTAGATAGTATTCTCAGTTCCCTAGAAGATGTCGTTTGGTCGCTCGATCCCCATAACTTTCAGCTACTTTTTCTCAACACGGCGGTAGAAAAAGTCTACGGGCGTAAAATAGCAGAATTTATCGAAAACATTAATTTGTGGCGCGAAGTCATTCATCCAGAAGACAAAGAACGAGTCGAAGAAGCACTCAACGCTTTGTATTCGACACTCAGACAAGACCTAGAGTATCGAATCTTGTTACCCAATGGAGATATTAACTGGATTAGCGTTCGCGCTCGTTTAATTACCGATGCAAAAGGCACTCCCCTCCGCATTGATGGAATTACTACCGATATTACCGAACCTAAAAAAATTCAAGAACGATTGCGATACGATGCCTTCCACGACGGACTTACAGAACTTGCCAACCGCAATCTACTGATCGATCGCCTCAAGCAAGCCATTCGACGCAGCCAGCGACAACACGATAGCAATCTCTTTGCCTTACTTTTTTAGATCTCGATCGCTTTAAGATTATTAACGATAGTCTCGGTCACGTATTTGGAGATCGTCTTTTGGTTTCAGTCGCTCAACGCTTAGAGAAATGTCAGCGTATTGGAGATACGGTTGCACGCTGGGGAGGCGATGAATTTGCCATTTTACTCGAAGATATTGCCGATAAAAGCGATGCGATCGCCATCGCCAATCGCATTCAAGCAGCGCTAAAACCACCGATTCTCCTAGATAATCAAGCAATTTTTGTCACGGCTAGTATTGGCATTGTTCTTGGGGATATTCAAATTTACAATAATCCCGAACACGTAACCGATCTTTTGCGAGATGCCGATATTGCCATGTATCGCGCTAAATCTCGCGCGCAGGAACAGTGCGAGGTTTTCGACCCCTCGATGCACGCCTATGCACTCAAACGATTGCAGCTAGAAAACGACTTGCGTCGCGCGATCGCTGGAATAGCGTCTTCAGAAGAACAAACCTCGGAATTTTCGGTTTTTTATCAACCGATTTTTTCTTTAACGACTCAACAAATCGAAGGCTTTGAAGCGCTTGTTCGCTGGCAGCATCCCGAAAAGGGAATAATTTCGCCAATCGATTTTATCGCGATCGCAGAAGAAACCGGATTAATCGTTCAACTCGATCGCTGGGTTTTAAAAATGGCTTGTCATCAGTTAAGCATTTGGCAAAAAGAATTTCCAGACTTAGCACCTTTGACCATAAGTGTCAATCTTTCTGGCAAACATTTTTATCAGTCGGGATTAATCGAATTTCTCGATCGCATCCTTGAAGAAACGGGTCTTGACGGCAACAGCCTCAAATTGGAAATTACCGAAAGTGTCGTCATCGAAAATACTGAAGCAGCAACAGTTTTGCTCGATCTTTTGCGGGAGCGCAACTTACAAGTTTGTCTCGATGATTTCGGGACGGGTTATTCTTCTTTAAGTTATTTGCACAGCTTTCCCTTTAATGTGTTAAAGATCGATCGCTCGTTTATAAAGCAATTAGGAACCGAAGACGAACACGACGAAATTGTTAGGGCGATCGTCAATTTGGGTTTAATTTTAGGCATGAATGTTGTTGCTGAAGGGGTAGAAACACCGGAACAAGTCTCGCAATTGAAAAATCTAAGCTGTCATTCGGGACAAGGATATTGGTTTTCTAAACCGATGAATAGCGATGCGATGACTGAGTTTTTGCTTAATAATTTGTAATTATTGTCCCGATCGCAAAGTGGGATCGCCTATGGAATCGGTGCATCGAATCAACATCTTACCCTCTTTCGTCAAAGGTGCAATCTCGAAGCATTACTATGACGGAGTTAGCGACGACCTATTAACCGCAGGTTTAGGACAAGATGGTTTGATAAATTTGCCGCCAACCGCAGCAGACCCCGAAAATCCTACTTCAGCAGAAATTCGTCGTGCGACGATTGTCAATCAGTACAAAGGCTTGGTAGATTTACGCGCTAAGGCGGGTTATGGCACTTTATACGGTTGTGCCGTCCCCAGTCGTTTTTCGACCCCTAGCGGCGATGGGAAGGTTGCTGGCAAAGAATATATTGCCTATGCCGACGATGGTAGCAATTGCCAAAATGTCACAATGATGGTGCAGATTCCCGACACTTTCGATCGCGAAAATCCTTGTATTCTCGTGGTTCCTTCCTCTGGTTCTCGCGGCGTTTATGGGGGAATTGCGGTTGGAGAATGGGGCTTAAAAAATCGTTGTGCGGTTGCTTATACTGATAAAGGAACGGGGATTGGCATCCACGATCTTAATACAGATACGGTCAATCTTATCGACGGTAGACGAGGCAAAGTAGCGGAAGTTGGCGCGATCGCTAATTTTATTGCTTCAGGCACGGCGGCTATGGATTTAGCAACTTATAATACTCGCTATCCTTACCGTATCGCTTACAAACACGCTCACTCCCAACAAAACCCCGAAGCCGATTGGGGTAAACATGTTTTAGACGCGATCGAATTTGCTTATTATATCCTCAATCTCGAAGAAAACTTTGGTTTAGCTTCGGGTTCGGAGGTTTTTAGAACGATTACTCCAGAAAATACTATCGTCATTGCTTCTGGGATCTCTAATGGCGGTGCAGCTTCCTTGCGTGCAGCAGAACAAGATTCTCAGGGATTAATTAATGCAGTCGTCGTATCCGAACCCAATATCAATCCCCGTAAATTGCCCGATACAGAAGGTTTTAGCATCAAGCAGGGCGATAAAATCTTTCCCAATAGCGTACATGGAAAGACGCTACTCGATTACATTACTTATTACAATCTCTATCAACCATGTGCTAGTGCGGGAATTGAGATGGCTTTTGGTTGGAATCCCACCCCCCTTTCATCCCCCCTTGCTAAGGGGGGAACGAGGGGGGTAAAAAGCGGCGGATTTTTAGCAGGAATACCGGGACGCTGTACCGCTTTACGCCAAGCTGGTTTATTGAATAGCGATACGTTAGAAGAACAAATTGCCGAATCCCAAAAACGCTTAAATGACTATGGAACCCTAGAAAGCACGAATACCATTGCTCATGTATATAATGCCGCATTTGTCAATAGCGCGATCGCGGTTTTATATGCCAATGCTTACGGACGTTTCAGCGTAGTAGATAATCTATGCGGCTACAGCTATGCTTGCAGTATAGGTAACAACTCGCCTATCGCTAAATCGACTTCAGATTTAGCCAACGATTTTAGATCGAGTAATGGGATTCCACCGAGTAATCAAACTAATATCATTGATAATCGCGGCAACAGTGGTACTGGAATCAACTATCTCTACAGCGAGGATAGCAATTTACAAGGTGCTTTCTGCTTGCGACAGTTAGCGACAGATACGGAAATGACCCTAAGCGACGAACAAGCGACTAACTCCCAGCGCGTACAAGCAGGAATTGAGGAAATTTTAGCGACTGGCAATCTGCAAGGAAAACCGACAATAATCGTACACGGTCGAGATGATGCTTTATTGCACGTTAATTTTACCTCTCGTTCCTATTATGGTTTAAATCAAAAAATTGAGGGAGATAAGAGCCAGCTTGTTTATATTGAGGTGACGAATGCTCATCACTTGGATGCACTCAACCAAGTTTTTGATATCGATACGCAGATTCCGTTACATTATTATTTCATGCAAGCATTAGATATCATGTACGATTTCCTAGGTCAGTGCTACGCGGATCGCCTGAAAAATGGAACTTCTCTGCCAAAAAGTCAAGTCATTCCGACTGTCCCGCTAGCTGATACGGGTGGCGATTGTTTAACTAAGGAAAAAAATTTACCCGATATCAATAGTCGCCTTGCTCGTGCGATCGTTTTTAGCGATGATGTTTTAAATATTCCTGAATAAGTTGAGACGCGATCTTATCGCGTCTTAAACCAAATTAATTCTAAAAATGGTCTTTCTATTGCCTGTTGCCTATTCCCTCTTAAATTGAATTTCGATCTAACTACTTAAGCCTGAATTTCACGAGTGAAAAGCTATGATGATATCGGTCGTGTTGTGAGGAAGTGCAGGGGATGATGAATAATTCTCATTCTATAAACCTAGTGTCTGGTCAGACTTTGGGCGGACGCTACCAGATTCTGACTCAGCTAGGACAAGGAGGATTTGGCAGAACTTTCTTAGCAGAAGATCTTTATTTACCCGGTCATCCCAAATGCGTTGTCAAACAGCTTCAACCCATGGCAAACGACCCAGATACGTTACAAGTTGCCAGACGTTTATTCGATACAGAAGCACAAATTTTGCATCAACTGGGGAAGCATCCACAAATCCCCCAACTATTTGCTTATTTTGAAGAAAGTCAAGATTTTTATTTAGTTCAAGAATATATTGAAGGGGAAAATCTAGCTGAAGAATTAGCTTCGCATAAAACTATTGCTGAAGAAAATGTAATTTATCTATTATCTGAAATTCTTGAAATTTTATCCTTTGTTCATCAACAAAAAGTTATTCATCGAGATGTAAATCCCTACAATATTATTCGACGTAAAGATGATAGAAAATTGTTCTTAATCGATTTTGGCGCGGTCAAACAAATAACCACTCAAATGGTTTATTCTCCCCGCACTAATTATACGATCGCCATTGGAACGCCTGGTTATTTGCCTAGCGAACAAGCTATTGGTTCTCCGAAATTTAGTAGCGATGTTTATGCAGTTGGCATTATTGGTATTCAATCATTAACGGGGCGATCGCCGCAAGATATTCCGATTAATTCGCAAACCGGAGAAATGAACTGGCAGAGTTTAATCCGAGTCAGTCCCGGATTAACACAAGTATTAAATACGATGGTACGCTACGATTTTCGCCAGCGCTACCCCTCAGCTATTGAAGCATTAGAAGCGATCGAAAAATTAAAAACGTCTAGTAGCAAGACAATCGCTATTCCTTACAAAACTTCTAAACTATCTCGTCAAGATAAACCTATAAATATTAAAGGATGGTTGGTTAAAGGAGTCCTTTCTTTAGGCGTTATTGGAATTGGAGCGGGAGTTTTTGTTGGTATTAATTATTTTCTTGCCTCAAACAACGCGATCGCACTTTATCAACAAGGAAATACATTTTATAACTTAAGAAGTTACGATCGCGCCTTACAAGCTTATGAAAAAGCTTTAAAAATTCGACCGGAATTACCAGAAGCTTGGATAGGAAAGGGAAATGTTCAACAAGCTTCGAGTAATTTTAAAGAAGCCTTAAATTCTTATGAAAAAGCCATTCAACTTCAGCCTAGAAATTGGCAAGCTTGGGTAGGTCGCGCCCAAGTTCTCGATAAATTAGGAAAATCTCAAGAAGCGATCGATACTTTTAAAGGTGCGATTAAAATTAATAAGAATGCTCAAGAAGCATGGCAAGGACTCGCCCAAATCCAAATGAGATTGAAGCAATATTCAGAAGCTATTGATTCCTTCGATCGCTTGCTTAAAATAGAATCTGATGATGCTTCTAGTTGGTATTATAAAGGTTGGGCGTGGCACAATTTAAGAGACTATCAAGAAGCAATTAAAGCTTACGATAAAGCTATAAAAATTAAACCCGATCTTTCTTCTGCTTGGTATCAAAAAGGCAATGTTTTAATCAATTTACAAAAAGAAGAAGAGGCAGTAGAAGCTTATGAAAAAGCCGTTCATTTTCAACCAAAATTTGATAGGGCTTGGTATAGTTTAGGAATTGCCTTAAGTCGATTGGGGCGTAATGAAGAAGCCTTAAATGCTTATTCTCAAGCAACGCAAGCAAGAGAAAATAATGGCGAAGCTTGGTATCAAAAAGGATGGACATTGCATCAACTCAAGCGTTATGAAGAAGCAATGACAGCTTATGAAACCGTTATTCGCTTGTTTCCTAAAAACGAACAAGCTTGGTATAACAAAGGAAATGTTTTTTATATTTTGAAAAGATATGAAGACGCGATCGCAGCTTATCAACAAACCGTTGCCCTGAAAAAAGATTACGATCGCGCTTGGAACAGTCTAGGAAATGCCTTAGTACAAGTAAAACGATACCAAGAAGCAGTTAACGCTTACGATCGCGCTTTACGTTACCAACCCGATTACAAACAAGCAAAAGAAGGTAAAGCACGGGCAGAAGATCTAGTAACAATAGAACGTCAAAAATTTGAAGAGAATATTGAACAAGAATTACCAGAAAATGAAGAGAGAGAAAATAAAGATATAGTAAATAAAATTAAGCGATCGCTCTTTAACTAGCATTCACAACCGTTAAAGCAACTTCTTGACCGTAAGACAATTCTAGTGTGTGTCCGTCAGGGTCGCTAATAAAAGCCCAATATCCAATTGGATATCCCGAATCGCAAGGTCCCTCCCGAAGTATACCTTCACCCCTAGCCTCATTGCAAAGGCGATCGATTTCTTCTCGACTAGCACAACCTATTCCTAAATGCGCAATTGGAGAAAGAATCGGTTCAACTTTTTGCATCTCGATGAGAACGATAACAAAAGGTCTAGTTTTGTCTGTAATCCAAACGACTTCAGTCGATTTAGCGTTGGTGCGATCGATACGACGATGGACTACACTCATTCCAGCATATTTAATATAAAAAGCAATACTGCACTCTACATTTGCCACTGGAAGTGCAATATGAGTTAGTCCAAGATCGCTCATACAATTAGACAATCGCCATAGGATAGCCAAATCTATGATAACCTGTGGATTTCCTATGAGTAACTGTTTTATGCAATTCCTTGTGAAGAATTGAATTGACCGCCATTAATTTCCAATGAAGGAGGCGTTAAGTCCGACTGATTCTGTTGAGAAGTTGTTGGAGTTTCAGTTTCTAAAGCTAACGCTTGAAGCTGCTTTTCTTGGCGTTCTTGAATCAGCAACCCTACCAAATGAATGATAGAAAGAATCGTAGCAACAATTGATAAGACGTAGCTATGCAGGGTAAATAGATGTTGTAGAGTAATCGTACCAATTCCTTGTCCGCCTGTCAAAAATTCTCGCAAACTATGACCGATCGCGGGGATACTTTCAATAATGCCGAGTTCGAGCGTCAAGCGCCAATATCCCGTTTGAGTCCATTCAAGATTCATCGCCGTCCAACTTAGGGCGATCGCGCTTAAGGTTAAGAAAATTCCTGAAATCCAGGCAGTGAGCCAACCCAATCGAAATTGTCGTCCTAAGAACATTACCACAATTTGTACGAGCGAGACGATAATCAATCCATTCCCAGCAATATCGTGCAAGCTGCGAATCAGCCAACCGTTGGGAACTTCTGTCGAGATGCGCTTGATAGAAGCAAAGGCTTCACTTGTAGAAGGCGAATAATAAAATGCTAAAAGAACCCCGCTTGTGGCTGCGAGGAAACATAATGTTAATGTCGCGATCGCGCACAAGGTTGCTAGTCGCCGGACGATAAAACTGTAGCGTATGTTATCCATAGCGTTACCTCTAGCTTTTGTTAAGTTTTTATTATTTTTATTATAGTAACTTTACAATATAAATACTCAATAATAAAAGAGCGAACAGAATAATGCTCGCCCTACCGAATATTTCTCGTTCTTGAGACTTATTTAACGCCAGCACCTAGATAGCTGTCGATTATTTGGCGAAACTCGCTCTTTTGTTTAATTCCTTTAACTTCTTTGAGCAATTCTCGATCCTTGAAGAATTGAATTGTAGGAGTTCCCATAACTTGAGCCGATTTAGCAATTTCTGGATCGACTTCGATATCAATTTCGACAAAATGAATCTTCCCTTCGTACTCATCGACTACTTTCGCTAAAATTGGCTTAAGAGTACGACAGGGGCCGCAGGTAGGAGAAACATACTTAACCATTATCAGGCGATCGCTTTCATGAAATAGCCTGCGCAACGCATAACCTCCTACATAGCTAGTTCCGTTGATATCGAAAGTTACTTCGGTATCTGCTACCATTTCTTGCTCTTGTTCTTTGGCAGGTTGCTCCGATTCGGCTGTTTGATGGAACTCCTGAATCAGACTATTTCCAGACAACCAACGTTCTGCCGTTAGCGCAGCCATACATCCGGTTCCCGCTGCTGTAATCGCCTGACGATATTCGTGGTCTTGTACGTCTCCGGCGGCATAAACTCCCTCGACGCTGGTTTCTACCGTACCTGGCTTGACAACAATATAACCAACCGAATCTAATTCTAACTGTTCTTTGAACAGAGAGGTATTCGGCGTGTGACCGATCGCATAAAATAATCCACTAACTCGCAGTTCGCTATTTTCCCCCGTCTTACTGTTGTGAATTTTTATTCCTTCCATGCGACCTTGCGTACCAAAGACCTCGGTTGCTTGAGTATTCCAATGCACTGTAATCTTAGGATTGCTCAACGCCCGATCCTGCATGGCTTTAGAAGCTCGCATCTTTTCTGTACGTACCAACAGATGAACGTGAGAGCCATATTTAGTCAAATATACCGCTTCTTCTGCCGCAGAATCGCCACCGCCAATTACGGCTAATTCCTCATTTCTAAAAATCGGAGTCGCGCCGTCGCAAATCGCACAAGCAGAAATTCCCTGATTCCAAAACTGAGTCTCGCCAGTCAATCCCAACCGTTTTGCTGTTGCTCCCGTGGAGATAATAATACTGTGGGTTTTGACTTCTCTTTCGCTCGATCGCACGGTAAAAGGACGCTGACTTAAATCGACTGAAATGACATCTTCTGTATAGCATTCCGTACCCCAGCGTTCTGCTTGCGCCTTCATTCTTTCCATGAGTTTCGGCCCCGTAATTCCTTCGGGAAAACCAGGAAAGTTTTCAACCTCCGTTGTTGTCATTAGCTGCCCGCCTGGAATTCCTCCCGCTTGGAATCCTTCAAACATAACGGGTTTTAAATTTGCTCTCGCTGCATAAATCGCAGCCGTATAGCCAGCAGGGCCGGAACCGATAACAACTAAATTCTCTACGGGTGGGTTTGCCATACGCGATAACTAAAACTCATAACGACTACGTTTAATAGTATAGCGAAGGATCTACTTCCTTGAAAAGAAGTTTTCAATTTTCCGCTCCTAAACTCAAGCTAAACTAGAAAAGTTGAAATTAGATAGAAAACAAATACAGGAGAAATTTTATGTCCCGCGTATGTCAGCTAACTGGCAAAAAGGCAAACAATGCCTATGCTGTCTCTCACTCTCACCGCCGTACTAAAAAGTTACAGCACGTAAATTTGCAAACCAAACGTATTTGGTGGCCCCAAGGCAATCGCTGGGTAACTTTGCACCTTTCCACAAAGGCGATTAAAACCTTAGATAAGAAAGGGTTGCAAGCAATGGCAAAAGAAGCTGGAATTAATCTTAACAAGCATTAAATCGCGATCGCACCAAAAAGGACGCATTAGCGTCCTTTGCTTTTAAATAAAATTCAAAATCGCTTGGGCAACACCATCCGAGTTCTCTTCATGAATGCCTAAAGTCCCAGGGAGCTTGATGCTGCGTACTCCAGAAAGAAGTGCGATCGCTTCCATTCCTCCTTTTGAAATCGGGGGAGCTTGTTCGGCAAGAACGACTAAAATTGGAATTGAGAGAGATTGGATGCACTCAATAATCTCTGAGCGATTTTCTACCGGATCGATCCTGCCTGTTACGAATGCCGCCGGAGCAAATCTCGCGCCTGGTTGCTGGGTTATCTCCCGTTTAGCGCAGATGAATTCTGGCGTGAGAAGATTTGCATTAACATAGACGTGCCGACGATACATCAAACGCAGAAACGAGGAAGTCGTGTTGAGTTTGTATAAGAATTGACCTAAGATCGGCGATCGCACCAAATTTCTAACTGCGCCTGCAAGGCTTTTTGGCGCTCCCATCGCCCGCAGAGGCCCTCGCCAAGTAGGGGCTACTAAAACCAGTTTTAAGACGGCTTCAGGACAATCTTTTGCCAGTTGTAGGGCATATCCTGCCCCATGACCTGCTGCGACGACGATAATCGGCACATCAAAAACCGATCGCACAAAATCTTGCAATAGCTGGCGATACAAACTAGGTTGATAGTCGATCGAAAGACGATCCGACTGACCGAATCCCGGCCAATCTAAAGCAATGGCTTGAAATTGAGAGGATAGCGATCGCGCGATTGTGGCCATCTCTGCACGGGTAGAAACGGTACTAAAAGCAGGAAGCAATAAAACAGGCGTTCCTTGACCGAGGGTTTCATAAACAACGGTTATGCTTTGTCCTTCCCAATTCCAAGCATATTGATGAACGGTTCCGCCAATAGTACCGTTAGTCGAGGGGGATGAAGTTCTGGCTATGGCTGTCATAGTTCAAATTTTGTGGTGAGTATGGGTTATCTCGATTATCTAAATGCTTTTTTTCTATGATAAAAAATGAGATTGTGGAAAGTGTGAGAGCAGAAAAACACTATGGATAGCAGACATTTCAGAAATGTCCATCTTCAAAGGAAAATTCCTCTAAATCTCACCGAACGATGCGCGTCGCGGAAGCCCCTGACTTCTAGACATGGGGAGGAGCGACGCGCCAAATATAGAACGTGCGAAGCACATCATTTTTTTGTTGATTTTTGAATCTCATAGGTGATATTATTGTACCCATGAAACAACTTCTGACGCTAGTTTGCAAGTTAAACCCCACCCCTGAACAGGTGGTCAAAATCGAGGCAACTTTGAAGGCGTTTGCCGATGCTTGCAACTATGCCAACGAACAAGTAAAGCCGAGTATAACCAGCAAAATAACAATTCAGGGCATTGCCTACGAGGATATGCGTTCTCGGTTTGGATTAGCTGCCAACCTAGCTATTAGGGCTTGCGCCAGGGTTGGAGCTAACAGGTTAACTGCTAAACAGAAAGGGAAACCAGTAAAAACATTCAAACCAACATCTGCTGATTATGACCAGCGGATTTTGCATTTCGGGAGAAAGACTGGACTGTTAGCCTGACTACTATAGATGGTAGAGAACACATTAAGTTAGATGCTGGCAACTACCAGCGGGGCAAGCTTAAGGGTAGAACGCCTACCAGCGCTCAATTATGTAAACACCGCGATGGAAAATACTACATCCACATCCAGTTAAAAGATGAAGCTCCAAGCCCCGTTAAATCGACCAACGTAATTGGTGTGGACTTTGGCAGGCGTGATATTGCACTAACAAGTAATGGGGACAAGTGGGATGGCAAAAAGTTAACCGAAACTAGGGACAAATATTCTAGAACTAGAGCGTCTCTCCAGAGAAAAGCTTCCACACGCACAAGGTCTAGTCGGCGTAGATGTCGGCGGATTTTGGTACGGCTATCGGGGCGTGAGAGACGTTTCCAACAGTGGATGAACCACAACATATCAAAGGCTATCATCGAACAAGCTAAGCAGCAAAACGCACTCATTGCGATTGAAGATTTAACTGGTATCAGGGAAAGAACTAACAAAAAAACACGCAATCAAACAGAACGTCGTAGGTCGAATTCGTGGAGCTTCTTTCAACTGCGGACGTTCTTGGAATACAAAGGTTTGAGAGAAGGGGTCGAGGTGATAGCAGTATCTCCAGCCTACACTTCTCAAACCTGCCACTGCTGCCTACATATTGGTTTGCGCTCCGACAAGAAATTTAAATGCGGCAACTGCAATTGGTCTGGGGATGCCGACTTGAACGGAGCCAAGATGATAAGTCTTCTTGGGCAGTCTGTAAACCTGCCTAGAGGTTCGAGTTATTTGTGCTGTTCGCTCAGTACAGATAGCTCAGGGCTACTTAAAAGCCCAGCGATGGAATCGCTGGGGTAGTTTACCTAAATTCTTTCCTTTCTTAAAGACTACCTCGTATACAAGAACTTGTTAAAGCATAGCGATATTACCCCCCTGCGGGAACAAGGAGGGTGAGGGGTAGAAACTCCAGTCTACCCATGAGATTTCTAATTGTGCAATTATAAATAGCTTTCAACTGCGCTTACCAATCGATCCGACCAGTGTTGAGCCGATTTAGCGCAGGCTGATTCTACCATGACGCGAATTAATGGTTCAGTGCCAGATGCGCGTACTAAAACCCTGCCGAGATCGCCCATTTCTACTTCTGCACGAGCGATCGCTTGTTGCAAACGATCGCATTCTTGCCAACGAGTGCGACGCTCGCGATCTTCTACGCAAACATTGCGTAAAATTTGAGGATAAGTTTGAAAACTGCGATCGACTAATTCAGCTAAAGACGTTTCTAACTCGCGGACTAACGCGGCGAGATGCAAGGCAGTTTGAACGCCATCGCCAGAAACGCTGTGGTGATGGCAGATGATATGTCCCGACTGTTCGCCGCCTAACATCGCTCCCGTTTGCCACATTTTTTCTTGAACGTAGCGATCGCCAACTGCGGTACGAAGCATTTGACCGCCTAACGATCGCCAAGCTCGCTCGAAGCCAAGATTTGCCATAACTGTCGTCACGAGGGCATTATCTGGCAACTGCTGGCGATCTTTGAGTATTTGTCCCCAAAAATAAAGAATATGGTCGCCATCTACAACTCTACCTTGGGCATCGACTGCCATGACGCGATCGGCATCGCCATCAAAAGCAAATCCGAGATCGGCTCCTGTTTCTATAACTGCCGCTTGTAGTAGATTGAGATGAGTAGAGCCACAATTAACGTTAATGCGATCGCCATCAGCGCGATCGTGCAAGCAGATAACCTCTGCACCCAAGGCGCGAAATACTGCTGGTGCGACTTCTACTGAAGCACCCCAAGCTAAATCTAGAACGATTCGCATTCCTCGCAAATCTATACCACTTGGCAGCGATTCTTGCAAAAACTGACTGTAATTCTTCGTCAAATCTTGATGTTGATAGGTTTTACCCCACTGAGTCGAATTTTCAACCGTTGTTCTGGCAAGATTCCCTCTCAATCCCGCTTCAATTTTCTGCGTTAATAGATTGGATAACTTAGTTCCTTCTCTGCCAAAAAACTTAATCCCGTTGTCTTCTGGCGGGTTGTGGCTGGCAGAAATCATAATTCCGCCGATCGCATCGCTCATGCGCGTCAGATAAGCCACACAAGGCGTAGGACACAATCCCAACTGCCAAACTTCTAGTCCTGCCGAGGTCAATCCTGCTGCGAGTGCCATGGCGAGCATATCGCTAGAATTTCTCGAATCTTGTCCGATAATAACAGGGGCTGAAATAGCAGAGGCTTCTTGTAACACTTGACCCGCCCAAAACCCAAGTTTTAAGGCAAATGGAGCCGTCAATAAGTCTCCTGCTTTGCCTCGGATACCGTCAGTACCAAATAAAGGCGTTTTGGGGAGTTCGTTTAGGGACTCTTTGGTTGGGGTACAGATAATTAATTCCGATTGTAGCGACTTGGGGCGGCTACCTCCATTGCGGGACAGAGAAGTTACCATAGTTCAGTTTTCCTCACACAACACTCACACTAGAAGGATATAAAATTTACACAAAAATAGACAATTTTTTTTAGCAGAATAACACTCAAACAATCTAAAAATAAAGTTTAAGAATTCTAATGTAACCCTAAAACAGTGAATTATACGATTAGCAAACACTGACGGCAAACAATCGCTTGAAGCTCCGAATAAATGATTAGATTTACTTATTGTTTTGACGGCGATCGCTCTTTAACTGATTCCTGAACCCTGTTAAAGACCGATTTCGGTTAAAAGCGCTTCTATTTGTTCGCGACTCAATCCTTCCTGAAGATAATGGGGAGCATCGGGATTATAGGGACTAGCAAGGCGATCGATACGAATAATGGTTGCATTTTCTGAGAGAATTGGCACGTCAGGATCGAAAGCTGTTGGATTCATTAGAGAGCTAGAAAAGCCTTTAAAAATAACAATTTGGTCTGATTCGCCTGCTATTTCAGCCTCGACTAGCAAAACTTCTTGAGGACGTTTAATCGTGTATTGTTCCAAGCGTTGCCCGATCGATTTTTTCACTGATTTTGCCCTTCAGCGATCGTATTATCTATTATATTGTCAGAATCACTTGAATAGTTTATTACCGATCGCGATCGCACCCTAAAAAAATTTGCGCTGCTGCTAACCCGCGATGCTTATCGTAAACTTACTATAGCCTCTGTATTGCTTGTTGGCTCGCAATATAGTTGCTAACACTATAACTCGTTGATTTTTTTCTATGATTGTTACAACAGCATCAAATATTGACGGCAAAAAGATCGTTCGTTACTACGGATTAGTATGCGGCGAAGCTATTTTGGGCACAAATATTTTTAGAGATTTTTTCGCTAGTATTCGCGATATCGTTGGCGGGAGATCTGGTGCTTATGAGCGATCGCTACGAGAAGCTAGAGAAACTGCCATTAACGAAATGATTCAATCAGCTAGAGATGTGGGTGCTAATGCCATTATTGGAGTCGATCTAGATTATGAATCGATTGGCATTGGCGATGGTGGCAATATGTTAATGGTATCGGCAAGCGGAACCGCCGTGAAATACGAAGATTAAGCAGAGAGACAAGGAGGACAAGGAGGACAAGGAAGAAAATCTATAAAGGCTTCTCATACTATTACCTATTGCTTAATCACTGATAACTGATATCGCGTGAGTCAATCAAATCCGATCGCATCTTCGTTTTTTTAGAAATTTTTTTCCCAAGAGGGAGGCATTCAATCTTACGTTAAAGATATTTTGCGTTCTTATCTTTCTTTGTCCCAAACTTCGTCTGACGCTTACCAAACTGAAGTCTTTTTACTAAGGGACACGCCTGAATGCGAAAATCCTTTTGATACGGGTCTAATTAAATTTCATTATCTAAGGACGCTTCCAGCGTGGAGAGGGCGCTTAAAGCTCGCCCTAGCCCTATTTACTTGCTTATTACAACGTCGTCCAGGGCGCGTTTTCTGCGGTCATATCAATTTAGCACCGCTTGTTAAAACTGTTTGTCAACTCTTTAAAATTCCCTACACGGTTCTAACCTATGGAAAAGAAGTTTGGGAACGATTGCCCGAATCGCAACGCCAAGCGCTTTCCCAAGCGAATTCTATCTGGACGATTAGCCGCTACAGTCGCGATCGCCTCTGCGGGGCGAACGAAATCGACCCGAAAAAAGTCGAGATTCTTCCCTGCGTAGTCGATGGCAATATTTTTACCCCCGCCGAGAAACCGCCAGAACTCATCAAAAAATACGGACTCGTCGATAGTAAAGTCTTAATGACGGTAGCGCGGTTATGGTCGGGAGATATCTATAAAGGCGTTGACGTAACCATTCGTGCCTTACCCAAAATTGTCTCAATATTTCCCGATGTCAAATATCTAGTCATCGGACGTGGCGACGATCGCCCTCGTTTAGAACAGTTAGCAAAAGAGCTTGGAGTAGGCGATCGCGTCGTTTTTGCTGGGTTTGTAACAACAAACACTTTGGTCGAGCATTATCGCGTAGCAGATGCTTATATTATGCCGTCTCAAGAAGGGTTTGGCATTGTCTATTTAGAAGCAATGGCTTGCGGAATACCAGTCCTTTCTGGCGATGCCGATGGATCGGCAGATCCTTTACAGGACGGTCGCTTGGGCTGGCGAGTTCCCCATCGCGATCCCGATGCGGTCGCAGCAGCTTGTATAGAAATATTACGCGGTAACGATCCGCGCTGCCAAGGTCAATGGCTGAGAGAGCAAACTTTAGCGAAATTTAGTCGAGAGGCATTAACTCAAAAATTACAAGAATTGTTGTGAGAATTTACGATTTTATCGCTAATCTTTGCTAAGATATCCTCCTCTAGGTAGAGTTAGACTTAAGCGAACTGCTGAAAAATATGAGAAAAGTAGAAAAAAAACCAAAAGGAAGGTGCTTATGTGAGTTTTATCGTTGTTAGTTTCAATTTTTATTCGATAACATGGGAATTGTAAATTTTGAAAAGCTTCTCGCACGGCTAAGCCGCATAGTGTTATGGACGTACAATTGATTAATATCGGCTTTGGAAATATCGTTTCGGCTAATCGAGTCATCGCGATTGTCAGCCCAGAATCGGCTCCAATTAAACGAATTATTACCGATGCAAGAGATCGCGGGCAACTGATTGATGCTACCTACGGTCGTCGCACTCGTGCGGTAATCATTACTGATTCTAGCCACGTCGTTCTCTCGGCAATTCAGCCAGAAACCGTCGCTCATCGTTTTGTCATTAGTAAAGAAGTTCCAGCCAATAATAATTGAGGAACTTTCCTCTCGATCGAATGCCAACTGGAAAAATTATCGTGCTAACAGGGCCAAGTGGGGTCGGTAAAGGGACTCTCGTGAAGTTACTGTTAGCACGTCATCCCGAACTTTATCTGTCTATTTCTGCAACGACGCGAAATCCGCGTCCTGGAGAGATTGACGGAAAACATTATTATTTTGTAACAAAAGAAGAATTCGAGCAAACCATCGAGACGGGACAGTTGCTTGAATGGGCTGAATATGCTGGGAATTATTACGGAACTCCTCGCGATCGCGTACAAGAACAGATCGATCGCGGTCGTTCGGTGCTTCTAGAAATTGAAGTCGTCGGAGCTAGACAAATTAAGCAGGCTTTTCCTCAAACTTTATGTATCTTTATTTTGCCCCCTTCGGTGTCTGAATTGGAGAGGCGCTTGCGAGGGAGGGGAAAAGATTCAGAAGATGCGATCGCCCGCCGCCTCAAACGAGCGCAAGAAGAACTTGTAGCCTCTACTGAATTCGATCGCCAAATCGTTAACGACAATTTAGAATCAGCTTTAGCAGAAATTGAAGCAGCGATTTTTAACTAACTCACTTCGAGCAAGAACTTCTGATTTTTGCTTGACAAAGAAGCAGTTTTATGCTAAGGGGCATTTTAAACTGTTTAGGTTAGCTATCTTGTCTCTGTAGCCATAGAACATAATGTTAAAGCGGTTTGAGGCAAAAATCGCTGAATTGTAGCCAACGATCCCTGACAAGCTGAGAGCGGTTGTTTTGTAGATTCTTTCCCTAACGCAGTTTTTTTCGCCCTCGCCCCAAAATATCTATTGCTATAAGGCCATAAAAAAACATTAAAAGAACGACTTCCCAGCTTCTCTTTATATCGGTAAGTATCCTTTTCAGATAAACTCAGCACGGCATTTAATTGGTCGGCTAGCTTCTGACAACCCGTAAAGCTTTTAGAGACATAACATTGAACGTCAAGCTGATTGCAACCTACCTGCGGCACTAACGCCGACTGGAATGGCTGAATGCTACAAAAGATTGGTTGGCTGTATTGAAAACGGAGATTGCGGAAATCTGTCAGGGTGTAATTAGCAAAAAAATGGTCGTCTACTTGAATTCCATCGCCATGACGAGCTTCATGAATTAATTCTTGCACTGAGAGCGATCGATATTGAGGAGACTGCACCCAAACCACAGGTCTTAGACCTTGCTGTCGCGCTTGCTGGGCGATCTCTTGTTGCACTTCATCGGCGACGTTGCGAAAATCCAAAAAAACGATTCTATAGTTTTGTGCGTGGATGTCGGCCATGACCGAACTAATCGTATTTGTAGAAGCATGAAACCTAATCTGAGGTTGAGATAGCCAAACGCCATTCGGCGCTCCCATAGCCGATTCGCTCCACAACATTCCCAACATAGCTACCCCAAAAAGTTTGACAGATAGACTCGTCAATTTTTGACGATTTAAATTCCTACGATGACAAAATTGCCTAATTTTTAACATAGCAAGCAAAAGCAAATATAATAGTAAAACTTCTATTATAATTGCTTAATTTAGCGCTGTTTCCCGGTCAAACGCTTCAATATAAGACAGGAGCGCGATCGCAAGCGAATATACCAACTCTAAATTTTATCTTGAGGAGACGAGCTAACCGTAACCAATCCTTTTTACGGTGCATTTTCCCATTCAGGAGTCAAAGAACGAAAGTTAAAATCAGCCGCACCAGGATGACAAGCAATGCAAGTTTTATGGGTAGCGGGTTCGGGAAATTCAACTTTGGGATGAAGTGCCTTAAAGTAACGGGATTGTCCTACGTATAACGGAATGGCTTCGTTGGGGGTTACGGGACGAGAATAAGCATTTAAGTAGTCCCATATCAGCAATTGAGAAATTCTAATCGTATTTGTCAAAACTTGACCGTAATGATCTTCAGGTTTTTCAAGCAGTTTTTTCCAAGCTTCCGTTGGTAAAACTTCGGGAGGAAGAGCAATATGACAGCCAGAACAATTTTCTAGATACAACTCTTGTCCGGTTTGATAGCGACTGGAAATAGGATCGACCGATTTATCGAGGGCGAGTGCTATCCCCCATCCCAGTCCAATACTCCACAATGCGATCGCGAATAGTAAGAGCAATAACCAACGAAACTTAGTTATTCTTAGATAATCGAACATCTGTTGCTTGACTTATAACCTTCTCAAATGAGAATTGTTTCTATTGGGATGGTACGCAGCAACCTCTCAACGATTGTTTTAGCTTGTCGCCCTCCCACGGGAATTAGACGATGAGACAAAACGTGAGGTGCCAACAATTTCACATCATCAGGAATAGCATAATCTCGGCCCTCCAGAAAAGCCAATGCCTGAGTTGCTTTTTGTAAGGCAACCGTGCCGCGCGGACTAACGCCGAGAGCAATTTCATCATCGTTACGCGAGGCGCGTACCAAGTTAAGCATATATTTTTGCAGGTCAGAAGTCACTTTAACTTGGCTGACGAGGCGTTGTAGTTCTTGGACGCTTTCTGGAGAAATGCAGGGTTTGAGAGTATCTACGCTAATTCTTTCATTTTGTTTTTGTAGCATCTGAAGTTCTTCTTCTTCAGTTGGATAGCCTAAACTCAGAGAAAGGGTAAAGCGATCCATTTGCGCTTCTGGTAAAGGAAATGTCCCTTGATATTCAATCGGGTTTTGGGTTGCAATGACGAAAAAGGGTTGAGGCACGGCGCGAGCTACGCCATCGATGGTTACTTGTTTTTCTTCCATCACCTCTAGTAAAGCCGATTGGGTGCGGGGGGTAGCTCGATTAATTTCGTCAGCTAACAGTACGTTCGCAAAGGTAGGACCGGGTAAAAATTCAAATTCTCTAGTATTGGGGTTCCAGATATTGGTTCCCGTAATATCCGTTGGGAGTAAATCTGGCGTACATTGAATGCGTTGAAAGCGGCCGTCAATCGATCGCGCGAGAGATTTAGCCAAAAGCGTTTTGCCGACTCCTGGAACGTCTTCCAAAAGGACGTGACCGCCGCTCAGCAGCGCCACTAACACTAACCGAATAGAACTAGCTTTACCGACAATCGTGCAGCTAAGGTTTTCGGTTAGCAATTCAATTTGTTCTCTCATAAAAATCTTTTTTACATATATAATTCCCCAGATTAAGCTCGAAAGTAACAAAGTCAGATAAATCGATTTCAGTTACTGTTCTTGAAGAACGCTTTGCGAGATTGCCTTCACTCGATCCCTCAAAGAATCGCTTTGAGCTACTTTCTCGGCTTTAGCAAAGAGAGTTTTAGCCGTTTGAACATCGCCTTGTTCGTTACGCAACAGGGCTTTTTTAACCAGTGCTTCTACATTATTGTTTTGCTTGACAAGAATGCGATCGTAGACAGATTCTGCTTTCTGCTTTTCTTCTTTATTTTCATAAAGTTGCGCCAGAATAAATTGCCAATCCATATTGTCGGGTCGCTGTTGAACGATTTTTTCTAAGATAGGCATTGCTTTATCAGACTGTTTCCCATCTAGATAAAGTTGAGCCAGATTGATTAACGCATCTATGTTATTGGGATCGCGAGCGAGGACATTCTCATACAGACTAATTTGTTCTGTCGGACTCTGAGCTTGTTCGGTACTCGGCGATAGGCGACCAAAGACAAAAAACAGTACCAGACTCATTCCCAACACGCCAAGGCTCGATGCTATTAGCAGCGGTAAATAACGATTGCGATTGGGATTGTCAACTGTTGAGGCGCGTTGGCGCTCGGCGGCAACAGGCACGCCTTGTTTTAAACCACTCTCTAAGGTTCTTCTCTCTTGAAACGGCTCGGTTTTGTTCAACTCGCCGAGCAGCCACACGAGAGCAGCGGCTCCCCCTGTGGCGCTCAATTGGAAATTTTGTTGATGAGCGGTAATAGGAATCGCTGAGTAGAACCGTTGATATTTGGCGCTGACGGCATCAAGGCGAGCCAGCAGGGGTTGTAAATTCTCTTCGATTTGCAATTGACTGACCGGACCGGGTTCGAGTAAATCGCATTGGGTAAAAATTAAGGCAAAGCCGTAGTCTAAACCATGCTCTTTGACCAAAGAAGCGATCGCTATTACTTGTCTGAATGCACTTTCAAATATTTCTACATATTTTGGATTGTTAACCAGTGCGTACCCGTTAATAAAAACGCAGCAACTATGGGAATTCAACACCATTTTTTGAAAATCGGGGTCGCGAAAGTTACAAGACTCGCCTGGAACGTCCCACCAGCGAAAAGCACATAGCTTTTTCTCTCCTTGCCGACTGTGAGCGTTTAAACTAAAGTTAAAATCCGTAATTTTCATGGTGGGAGGTGGATAGTCTCCCGTTCTAGCGATGTAGTCGAGGACAGCTTCTAGGTTTTCTTTTCCCTGACTATCTTGGCATTCTAGCCACAGAGCGCGATCGCTATTTTTGGTTCGACTTCCTTGCAATTCTACATAACTACCTGCCAAAAAAACCGTTTTTCCTACTCCTCGTTGACCGATACTGAGTAGGTTAAATACTGGTAAATCAGTTTCAGATAAACCGTTCATCTTAAAATCTCAATATGAATAATAGACAACTGCTTGGGATTTAGTCGGGCATTTTCTACAAACATCTGTTTTAATCAACATTGGGAGCGATTTTTATTCCATATGCAATGCTTTAGGCGAAAACAAAATTTACAAACGCCTCACTTTCTCTTTATCTATGCTAACCAGGACGCACGAAAGAACGCCCTGGCTGACGATGGAGATTCGCTTTTGCCTAATCGTTAAAACGATTGATAATTGCTTGAGCAAACTCAGAACACTTCAAAGGAGGCTCGACAGGAGGAATCATCAAGCGAGCCAGATCGTAGGTTACTTCTCGACTCGCGATCGCGCCAGAAATGCCTTTTTTAATCGAATCTGCTGCTTCTTGCCAGCCCATATACTCTAGCATCATCACGGCTGAGAGGATGACCGAACCGGGGTTGATCCGATCCAAACCCGCGTGTTTGGGAGCCGTCCCGTGAGTCGCTTCAAAAATCGCACAGCTATCGCCAATATTCGCACCAGGCCCCATTCCCAAGCCGCCGACGATAGCCGCCGCCGCATCGGAGAGATAATCGCCGTTTAAGTTCATCGTCGCAAGGATAGAATATTCGTCGGGTCGGGTTTGAATTTGTTGAAAAATACTATCGGCAATGCGATCGTTGACCATTATCTTTTCTTTCCACTTGCGATCGCCGTGTGTCTCCCAAATTGAATCCAGCACGGTTTTCACTTCTTCGAGAATTTCGGCTTTTTTTTCTGAGGTCAGCGCATCAAACCCAGGATCGATTTGCCGTGCGTTTTCCTCTAAGCTGAGGTCGGGATTTTTCTCTTTATTGCCCAAAATCCAGGATTCCCGTTCGGTGACGCAAACCGAACGAAACTCGCTAATCGCTAATTCGTATCCCCAATCGCGAAAAGCGCCTTCGGTATATTTCATAATGTTGCCTTTGTGTACCAAAGTTACCATTTGTTTATGTTGGGGAAGGCGCAAAGCGTGTTCGATCGCGCGACGAACCAACCGCTGAGAACCCGTTTTACTAATCGGTTTGATGCCAATCCCCGAATCGAGGCGAATTTGTTTTTTCCCGTGTTCCTTGGTAGCGGGAATGAGTTCGTTATTGAGGTAATTAATCAGTTTTTCACCTATTTCGGTTCCTTGTCGCCATTCGATCCCCAGATAAATATCTTCGGTATTTTCCCGATAGATAATCACATCTAGTTTATCGGGCGTTTTATGCGGGGAAGGCGTTCCCGTATAGTAGCGACAGGGACGGACGCAGGCATAAAGGTCGAAAATTTGTCGTAGCGCCACATTGAGAGAACGAATTCCCCCACCGATGGGAGTCGTAAGCGGGCCTTTGATCGCAATGCCGTATTCTCGAATAGCCGTGAGGGTATCTTCTGGCAAATATTGATACGTTCCGTACATTTCGCAAGCTTCGTCGCCTGCGTAAACTTTAAACCAATTAATTTTGCGCTTGTCGCCGTAGGCAGTTTTAACGGCTGCGTCGATAACTTTTTCGGTAGCTGGCCAAATATCAACACCCGTCCCATCGCCACGAATGAATGGAATGATGGGATCGTTGGGAACGATGGGTTTGCCATCTTTAAAGGTAATGCGAGAACCAGTTGTCGGAGGATTTATTTTTTCGTACATTCGTTTGCCCTTTAAAGTATGAAAGCAATAATTACAGATAACATTTTTTTTCTCTGGCTTGCAGTAAAAACAGCAACTCGTTAGGGTTTTCTTAAGACTCATTGAAAATGACCAATCGAGCGGGATTAGTGTTATTAGTAGTAATTGCAAAGGTCAACAAGCGATCGCGTCATGAATGACCATTCTACTGCTTCAGTTCAAGGTGTCGACGAAGATCTCGCTCGGTTAACCGAACGACTTCCAATCGAGCCTCAAAAAAATCAACTTCAGATAGTTTCTCAGCTTGTCAACTATGGCGATCGCGGTTTAACAGTTCTGATGGAGTTTTTGCGCTCCCGTCAGTCTCTTCCTCCCGATCCCGTTGCAGGTAAAGCTTATCAAATTCTTTATCGCGTTAATACCCTCCCCACTCAAGAATTTCTGCAAACCGATTTTCCTGAAGGGTTAATTCCTCTCAAATCTGCTCGCAATATTGATTATCGTCTCCTGCAACACTTACTCGCCCAGCAAGACTTTCAAGCGGCTGATAGTCTGACTCGGCAAAAACTCTGCGAATTAGCAGGAGAAGCAGCGATCGGGCGGAAATGGATTTATTTTACAGAAGTCGAGCAGTTTCCTAATAGCGATTTGGAAACAATCGATTCTTTGTGGTGGGTTTATTCGGAAGGAAAATTTGGATTTGCCCAACAGCATCAGTTGTGGTTGTCTGTCGGTAAAGATTTCACCAAACTGTGGCCGAAAATCGGCTGGAAAGAAGGGAATAACTGGACGCAATACCCCAGCCAATTTATTTGGGATCTTAGCGCTCCTGTCGGACATCTGCCTCTGTTAAATCAGTTGCGCGGAGTACGAGTCACGGCATCGCTGTTTTCTCATCCAGTTTGGACGACATCCGAACGTTTTGCTAAATGATGTTTTTTGACATCCAGTAGGCGCGAGGACTACCGTCGGGCAAATACAAACTAATCGCACCAACCCGATAGCCGAGTTTGAGATAAAACTGTTGGTTGTCGGGTTGTGCTGCGCGTACTTCTAGGCAAATTTCCGCTAAACTTAACGATTTAGCAATAGTCTCAGATGCTTCCATCAAAGTCCGTCCGATTCCTTGCCGTCGATAATCGGGCAAGACTGCTAGCCGATGGATGTAGAGAAAACGCGAGAGATCTTGTTCGTACTTGATATGACAGCGAATGCTACCTATAAGCCTATCTTCTTGCAAAAATAATAGAACTGGGCCGAGTCTCATTTCGTCTGCTACATCTTCTGGTGTTTCCTGCCAAACACTGCTGTAAGGAAGCAAGGCGCGATAGCCAGCATAAGCAGCTTGCGTCATCGCGAAAATTGATTTTGCATCTTTTTGGGTAGCATAACGAATTGTTTTTATCGTCATTTTCGTTTGCTCTCAATACTTTTGGTTAACGCTCTCCTCAAAAAGAAGCTTTTGCGAGAGCAAAAAAAATTTAAAAATTTTGCATCGAGATGTTCGTTATCGACCTATTTTGGGAACTTTAGAAATAACAGAACGAGAATGTTTCAATGGTGCAATGCTTGAATGTCGGCCTGCATTCTTTGGAGATCGGCTTTGCTGATGTCCCAAAGGGCGATCGCAACCCCGCAAAAGTCAGGAGCTAACAAAACATTTTCCCAAAAATATTTTAAAACTCAGTTCAGTGAAATCAATCCAAGAATAATACAACAATGGCAAGCAGGAGATTTGGGGGGCACGAGTCAGCATGATAAATTCAACGAATAGGCTCTTTTGTCGTTTAGATGGTCTAACCCCAGAAGCGCGAGAACAAAAACGAATGGCTACTTTAAAAGACTTAGGTTTGCTCGAATCGGAAGCTATTCCCGTATTCGACGAAGCCATTCAAACTGCCGCTCGCTTTCTCGAAGCGCCAATTTGCGTCTTGAGCTTAGTAATCAGCGATCGCGTTTGGTTCAAGTCCGCCGTTGGATTATCGAGTTTGGGATTGATGAACCAGCTAGCTTCTACCCGACTACTGCCCAGACAGGAAGCTTTCTGTACTTATGTCGCCGACAGCCAGCAAAACTTTGCCATCAACGATTCCTCTAACGAATCTTTCTTGGCTAACAGTTTATTAGTACAACAATATGGCATTCGTGCGTATCTGGGTACTCCCCTAATTACCGCCGACGGACAGTGTATTGGCTCCCTGGCAGTCATGGATCTGGTTCCGCGTCAGTTTAGTCCTAGAGATATAGAATTTTTGGCGCTGAGCGCTCGCTGGTGTTTGAGAGAATTTGAGAGAGAGCATTTACTTAAAGCTCGACCCTCTCAAGCTCAAGTCAATGAATGGCTGGCTCAAGAGCGCCCTTCGCCAACGCCCGACGGGATCGATAACACTAAAAAAAGCGTTTCTCCCGTTGCTCCGCCAGTTTTGACATCCGAACACGCCATCAAACTCAAATTACTATCCCAACTCACTGAAGAACTCCGCACTCCACTAACTGCTGTTATTGGTATGGCAAGTGTTTTAATCGGGGAAACGTTTGGTTCTTTAACTAGCAAACAAAAAGAATATTTACAAATTATTCACAATAGCGGGCAACAGATGAATTCACTGGTCAACGACATCCTTAAAATGGGAGTCGTTCAAGACAATGCAACGCAACTGAAATTAAATTCTCTCAATGTTGAAATGCTGTGTCAGCAGGTCATCAATAGTCTGGCAGAAGCAGCTAAGCAAAAACGCCAAGACCTTCGTCTCTCAGTAGAACCAGGAAAACGTATTTGGTCTCTTGACAAAGACAAAGTTCAACAATCACTTTATTTTCTAGTCGCTAGCGTCATTGAATTTTCAGAACCAGGAAGTGAAGTTCGCCTTCACTTCTCCCGTAGAAACGAAACGCTGAATATTGCAGTTTGGGCATCTCATCCTTGGTTGGATGACGGTTTGCCTCAAATCAACCTGCCTGCTTTACCCAGTCTTGCCAGTCCTGCGATCGCCGATGAAACTTTGTTGGCGCTCGGTCAGTCTACAATAGATAATCGTCAACTGGGCAATTGCCATGGCACTCTCGCAGGGGAAGCCTTTTATGAAGAAGAAGGCAATCGCGTCCTAACTACGTCATCTTTGGAAGCGGTTTTCAATCGAGCCAATCAAAGACAACAAGATTTTCATGGTAACGATCCCCAAAAACTCTTGGGTTTAATCTTAGGCTGTCATTTAGCCGAAAGTCATGGCGGTAAAATTGTCGTCCAAGGTTCGCCAGAATTAGGCTATCGCTATGTTTTAATCTTGCCGAAAATTACTTCTCAGGACAACGATCTGGAAAATCCAAAATCTTAAATTAGCGAGATGATGTTAGTCTATTGTTCAGTTGACGGCGACGAAATCAGTTATCAGCGATCGGTCAACAGATACTGTCCGCTGAAAAAAACGATCCAGCGCAATGATATCTAACTCCATTTCACGCTATGAATTTTGTTTGGCAACGACTGACGCTTTCAGAACTACATCTGTCTCAGTGGCGCTTCGCCAGTTATTTTTATCGACTCGTGGGCGCGTTTGGTAGCTGGCGAGAGGCAAGCTGGCTGCTGCAATGGTCGGATTTACCGGGTGCTGTTTTAGTCAGTCTGGTGTTAATTCTGGCTCCCTTCGTCCCCAATACGATTATCGGTTTGTTATTAATTGCGGGTGGAGTCTATTGGATGTTACTCACCCTCACCGAAAATGGCAAGCCAGGAATTACGCCGATTCATTTGCTGGTGTTGCTTTATTGGGGAATTGCAACGGTAGCTTTTGCGTTTTCTCCTGTTAAAACGGCGGCTTTTTCGGGTTGGGTTAAGCTAACGCTCTATTTGCTCATGTTTGCGCTTTCAGCTAGAGTGTTGCGATCGCCCCGTTTATTATCTTGGATTATCGCTATCTTCCTCCATGTTTCCCTCGTAGTGAGCGGCTATGGCATTCGACAACAGATTTATGGAGTCGAACAGTTGGCAACCTGGAACGATCCCACTTCGGAATTAGCTCAACAAACGAGGGTTTTTAGTTATTTGGGCAATCCCAATCTTTTGGCTAGCTATCTTCTCAGCGCGATCGCGTTAAGCGTTGCAGCCGTTTTTGTTTGGCGCGGTTGGTTGCCGAAAGCACTAGCGATGACTATGATAATCGTTAATTGTGCCTGTTTGTTTTTTACGGGGAGTCGCGGCGGTTGGATTGGGATGCTTGCCCTAAGTGCGGCTTTTTTGTTATTGCTGTACTACTGGTTTATTGACTATTTTTCTCCCTTTTGGCGGCGGTGGTTGTTGCCAATTGTTTTCGGGGGGTTAGCGGCGTTGCTAATCGCAGCAGTGGTATTGGTCGAACCGTTGCAGTTGCGAGTGATGAGTATTTTTGCGGGCAGAAAAGATAGTAGCAATAATTTTCGCATGAATGTCTGGATGGCGGCGATTGATATGATTCGCGATCGCCCTATTCTCGGTATCGGGCCGGGAAACGAGGCATTTAACCAGGTTTATCCCCTTTATATGCGCCCTCGCTATACGGCTTTAAGCGCTTATTCTATCTGGCTCGATACGCTGATAGAAACTGGTTTTATTGGCGTGAGTTGTTTTTTGTGGTTAATTGCAGTGACGATAACGCAAGGCGTTCGGATCGTTGGACGCTTGCGGGACAACGGTAAGGCTCAAGGTTTGTGGTTAATTGCTGCGATCGCATCTATGGTAGGGATTCTCGCTCACGGATGCGTCGATACCGTGTTCCATCGTCCCGAAGTCAATACGCTTTGGTGGCTGATGGTTGCTATTATCGCCAGCCAATATCGCGAAGTAACAGAAGGCGAAGAGACTCCGAAGATAAGGAAGAATCAAATATTAATGACCGACGAGCGATAATGTCATTTCTGTAAGGGCGCACGCCATGCGCCCCTACTGATAACTGATAACTGTTTACGCTGCGGCTACTGTTTCTATAAGGTTTTTCCAACTGAAAACGCGATCGCCGCCCATCTCTACAACAACTTTAAGGCGAGAATCTTGTTTGGGTAAATTAGCTAAATATTCTATTTCGATACGAGACAGAATGATTCCTTCAATAATCCACAAGACTAAACCTTTAGATTTTGGTGGGAGCATTTCTAGTTGATAGGTAGCAATCGGAGGAATGTAGTAAACCATTCCTACAGCAGCTTCGTTTCCAATCGTTTTTTTGCCCAAATGAGGCGGACGAACCCCGTGTACTCCGGTTAAATAGGCTCCTACATCACCTAATCCCCTAGCGCTCATCGATAGCGTAACATAACCAGCCGCTCGCAGTCGTCGCTGATAGCGCCCCTCATATCCTCCTTCTAGGGGAACGTAGGTTCCTAATGCACCAGTTTTTTCGAGATCGCGGATGAATCCTTTGCCCGTAATAATGAGTGCCATATCGATCCGTGAATTTTGTTAAAAAAGTCTTTTAACGATTTTGCCATACTCCCGCCACTAAATCGGAGGACTGAATTTTTGCATTTAGTATAGATAAAGTTTTATGGCGGTTCTCTTTTCCTGTTCCCTATTCCCTGTTACCTGTTGCTCAAAGTTAGAAGCAATTTGAACCTGTGACAGCTTATAACAAATATCCTTCAATTAAAAAGTCAGAAGCGATCGCGCTTACGGTTACTTTCTCCAGTTGTAAAGCCTCTGTCATTTGTTGTAATCCCAAATCTCCTACTGGAGAAGGTGCTATACGACCGCCGATAATTTTTGGGGCAATAAATGCCATAACTTTTTGAACGGTTTTTGTGCGATCGCAGCAGCGGCTAAAGTTCCTCCACATTCCCACAATACGCATGATAAACCGCGATCGTATAAGTTTTGCATGACGGCTAAAGGCGTTAGGGATTTTAACGCTAATACTTCTACGCCTTGTGCCGATAGCTGTTTTTGCTTGTCGCAAGCGCTTCCTACTTCAGTAAAAACTAAAGTCGGTACTTCTTGAGTATCCCAAAGATTAGCTTGAGTCGGTAAATCGAGGCGACGACTCATGACGACTCGCAACGGATTGTGAGAAGAGACTTGATGGGTCGTTAAATAGGGATTGTCTCGACGAACCGTATTGCCCCCAATAATAACCGCATCGCAGGTCGATCGCAATTGATGGACTAAATGGCGAGATTCTTTGCTCGTTACCCAAGCACTATGTCCTGTTGTTGTGGCAATTTTGCCATCGAGAGTCATGGCATATTTGAGGATACCAAACGGTTTCTTGTAAAGCGTTCGATGAATAAAGGCTTCGTTTAACTGACGGCAGGCTTCTTCTTCTACTCCCACAACTACCTCAATCCCCGCACTTTTGAGCCTTTCTATTCCACCGCCAGAGACGCGAGGATCGGGATCGATCGCGCCAACGACGACTTTTGCAACCCCCGCCGCGATAAGTGCTCCGTACAAGGAGGAGTACGCCCGTAGTGATTGCATGGTTCTAAGTTGACATAAACGGTTGCTCCTTTAGCTCTTTCGCCTGCTGCTTGCAGGGCAAAAACTTCTGCATGGGGTTGACCTGCTTGGGGATGAAAGCCTTCGCCGACAATTTTGCCATCTCGGATGATAACCGCACCGACCATTGGATTAGGAGAGGTTTTGCCTATAGCTTGGCGGGCAAGTTGCAGACATCGCTGCATCATCTGACGATCTTCGAGTTGATAGTTCATTCAATGAGAGAATTGTTAATTTTTTTTTACAATCAAGCCTTTGAATTTTGTAAAGATTTAATTAAACTATTACGTATTTAAGTTGCATAAGTAAAGAGATAAAAATGCGATTAATCTGTTGTTAAAATGGGGTTTTCTTTGTTTAAATTTAAGTGATATCAACGGATTTAGATGCGCAATGCCGAAAAAGGTCTTAAAATCCCTTGTGGCGATCGCAAAACCTTTAAATTCTAGCGCAAGAAATGTATTGAAAGATACAGAAAGCAAACCCTAAAAAATTAAGAATTTGAGAACTTCGAGGGGCGATCGCGATCGCTTTAAGTCGGGGTATTCAGTTATCTTGACGTAATGTTGTAGCGATCTGTACAGTTTTATTTTTAAGCCTAAAGATTAATAAAAACAGCAAGTCCTGCATAACTGGATTGAAGATACCAAACCTCTCCTCACACAAAACCCTCAAGCTGCGTCGCGAATGAATGATGACAAAGCTATATCTGCTCGAATCGTCGCTCCCCAATCTAACTTAAGGAGTAATGCAATCAGCAAAAAGTTCTCAATGAACTTTATCTATTTCGCGAATCTAGTTAATGTCTAACCATGATGTCTAAACACAAAATCGATCGAAAATCGCCTTCACTCAATAGAAGACAAGCAAATAGGCAGCATTCCCCTATCTCTTTGTGGAATGCTCCTTCGCTTGAATCTATTCAAAAGATAACTAAAGTTTTTTCTCCCTATTGGCTCGCCTGTATTCCTCTAGCAGCGGTTATCTTTGTTGTCTGGAATAGTTCTGCTGTCGCTCAAGATACCCCCCTGAAGGCAGAAGATGTCCAAGGGATGCTCAACATGATTTGGGTATTGATAGCATCAATTCTGGTCATTTTTATGAACGCCGGATTTGCCATGCTAGAAACTGGCTTCTGTCGCCAGAAAAACGCTGTCAACGTCCTCGCCAAAAACTTAATTGTTTTTGCCCTCTCAACCATCTCTTTTTGGGCGACCGGATTTTCCTTAATGTTCGCCAACATCAACAATGGTTTTATTGGCGCGGGAGGCTGGTTTTTAAGCAGTAATGACCCAGCGACTTATAACGGTGCAGGGGCCCTGCCCGTGCCCGTTTTCTTTCTTTTTCAAGTTGCCTTTGCGGGAACGGCTGCGACCATTGTTTCCGGTGCGGTTGCAGAAAGAATCAAGTTCGTTGACTTTTTAATCTTTAGTTTATTATTGGTTGGCATCTCTTATCCGATTACCGGACACTGGGTTTGGGGCGGCGGCTGGCTGTCAACGTTAGGATTTAAAGATTTTGCTGGTTCGACAGTCGTACACGCTGTTGGTGGATGTGCGGCTTTAGTTGGTGCTGCTGTTCTTGGCCCTAGAGAAGGCAAATATAGAGACGGTCGCATCAATGCTATCCCAGGTCATAATATGAGTATCGCGACGCTGGGATGTTTGATCCTCTGGATAGGCTGGTTTGGATTTAATCCAGGTTCGGAATTAATCGCTAATACAAATGTCCCTTACATCGCGGTGACAACTAATTTAGCAGGAGCAGCAGGCGGAATTGCGGCTACCATAACTTCTTGGACGAAAGATGGCAAGCCAGACCTCTCAATGGTTATCAACGGTATCCTTGCTGGTTTAGTAGCGATTACTGCTGGCTGTGCGTATGTTTCTTTTGTGAGTGCCGCTATTATTGGTTTGATTGCTGGAGTCCTCGTAGTTTATGCGGTTTCTTTCTTTGACAACCTGAGAATTGACGACCCAGTAGGCGCAACTTCCGTTCACTTGGTTAACGGGATTTGGGGAACCTTAGCCGTAGGATTGTTTGCTGCTGATGTAGGAACGGGATACGACGTAAAAGGACTTTTCTTTGGCGGTGGCGTTACTCAACTAATCAACCAAATCATCGGACTTCTAGCTTGCTGTGCTTTTACGCTTGTCTTTTGCGTTGTAGTTTGGATAGTGCTAAAAGCTGTATTTGGTCTGCGCGTCAGTCTCGAAGAAGAGATCAACGGTTTAGATATCGGCGAACACGGGATGGAAGCTTATAGTGGCTTTGTCAAGGAATCTGATATCTTTGGCGGTAGCCGTGGTACTAGTGTCAGCGGAGTGGATTTGACAAGTCGTTCAGAAATATAAACTCCGAGCGATAAAATTGCATCGTTTTTTCTTAATCTAATTATTGAGGAAAACATGACATTTTTTCTGTATTAAGTTCCAAAAAAAATTAAACTCTAAAAAGAGAGAAAATAACCTTTTCAAATGCTTTGTAATGGTATTTTCTCTCTTTGTTTTAAGCTTTTTTTTATAAAAAACTGCTATTTATAATGGCAATATTATTAATTGTTAAAACCTTATTTTTAAGGAATAGAAAAAAGACAATGTTCAATAAATTTGTCTTGATTACACTTATTGCTCTAGTGTTATGCTGTGTCTTGCCTGGTGGCAGTGCCTTAGCGCAGGAAGCCGCAACTAAAAACCCAATAGATACGGGCGATACTACCTGGATGCTAATTTCTACAGCGCTTGTTCTGTTGATGACTCCAGGATTAGCGTTCTTTTACGGAGGATTAGTGCGATCGCGCAACGTTCTCAATACCATGATGATGAGTTTAGTTGCGATGGGACTCATTGGCGTTACCTGGTGTCTGTAAGGTCTGGATATAGAGGAACACGGAGAGGAAGCTTATGGAGAAGATTTTGAATTCTCTTCCGGTTCTGCTTTTGCTCAAGCAGGAGTAAGTTCAAAACCCAAACTTGATTAAATGGGTAATAGGGAATGGTGACTGAGACATTGGGATATGCGTGAAAAGATCTTGAAGTTCTCAAAAAGGTCGTCTTTCCCAGGAAGAACTGGCGTTTTCGGCACGAAGACGCTTTCGCCGGAAGACATAGAGTAACTCAACATTTTCTTATCTAAAACTCAGGTTGATTAGTTTTAGAATTTTCGCAAGCTAATATTCTTCCTTATCTTCTAATACTCCCCATTCCCCAATTATTAAAAACTCATAACTGGATTGAGCCAGCGTAAAATTTCTTGATTGAGACGTTCTAAATCGCCAGAAAATCCTTGTTTAACCCATTGTCCGATCGCATCGAAGGGTGTAAAGATTTCCCCTGGTTGCCAATTCCAGTTAACGTTTTGTCCGAGGGGAGTTAGGTGATTGCCAGGAAGCGATAGCGAAGCTACCATATTAGGAAAGCGTTCTTGTAAGACGGGATTTAAAGTAGAAGTTTGATCGATCTCGTCATTGGTAAAACGAATTAAAAGATTGCGACGAACTTCGTAATGTTTGGCAATTAGTAAGTTCGTTTCTTCTGGTGAAGGAGTGAATTCTAAGTTTAAAGTTGCGTCGAGTTCTAACTGTTCGATAAAAGGAATTGCACGACGAACGGGATAATTGTTGAAAGATATTAAGATATTACCCGCACGTTCGACTGGAAAAACGCTACCGATGATTAAGTGTAGCTTGCATCCCATACTATGACCGATTCCATAGATGGGGAGATAGCTTTGACCAAGTGCATTAGTGGCTTGCAATCGCTCTAGAATATTCTCAAAACGATTGAGGACGCTACGCGCGATCGCACCGTGATCGAAAGTATTGACAAATGGGGTAGCAATTACTGCATATCCAGCTTTTCCCAGTTGTTCGAGCAAATAACGATAGGTAATATTAGGCGCGCCTCCCACAAAAGCACCGCCGAGAAAATGAACGATCCCGATAGGTCGTCGTCCGATGAGAATCCAACTACCAGAAATTTCTTGCCAAATCATTGCCCCAATTTGTTACTAAACTTAATTATGACCGATCTCTAGAAATTGTGTGAGGCTTGCGATCGCCATTTTCAGTTATCAGTTATTAGCGATCGGTGTTTAGTGGTAGAGACGTTGCTCTTTTCTTCATCCAAAGCGCTAAAATTCCTAAAAAAACCAATCCTATTGCACCCGCGATCGGATTGCTATCAATTCCCGTTATCCAAGGCGAAACTTTGTTAGTATATTCCAACAATTGACCGACATTGAGAATATAGTATCCCCAGACTAATCCAGCATGAAGTCCGATACATATTCCTAAGCGTTTCGAGCAGGAACGTTTGGCAAAAACCAAGGTTAATCCTAGTAAAATTAAAGCTGGAAAGGTTGGAAAAGTCCGAATAATTTCTTCAATAGGTTTAAGAAAATGTAGCAGCGCAAAAATTAGTGCATTTGCCCAAAGAACAATATTAGGAGAATAATCTTGTTCTAGCTCATCTAATAAGAAACCTCTAAAAAAGAATTCTTCAATTAACCCAATTCCCAATCCACTAATCAATCCTTCTCCAACAATTTTTAGCAAAAAAAGCGAAGGAGTTTTGATAATAACCCAACCGAAAATAGCTTCTAAGATAAATAAACTTAGCGTAACTGCAAATCCAATACTTAATCCATTAACTAAATCGATTCCATTTTTTCTAGTTGTTTCTAGTCCATAGCGTTTTAACCAATGAGTGTTTTGATAAACTTTTTGATTCCAAAAACGCAACAAAATTAGAAACGCTATAAACATTAACCCCATTGTCAAAATCGTAGTTAAATTGGGGTCATATTTGAATAAAAGATAAATAGGAATAGCAAAAGGAAGCCAACTTAACAGCAAAGCTAGGATAAAAATTCCCAGCCTTGCTGGTGCTGGGTAAGAACTAATACGAGTTAAATCGAGAGTCAAAATGAAACAGACATGAAGGAATTGGGATGAATTTTATTCATCCGGTTCGATAGTACTACTCAAACCATGATTTTTCAAAGTCTCGCAGTAAAATTCTGCGTGTTCCATCGCACAGGTAATAACCAAGGCGAGTCCGTTGGTGTGCGCTTCCATCATAATATTGACAGCTTGAGGCTGCGTCATGCCTGCAACCGTCTTCATCAATGTTTGTACTACGTACTCCATCGAATTGAAGTCATCGTTATGGAGTAAAACGCGATAGCGAGGTGCGGGTTTGCGGACAACTGAAGTAGATTGTTTATCTAGAACTTCGGTAGACACGGGTTTCCTCCATTTTTTTGATTACTTTCTGAAGTTCTTAGGCTCATAAAGAAAATGTTAAATCATTCTCTATGATAATGAAAGTTTACATGGCGATCGCAATTGTCATATTATCGAGCCGCGATCGGCTTTGCCGCTTCCCCCCAGGGCAATCGCTCATTCGTTGACCCAGCCTGCTCCTGTAGATTAAGTTTTTAAGCAATGAAAAGATCGCTTGCACATCTGACTCGATATGAGTACTCAGTTGAAGCAATGAATGACCGTGATAAGCTCGAACGAGAAGTTCTTTCAAATCGCTAATTAGAGGATAGCGCGGGTTTGCTCCCGTACATTGATCGTCAAAAGCGCGATCGCTCAGTTCGTCTAGTTTGGCATAAAACTCTGCTTCGCTTTCGTCGATAACATCTTTGATGGTGATAGGAATGTCTACCTGACGCTTGAGATCTTCAATCGCTTCAATTAGGCGATTGACTTTTTCGTCTTCCGTCTCGCCTTCCAATCCTAAATAATTAGCAATTTTGGCATAGCGCCATTTTGTATTGGGATACTTATATTGAGAGAAGGTCGCTTGTTTGAAGGGCGCATCCGTAGCATTGTAGCGGATGACATGAGAAATCATTAACCCATTGGCTAACCCGTGGGGAATATGGAACATTGCTCCCAATTGGTGCGCCATTGAGTGACAGATCCCCAAAAATCCGTTGGCAAATGCCATTCCTGCCATCGTTGCCGCGTAGTGAACTTTTTCCCGCGCCTTGGGATCGCTAGCACCGTTTTTGTAGGCACTGGGGAGATATTTAAAGAGCAAGCGAATGGCTTCTAATGCCAAACCGTTAGTATATTCTGAAGCCAATACCGACACGTAAGCTTCGATCGCGTGGGTTAAGGCATCGATCCCGCCATATGCTGTCAGTTTTTTCGGCATATTTAACACCAACTCAGGATCGACAATCGCCATCGTCGGCGTTAAGGCATAGTCTGCTAGAGGATATTTAACATTATTGCGGCGATCGGTGACGACAGCAAAAGGGGTCACTTCCGAACCCGTTCCCGATGTCGTAGGAACGGCAACCATAATGGCTTTATTCCCCAAAGGCGGCAATTCATAAACTCGCTTGCAAATGTCCATAAACCGCATAGCAAGACCTTCAAATTCAATTTCTGGATGTTCGTACAGCAACCACATAATTTTGGCTGCATCCATCGGAGAACCGCCACCAAAAGCAATAATGACATCGGGATTAAACGTCTTCATCACTGCCAATCCGCGATCGATGGTATCGAGAGAAGGGTCGGGTTCGACATCATAAAAAATGTCGTATTGCAAGCCAATTGCATCGAGGACTTCTTCTAAAGCATGTGTCATTCCCAGATCGAAAAGCGGCTTATCGGTGACGATGAAGGCACGTTGTTTGCCTGCCAATTCTCGTATCGCTGTTGGCAGTGAGCCATACTTGAAGTAGATTTTTGGAGGAACGCGGAACCAAAGCATATTTTCCCGCCGTTCTGCTACTGTTTTGATATTGAGTAGGTGAGTGGGTTCGACATTTTCGCTAATCGAATTGCCACCCCAAGTTCCACAACCCAATGTCAGCGATGGATCGAGGCGGAAGTTATAAATATCTCCGATCGCGCCTTGGGATGAAGGTGTATTAATCAATACCCGCGCAGTTTCAACCTTATCCTCAAAACGCCTGATATGCTCTCGATTTCCTGGTAAGGTATAGAGAACGGCGGTATGTCCCCTACCGCCGAATTGAACTAATTTATCGGCTTTGTCTACTCCATCCTCAAAATCGATCGCCCGATACATTGCCAAAAGGGGAGACAATTTTTCATAAGAAAATGGTTCGTCTAAACCAATTTTTTCCACTTCGGCAATCAAAAGGCGGGTGTTTTCTGGAATCGAAATTCCTGCTAAGGCTGCTATTTTTGTGACGGGTTGACCTACGATATCGGGATTGATGCTTCCATCGACCAGAATCAGATTTGCCATTTTCTCTTTTTGTTCGGGATTGAGAAAATAGGCTCCCCGTTCGATAAATTCTTGCTTGACTTCCTCATAGATACTATCCACCGCGATCGCCGATTGTTCGCTGGCACAAATCGTCCCATTATCAAAAGTTTTACTGAGAATAATCGAAGAAACCGCCATTTTTATAGGTGCTGTCTCGTCAATCAAAGCAGGCGTATTTCCCGCGCCAACTCCCAACGAGGGACGACCGGAAGAATAAGCCGCTTTTACCATTCCCGGTCCGCCCGTCGCGAGGATAAGATTAATATTGGGATGCTGCATCAATGTCTGAGAAAGAAGCACTGATGGTTCGTCAATCCATCCGATAATATTCTCTGGCGCTCCTGCTGCTACGGCAGCTTCGAGAACTGTTTTAGCTGCTTCAATCGTGCAATTTTTAGCTCTTGGATGAGGCGAAAAAATAATTGCATTGCGAGTTTTTAGCGCAATGAGAGATTTAAAAATTGCTGTTGAAGTTGGATTCGTCGTTGGAATAATTCCCGCCAAAATTCCTACGGGTTCGGCAATTTTTTGCAAGCCAAAAGATTTATCCTCTTCGATTATTCCGCAGGTTTTCTCATTTTTGTACTTATTGTAGATAATTTCTGAGGCAAAATGATTTTTGATTACTTTATCTTCTATAATTCCCATACCCGTCTCGGCAACGGTTATTTTCGCTAGGGGAATACGAGCAGAATTAGCTGCTAGAGCCGCTTTTTTGAAGATTATATCGACTTGTTCTTGAGTGTAAGTAGCGTATTCTTTTTGAGCGGCTTTAACTTTTTGAATGAGTTCTTCGAGTTCTTTGATTTTGGTAACTTTCATAACAATTGTAGGTGACCGATTAGTGAAGCGATCGCGCTTGATAAGTTTTCCTTTTTAATTGTTTATTCAGTTAGGAAAAGTTTTTATATCTTTAAAGGATTTTTAAAGAATTTAACGTTAAAAGTATTCTTTAATACTTAAGTAAAAGTAGCGAATAATACGAATAAGAAAATAGGTTAAAATTTTGCATCGCTAACATGCGAATAAAATCAACTGTTCAAACTTTTAGAATGAATTTAGAATTCGATCGCCTGGAGATTTAAAAAGCACAAATGACTCAAACAGTTATGATAACGCTAGAAGAAAACCCCGCTCGCCAAGATATCGAAACGCTCAACAGAGCTATAATTGAATTTAACCGCGATCGTACTGGCGAAGATAACTTCAAACCCTTAATTCTTTTCCTGCGAGACGAGCAAAAAGCGATAGTTGGTGGAATTATTGCTTCGACTTCCTGGAATTGGTTATATATCGACGTGCTTTGGGTACGAGAAGATTTGCGAAAGTATGGATACGGACATTCCTTATTGACTGCCGCAGAACAAGAAGCGATTCGACGAGGATGCGATAGAGTATTTTTGTATACGTTTAGCTTTCAATCTCCCAGCTTTTATCTTAAACATGGTTATGAGGTTTTTGGCGAACTTCCAGGAAAGCCTGGCAAGCATAGCTGTCTTTTCATGACAAAACAGTTACAAGTTACTTCGATAATATGAAAGTAGCGATCGCTCAAATTGAAGAAAATATTACTCCAGCTAAAGTTAAATGGTTTCGCTGCCAGTTGTCTGAGTGGGCAAAACAAAACTTACGAGATTTTCCTTGGCGACGGACTTGCAATCCCTATGCTCTCTTCATCGCTGAATTCATGCTGCAAAAAACCGACGCTCAAACAGTCGTTCCTATCTACGAAGCTTTCTTAGATCGATATCCTACCCTTCAAGAGTTGACCGCTGCAACCGTTGAAGACATCGCTCAAATCTTAAAACCTCTGGGTCTATTTTTTCGTGCCGAACGACTATATCAGTCAGCACAAATTATTCTAGATAAGTATAAAGGTAAAATTCCCGATTCTGAAAAGCTGTTGTTAGAAATGCCAGGAATCGGCATTTATACAGCGAGGTCTATCTGTTCGCAAGCTTTCGACCAACCGCTAGCCATTCTCGATACAAATGTAGCACGTATTTTAGAGCGTTTTTTTGGATTGAAGGGCGATCGCGTAAAATCTCGATGTAAGTTACTCTGGAGAACAGCAGAATTAGTTGCGCCTGCAAAGAAAGTTGCAACTTGGAATTTAACTTTACTAGATTTTGGCGCGATGGTATGTACTGCCAAGAATCCTCTTTGTTCTCAATGTCCTCTTCAAAAGCAATGTAATTTAGTTATTAGTAATTGAAGTCGAAAGTAAATATTCCTCTTTCTCTTTCCCGTCCCCCCTTGTCCCCCCGTCTCCTCGTCTCTCCATCTTCCCTAATGTGGCAGAAATTAGACTGGTCTATTTTTGTCCCCACAAGTACCCCAAAATCGACTACAACAATAGATATAGGAAGCTTAATTCTGGTATTTTATCGCTAAAAATGGCACTAAAATCCAGAAATCCTTATCTAATGGTTAATGAAATCGCAAAATAAACGCAATGCTATCACTCAATCGATCTTGTTTTCCGTTACTTATTCTTTTGGGTGCTGTGCCAGTAATGGCAGAGAGGGCAAACTTCGAGACATTAACCCTTGCTTCTGGTTTTAATAAAGCAACGGCGATTGTAAGGGGTTATACAAGCGGATCGTATTCTTTATCATCTCTTGCCAATAGCGATCGCGACAAGCGACCTTGTATTGGCTATGGAGATCCCAATCCCGATCACATCTTAATATTAGAAAACGACTTTCCAAAACTGGCACTGCAAGTTAACAGTGGCGGAAAAGATACTACGCTAGTCATTCGAGGCCCCGATCAAAATACCATTCGCTGTAATTTTAGCGCCAGCGATACTCAAGATGCTCGCATTGAGGATGAAGACTGGAAAGCGGGACGATATGAAGTTTGGGTAGGTTCGATGGCAGCAGGTCAACGGCTAAATTATCGCCTATCTGCCCAATAAGATGTTACAGTTGTAGAGATATATGTAAGGAGTAATACAGTGGCTCAACGATTAAAGCGATGGGAATCGCCGCGTCGTCAAGGTCGTAACGACAAAGGCAAAGGCGGCTCGGCAAGACAAAGACAACTGAAAAAACAACAGCAAATGTTGCGTAAAAAGCTCAAACAACAAGAGCAACAAAGGGGAAGGGAAATCAATCTCTTCCCTTTAATTTTTGTAATAAGCGAGCAAATAAAAAGCGATCGCGTTGTTTAAAGAATTGCGATCGCTTTAATTATTCTATGAAAGTTTAATTTAAACTGACACTTCGCTTAACTCGCGGCTCATGTAATCAAAAGGCTCATCGATCAAAGATGTATTAGCTACCCCAGCTTCAATAGCCGACTCTTTAACCATTTCCTTCATTAATTGAATGCCCCGCACCGTAGGCCCGATAGGCACGCCTAAAGAATTATAAGTTTCTCTCAAACCTTGCAGCACTCGTTCGTCTAATACATTATTATCTGCCGCAACTAACGCATAACTAGCATAGCGTAGATAATAATCCATATCTCGCAGACAAGCCGAGTAACGACGAGTTGTATAAGCATTGCCACCAGGACGAATCAATTCAGGAACTTCTTCAAAAAGTTGAGCGCCTGCTTTTTTGACGATCGCAGGAGAATTAGCATTAATGATAGCTGCTGCTGCGAGGCGAGTATTACCCGACTCAAAATAAGCTTTCAGCTTATCCATCGCCTCACGATCTAGATAGCGTCCCGTCACATCGTAGTTTTTAATGAGTTTAGTTACTGCGTCTCGCATTAAATTTTTCTCCAAACAACAATTTTTTTAGTGGCTTATCAAAGCCTTATTTTTTAGCAAGCTCAAGAGAGTAGTACGAATCCCTTGAGTTTCGATCTTTCTATTTATTTATAATCCCACAGGGATGAGCCGCTATTCACTTCGTTCGAGTAAGTCATTTTATTGTTTAGCAATCTAGTTACTTTTCTACATACTTCTTCATAAATCAAAAGGAGATAGAAGTGTTTAGTATAATTAAATACATTTTTGTATTATTTATAGATTTAGATCCTAATAACAAGGATAAATCTGTATCAAACAATACAAAAAAGGGGCAAGCCTCTCTCTACGATGGATGATTCGAGACCGAAAATATAAAGTTAACACCGATAGGAGTTATTCATGCCTGAAACGCCCCAAGAAGTCTTAAAGTTAATTCGAGACAATAACATTCAGATAATTGACCTAAAATTTATTGATATGCCAGGGATCTGGCAGCACTGCTCTTTTTATTACGATCAAATTGACGAAAGTTCTTTTGTGGATGGAGTTCCCTTCGACGGTTCTAGTATTCGGGGTTGGAAAGCCATCAATGAATCTGATATGTCGATGGTACCCGATCCGACAACTGCATGGATCGATCCATTTTATAAAGAACCGACCCTCAGCATGATTTGTAGTATCAAAGAGCCTCGCACGGGTGAATGGTACAGCCGAGATCCTCGCTCTATTGCTCAAAAAGCGCTTGATTTCCTCAAAAGTACCGGGCTTGGCGATACTGCCTTTTTTGGGCCGGAAGCTGAATTTTTCGTTTTTGATGACGTTCGTTTCGATCAAACCGAAAGCCAAGGCTATTATTACGTAGATAGCGTTGAAGGTCGTTGGAATTCGGGACGCAGCGAAGAAGGCGGAAACTTAGGCTACAAACCTCGCTATAAAGAAGGATACTTCCCCGTACCTCCCACGGATACGGTGCAAGATATGCGTACTGAAATGCTACTAACGATGGGTAAATGCGGCGTACCTATCGAAAAACACCACCACGAAGTTGCTACGGGCGGTCAAAAACGAACTCGGTATCCGTTTTGCTACTTTGATTAATGCGGCTGACTATTTGATGACCTATAAATACGTCATCAAAAATGTTGCTAGAAAGTATGGCAAAACTGTTACTTTCATGCCCAAGCCTTTATTTAATGACAATGGTTCTGGGATGCACACCCACCAATCTATTTGGAAAGATGGAAATCCGCTTTTCTGGGGCGATGGTTATGCAAATTTGAGCAAAATGGCTCTCAATTATATTGGTGGCTTGCTCAAACACGCGCCTGCTTTGCTAGCACTAACTAACCCTACTACAAACTCTTACAAGCGTTTGGTTCCTGGTTTTGAAGCGCCTGTAAACTTAGCTTACTCTCAAGGAAACCGTTCGGCTTCTATCCGCATTCCTTTATCCGGTACGAATCCCAAGGCGAAGCGTCTGGAGTTTCGCTGTCCCGATGCTACCTGTAACCCTTATCTAGCCTTTGCAGCGATGCTTTGTGCGGGTATCGATGGAATTAAGAACGAAATCGATCCTGGCGAACCTTTGGATGTCGATATCTACGATCTCAGTCCTGAAGAATTGGCGAAAGTTCCTTCTACTCCTGGTTCTTTAGAAGCTGCTTTAGAGAATTTGGAAAAAGACCATGCTTTCTTGACTGATTCGGGCGTGTTCACCGAAGATTTCATTCAAACCTGGATTGAATACAAACTCGATAACGAGGTGAACCCGATGCGTTTGCGTCCTCATCCCTATGAATTTGCTCTCTACTATGACGTATAAAAACGTTTGTTGGTTTTGATAAGTTAATAAAATTCAATTTTTTAGCCGCCTAACTAGGGTGGCTTTTTTGTTGGCTGTTTTCGATACAAAAAATAGGTTTATTTAGTAGAAAAGCCGATAAAAAGCTACATAAGCAAGGCTATTGCGTTATCTTGCTTAACCCCACTATAATTCATCTTAACGCGATC
>JAAUUT010000088.1 GCA_012031035.1 Candidatus Altimarinota bacterium | reverse complement strand
GCAAAACTTTAGCTTCAGCTATCTGCTCAGTTCCTCTGATAGATCGATGTCAGCATTAATTACTGCGATGAGTTTTTTGTCGATCGAAGACAGGAGTCGCATAAGTTGAAATTAAATCCCCAAAGCTACCATAAGGTTCGAGCCAAAAAGCTTTGCTACTTTTTGCCGGAATTGTGTAATGGGTTTGCTTGGGATAATTTTCATCTGCAAATAATTCGACGTAGACAATATCATCGTTAGGAGGCGGAAGACGTTGACCTGGTTGCCCTGCTACTTTTTTGTCAAAGAAATAGTAGGGAAAAAACCACTCTCGTTCGGTCACGAGAGCTTTAGAGGCTTGACCAAAACCGATGCCAGTCAGCAATTTCGATCCTTGTCGGAGTTCCGAAAAAGCTAGTTGCTCGTAAGCTGAGGTTGTTTGGACTCCTTGTTTTTGTAGGAGGTTAATCGTTCCAGATAAACTGCGAACTTGTTGTTCTACGGGAGTCAGTTGAGCTTCTACTGTTTTTATTTGGGTGCTGAGGGTACTTTGAATCTCGGCTTCGGCTCTTTTGACTAGGTTTTGATAGAACAAGTAAGATAAGACTGCCAATCCAATAGCGGCACTTCCCAATACATATACAAACAACCGAGTTCCTATTGAGTTTAAGCGTATAATTGGTTGTTTTTGAGCGGGTTTTGATGTTTGAGAATTAAGCGATGATTTAATCATAAGTATTTTTAGCTAGTTTTTTATTTCCAATCGAGCTTTATAAAGCAAATCTCGATTGGTATTTGTTTTAGATTAAGTTGCTGCTTGCCAGCGCAGAGGAACAAATATTTCGCGACTCAATAGTTGCGGGCTAAATAGTTTCATGGGAGCGTCACCTTCTGTAGCGGGGAAATACACGTCCGAGTCAAAGATTTCTGCTGGCAAGCGATCGCCACTTTGAGACCCTAAAACCTTATCCACTAACAACCCTACTCCAGCGAGATGTTCGGCCGACTCGCTCAAGCGAATGATGGTTAATATTTCTCGCGTTGGGGAAGTTGTCCGAATCCCAAGCTGTCGATCTGTAGCGATTAACGGTAAGATTTGTCCGGCGTGGTAATAACAACCTAAAATGACTGAATTATAGAAAGGTAAAGGAAGAACCTGCGATCGCTCGATTAAAATAATTTCTGCAACTAACCTCGACGACACGATCAATGTTAGTTGCTCGATTTGTGCGAGAAGAAAACGCTGAGTTTCAATAGTCGAGTTAATCTCTAATGCCTTTAATTCATCAGTCATTTCATTTCAGGATTTCTTATTGCGATAAGAAATTCTACCTCCGCTAAAAAAAATTGAAAAAATTTTAAGCTATCGATCCCTACCTTTGGTAACTAGCTTTCTTGGTCTATGGCTATTCGCAGGGGGTAAAGCCAGAATTATTTTTGCTCTTTGAACGCCTTTTTCTACCGATGGGGGATCTGATAGCTTCATCGAGCAATAAATTGTTTAGATCGGCACTTTTTCGAGAACTTCACTAACGTTTTCACGAGTAACAGGTTTAGTAATATAAGCATCTGCCCCGGCTCGATTGAGACCATAATTCACTTCAATAGGGGTTTTTTTGCTAGAGCAAAAAATTACGTGTTGTTTGACAGTTTTTGGATTAGTACGTATTTCTCGAAGGAATTTGTAGCCATCTTGTTCGGGCATGACAATATCTAAAAATACTGCCTCATAATTTCCCGAAATAATTTTATCGAGGAGTCCGGCTGTAGTTTCACTTTCATCTACTTGATGTCCCATCTCTTGTAGGATAGATACTAACAAGTATCTATCTACTGCACTATCGTCTACTACCAGAATCCGCATTGGTTATTTTCTCCGAGATTCAATCAAAAAATAGTTAGTTAAATTGTTTTAAAGCTGCAATAGCTTTTTGCCTATCTAAATTGCTTATTTTAGCTAATCTTTACAATTTACGCTTCTTTATATTTGAGTTTTTTTCAACTTGTAAAAACAAAAAGTTAATTTACTATCTATTGATACAACGGTGCTATTTCTTGGAGTAATTGCCGTAATTCTACTTGAAAGTTAGCAATCTCTTCTTGCGATCGCGGTTTGGCGATAAATTTACAGTTCCCCCACTTAGCCCGCCACTGATTGGAAAGCGAATTTTCTGCTGTCAACATCACTAGGTGAATATTGGCGAGTTGCTGTTGTCGTCGTATTTCCTTAATCAAATCGAATCCCGACATCCCTGGCATATTGATATCCATAAAAATAATCGATGGATTGGCTTGCATTATTTTTTCGATTGCTGTTGCGGGATCGTTCCAAGCGTTAACGCGATAGCCCCATTTGCTCACTACCGCTTGAAATTTTTGTAGAAAGATGGGCGAGTCATCTATGATAAAAACTTCTGAAGTAGCGAATTTAGAAGCAATCTCAGGGGGAATTTGCAAGGTGACAAATCCTCTTTCGATCAGTTTGGCAAACATTTTTGCCGTTTCAAGGGGATCTTTGGCCGTTATTTGGGCAAGGGAATTTAAAGGTTTGCCCAAATTGGTCAACTTTTCAATTAGCTGTCTCTGTTCTGGTGCTACATTAGCACTAGTCAAGGCTTCTGTATTAAGGATCGGTATGCCCTGCATCGAGGCAATATAACGTCGTAAATTTCTCCATTCCTCTTGGCGTGCTTGTGCTTGAAAGATTAAGTCTTCCAATTTAAACCCAGAAAAGGGAGTTTGCAAAACTAGGGAATTATTGACTAAATAACGACCCTTACCACTAGCGTCGAATAAATAGGTATCTAAATCAGAAAGAATTTGCAGGTGAATTGCCTTTACTACCTCCTGGCGTTGTAGCGAAAGTGCTTTCTCTGCTTTTAACAAGATTTGACTGAGCATTTTCAACTCTTGCGTTGATAAGTCTTTTTCTATCTCTTTTAGCGTTTGTTTGGCACTGGCAGTACGCAAACTCGGTAGATAACGTTGCAGAGTTTGACATAGCGATTGCCATGACAGGGGTTGAGTCCCAGAAAAAACAACCCGTCCCTGAACGATTGCTAAATACCAAGAGGCTTGAGGATCGCCTGCTTCTGGAGCATCCGTCAATTTAAACTGCCAATATCCAGTACTGAGTTCTTTGGTTCTTGAAATAAGTTGACTTGGCAACTCGCGAGAACTAAAGGTTAGATGAGAGAGGTCTACATTAGTCATGATTGGGGGAGTTACATTAGTCGTATCGATCGTATTAAACTGTTTTTTCTTGTTGCGGCTCAACGATCTATAGCTCCGCAGCAAGGGAACTTTTCAAGTTGTTGCCAAACTGCTCCGTTTTTTTAAAACGCATAAGCTTAACTATCTAATTAGCAATATACCCATTTGTTTTTAGTTTCTTACAGATCGCCGTAAAAAGCTTTTTTTGAGATTAATCAATAACTGAGTATCCAGTAACTAAACGGTGTCTTTTAGGCAACGAGTTGATTTGCTACCTTCTTTACTTGCGCTTTGAGGGTTTCCGGGATTTTAGGATTCATCTTGCCCAAATAAAGAATATCGGGCTTTTCTAGCCCGATGGTATAAATTTTGCCTTCTAATTGGCGATCGCATAACTTATCTTTTTTAGAATTTAGCGCTAGTTTGATTAAAAAAAATTATTTTTTCGATTCTAGCGGCGGGACGGGATCGTAACCGCCAGGATGAAAGGGATGACAGCGCAGAATACGTTTGATAGCTAACCAGCTACCGCGTATTGCTCCGAATCGTTCGACGGCTTCTAGGGCATATTGAGAACAAGTGGGATGATAGCGACAACTCGGCGCAAATAAGGGAGAGATAAACAACCTGTAACCTTTAATCAACCAAAGAATAAGCGTTTTCATTAATTAAAAGACTTAAAAATGAGCGAATAAATCTAGCGGAAAATGTCCGTAAGTGCCTAATAACATATCGTTGTCAGATTGGCAAGAAACCAAAACGCCTCGATAATTTCCTGTATAAGAATCGAAGTAATAAGACATTTTTTGGGTATTAAATTTAATGTATATTGCGCCTTGAAGATCGCTAGCTAAAGTCGGATCGCAATCTGCTTGATAACCGAACGCTTTTAAATAACTCGATAAAGCGGCGAAACCTTGTTGAGCATTATCGGCACAAATTCCTAAGTTTTCGGATTCCGATAAACTAGTTACTAATAATAAGGCTTGACGTAATTGTTCGAGTTCTATTTCCGATTCTACAGTTGCGATCGCAGTGCAGCTAAACTTTTTAAGCAGTTGTAGCGCTTCTTCCACAGGAAGATTTGTCGATGGTTGAGTTGTCATACCAAATTTTTTCCTGTTTATCTTTTTATTAATAATTTACTAGATTTGCGATCGCGAATCACTTTTGAGCGATCGCAAATCCCCTTTTAAGTTACCGGATTTGCGAAAACTTAGGATTCCCCATTCAGAATTCCTCATTCAGAATTCGTTAAGAAGGTTAAGATCGTTTATTGGAGTTCGCCATTTTTGATGTTCCATGACCACCTCTGCTGACACTACGCCGACACCGCCAGAACTAGGATCTTCTCAATCTCCACATACCGATTATCGCCCGCTAGATCTCGAAAAGCTATCCCCGATGCACCAGCATTACGTGGAAGTTAAGGAACAAAATCCCAACGCCTTGCTTTTGTATCGAGTTGGCGATTTTTTTGAATGCTTCTTCCAAGATGCCGTTATTATTTCTAGGGAACTGGAATTGGTTCAAACGAGTAAATATGGGGGTCAGGAAATCGGACGAGTCGCCATGACGGGCGTTCCCCATCACGCCTTGGATCGCTATGCTAGATTATTAGTCGAGAAAGGTTATGCCGTTGCTATCTGCGACCAAGTAGAAGATTCAGCAGACGCAGCCGCCGAGAAGCGGATGGTCGAAAGACAGGTGACGAAATTGCTCACGCCTGGTACTCTCACCGATGATGGGATGTTACAGGCCCGTCGCAACAATTTTTTTAGCAGCAGTTGTTATTGCAGGGGAACATTGGGGGCTTGCTTATGCAGATATTTCGACGGGAGAGTTTTTTACGACGCAAGCGAATGATTTAGCGACGCTTAACTTAGAGTTACTACGCTTACAGCCATCAGAAACCTTAATTCCGACTAATGCACCCGATCTTAAAAGTATTTTACGTCCTGGGGAAAAATCCGAGCATTTAGCCGCTTGTTTGCCAGAAAGTTTTTGTTATTCGCTGCGATCGCAAACCCCTTTTACTCTAGCAGAAGCCAAATCGAGGCTGATAGAAACGTTTCGAGTGCGTTCTCTTGAAGGATTGGGGTGCGAACGTCTTCCCCTCGCCATCCGCGCTGCTGGCGGTTTATTAGAATATATCGAAGATACTCAAAAAGCCAATCGAGTTCCCCTACAACTGTTACGCACCTATAGCATCGTCGATTATCTCATCCTCGATTATCAAACTCGACGCAATTTAGAAATTACGCAAACGGTTAGGGATGGAAGCTATCATGGTTCTTTGTTGTGGTCGTTAGATAGAACGTCAACGGCGATGGGAGGAAGGGCTTTGCGCCGTTGGTTGTTGCAACCGTTATTAGATATTAAAGGTATTCGCGCTAGGCAAGATACGATTGAAGAGTTAATGGACAATACGTCTCTTCGTCAAGATTTGCGACAGTTATTGCGCAATATTTACGACTTAGAAAGGATTGCGGGTCGCGTTGGGGCGGGGACGGCTAATGCTAGAGATTTATTAGCCTTGGCGGATTCTTTAGTGAGGTTATCCGATTTGGCAGAATTAGCGAGTTATGGCAATTCTCTTTATTTGAAGGCATTGCAAAAAGTTCCCCCAGAATTGGAAGAATTAGGCAAAAATGCGATCGCACATTTAATAGAACCTCCGCCGCTTCATCTTAAAGAAGGTGGTATTATTCGCGATGGGATTAACCCTCAATTAGATGAATTGCGTCGCCTGGCTAAAGAAGATTATGATTGGGTGACAAATTTAGAAATTACCGAGAAACAAAGAACGGGAATTACTAATTTAAAGGTCGCTTATAATAAAACCTTTGGATATTATATTAGTTTGCCTCGCAGCAAAGCAGATAAAGCACCGAGCGACTATATTCGCAAACAAACTTTAACCAATGAAGAAAGATATATTACGCCAGAATTAAAAGAAAAAGAAAGTAGAATTTTAACCGCAAAAGAAGACTTACATAAATTAGAATACGAAATTTTTTCGACTTTGCGATCGCAAGTTGCCGAAAAAGTACAAGAGATTCGTTCGATAGCCAAAGCAGTAGCAGCGATTGACGTTCTTGCAGGGTTAGCAGAAGTAGCGGTATATCAAGGATACTGTCGTCCCGAAATCGATACGGGAAGATTAATAGAAATTGCCGATGGAAGACATCCGGTGGTCGAACAATCGCTTCCGGTTGGATTATTCGTTCCCAACTCGACCAATATGGGAAAAAGCGATACAGCAGCTTATCCCGATTTAATTATTTTGACAGGGCCGAATGCTAGTGGAAAAAGCTGTTATTTAAGACAAGTAGGATTGATACAATTAATGGCACAAACGGGTAGTTTCGTGCCTGCAAAATCGACAAAATTAGGAATTTGCGATCGCATTTTTACCCGCGTCGGTGCAGTAGACGATCTCGCTACCGGACAATCTACTTTTATGGTAGAAATGAACGAAACGGCTAATATTCTCAATCACGCTACGCCTAATTCTTTAATCTTATTAGATGAAATTGGACGCGGGACGGCAACTTTTGATGGTTTATCGATTGCTTGGGCGGTAGCAGAATATCTGGCTACAGAAATTCAAGCGAGAACGATTTTTGCGACGCACTATCACGAATTAAATGAGTTAGCTTCCATTCTTTCTAACGTGGCAAATTATCAAGTTACGGTCAAAGAAATGCCCAATGAAATTATCTTTTTACATCAAGTACGTCCGGGAGGTGCAGATAAATCCTATGGTATCGAAGCCGGACGTTTAGCGGGGTTGCCTCCATCGGTGATTAGTCGCGCCAAGCAAGTTATGGGACAAATCGAAAAGCATAGTAAAATTGCCTTGGGATTGCGTAAAGGAATTGAGAAAGTTAACCCGATAAAAAGTCACAACAATAACGGTCAGGCGATCGAACAGTTGGATATTTTTGGAGAATAGATGAAGATTAAAAAGCTTCTTATGTCTCGTCTTACATCCTTGCTTGCCTTTTTCCTTCTTACATTCGTTTGCGTTTCGTCCAGTCAAGCTGCCGAACTAGAAGAAATTATTCGTCGAGGTCAACTCATCGTCGCCGTCAAAGATAATCTTCGCCCTTTAGGATTCTATGACGAACGAGGCAATCTACAGGGATTAGAAATTGACATTGCCAAGCGTTTAGCACGAGAAATACTGGGAAATGCTGATGCGGTCGTCCTAAAACCCGTTACCAATCAAGAACGCTTGCAAGTTATTCTCGATAACCAAGTCGATTTAGTTATTGCTAGGATCGCAACAACGCCATCTCGCGATCGCTTGGTCGATTTTAGCGATTACTATTATCTTGATGGTACTGGTTTAGTAACCAAAAATCCCAACCTACAACAATTAGACGATTTATCTGCTAGCAAAATTGCCGTCCTCAAGAACTCTAGTACCATTGCCGTCATACGTTCCGAACTCTCCAATGCCCGACTAATTGGGGTAGAGTCATATCAAGAGGCATTAATGCTTCTAGAAGCCGGACAAGCCGATGCTTTTGCCGCAGACAATAGCCTTCTGACCGGCTGGGTACAAGAATATTCTCAATATCGACAATTACCCGTTCGTCTTTCTGGCGATGCGTTATGTATAGCAATACCTAAAGGATTACAATATTCAAGTTTGCACCAAAAAATCAATAGCGCGATCGCCCGTTGGCAAAAATCTGGCTGGCTGCGCGAAAGAGCAAATTATTGGGGACTACCTTAAAAGGAATGATGAATTATGAATGATGAATTATGAAAATTCTGAACTCATGATTTCTTTTCTTCCCACATTTTTTAAAACAAAAGACGTACATCCTTTACTAGTGAATTAATAACAAATAACAATTTATGCAAGAAAATCTTCCTATTATTTATCTATCTGTTCTACTTCTCTTACTAGGTGGTACGGCTATCTTTTTATTACAACAAGTAATTAAAACCCGTCGCGTTGAAAGTAAGTTTTCTCGCCTACAAAAAAAATTACAAAACGAAAAAGGAACTGCTCAAGAATACTACGAGTTAGGTAGTATTTATCTCGATAAAAAGCTATTCGTACAAGCAGTCAGTCTCATGCAAAAAGCATTGAAAACTGGAGAAAAGTTAGATGCTGAAAATAAAGCATTAATTTATAATGCTCTTGGTTATGCTTCTTTTGCTCAAGAACAATACGATACAGCAATTCGGAACTACAAAGAAGCCTTAAAACTCTATCCACAATATACGATCGCGCTTAACAATCTAGCCAACGTATACGAACGCAAGCAAATGACAGTTAAAGCTTTAGAAACCTATGAAGAAACCTTAAAAGTCGAACCCAATAATGAAGTTGCCAAGCGTCGGGCTGAATCGTTGCGCAAACGCTTAGTAAGCTCTACTTAATCAGTGACTAGTGACTTTATAGGAGCGCATGGAGTGCGCCCATACAATAAGCAGTTATCAGTTTCATCCTGACTGCTAAATTTGGGAATTGTTAACTGATAACTATTAAAGTGCCAGTGGTGAATTTATAATTCATAATTCATAATTCATAATTTATTTGATTTATGGTTCCTTTAAATGATGAGAATCCAACCAGAACGACTCCGATAGTCACTTATATTCTCATTACTATTAATGTCCTAGTTTTTATTCGCCAAATTACGTTAACACCACCTCAATTAGAGGCATTTTTTCGTCTTTATGCACTCGTCCCCAGAGAACTTACTGAAAGCTTTCAAGGCATTTCTAGCAATAGTTCTGTACCGGAATATTTAACGCTCGTTACGTCTCAATTTCTTCATGGAAGCTTTACCCATATAGGATTTAATATGTTGTTTTTATGGGTATTTGGCAATAATATTGAAGATAGATTGGGTCATGTTAAATATATTATTTTTTATATAACTTGTGGCATTTTAGCGGCTTTGAGCCAGTGGATTGTATCAGTCATGTCTGAGATTCCTTCGTTAGGAGCGAGTGGCGCGATCGCAGGAGTGATGGGAGCCTATATTATTAAGTTTCCCAATGCTAGAATTTTAACTTTAATTCCTCTTGGTTTCTTTTTTTATACGGTTAGAATTCCCGCCGTTTTTTTTCTGGGTTTTTGGTTCGTTCAACAAGCATTAAACAGTTTGTTATCTCTACAAGTTCCCTCTGATATGCAGATGGGTGGCGTTGCTTATTGGGCGCACGCAGGCGGCTTTGTTTTTGGTGCAATTCTTGGCCCATTATTAGGATTATTCTCAAGAGATGGTTAAGAAGCTTTTCTACCTCATCTCCCCTACTCCCCGTCCCCCAGTCTCCCTTCCTCCTCACATTCATCATTAGCCACTTAAATGTTTTTGAGCTTACCAGATGCAGAAGCGACTTTCCAATTAGGCAAGATTTTGGGAGAATCTTTATTTGCTGGAACCGTTTTATTACTCAAAGGGGATTTAGGTGCGGGGAAGACGACTTTAGTGCAGGGCATTGGCGAAGCGTTAGGGATTAAAGATCCGATTCTCAGTCCCACTTTTACCTTAATTAACGAGTATACAGAAGGACGTTTGCCTTTATATCATTTAGATCTGTATCGCTTACAGCCCCAAGAAACCGAAGGATTGTATTTACATCTTTATTGGGAAGGAATAGAAATTACACCAGGAATTATGGCGATTGAATGGGCAGAACGTTTGCTCTACCTTCCCCCCAATTATCTTAACATCGAACTCAGCTTTACCAAAGACTTGCAACGTCAAGCAAAAATAGATTTAATTGGAGAAATTGACTTAGATTTGTCGAAACTGAGCGATCGCGCTTTTTAAATAATTAGGCGATCGATTCAATCGTCTAATTATGGCTAGCTATGAACTACGATTTTATTTTAGGGCGATCGCTTTCCTAATTTTTGCCTAATTCGAGTCGCTAACATATCGACTTCGGGTAATTTTAACTGCATCGCCAGTCCTACAAAAACGATTAAAGCAATACCAACTGTCAAACTAAGTTGCAGGACTTGAAGCAAAAAATTATTACTTCCTATAAATTTTTCCCATCCCCAATTTGCTCCCCAACTTGCCACCCCTGAGACGATAGTAATTGTAAATAGTTGTAATAATGTCACTCCCCACTCAACTAAAGGCAAACCATTCAGACGACGATTTAAAATCCATAAAAAGGCTGCCATCGAAGTAATATTTACCACAACAGTTGCTAATACTAATCCTGGCGCTTGAAAAGATTGAACGAGTAAATAATCGAGTCCAGCATTGAGAAAAATATTAAAAATACTGACGCGAAAAGGTGTTTCTCCATCGCCTAACGCATAAAATACTCTCACTAAAACATCTCGTCCCAAATAAAAGAACATTCCAAAACCGTAAGCCATTAAAAGCGGAACGACGATTTGAGTGACTTGGGCATTAAAAGTACCGCGTTCGTATACCAAGCGTATAATTGGATGTGCTAAAGAAACAAAAATAGCTGTCATCGGCAACATCGTTAAAGCAGTCAGCATCAATCCCTGACGAATTCTTAGCTTTAAATCTTGCCAATTTTCTGGGGCGGCAAGACGAGAAAATTCAGGCAGAAACGGCACTAAAATCATATTAGAGATAATTCCTAACGGCGTGATTACCAAAAAAATTTCCATATCTCATCGCCGCTGCTGCATTGGGAATAAAAGAAGCAAACCACAAAGCCGTATAAAAATTGATGTAGAGCATCCCAGAAGAAAGCGTAGCAGGGATTAACACTTTCAGTACATCTTTAACTCCAGGAATGTGCCAATCAAAACGCAGCCGCAATCTACCCATTCCCGACTTGGATTGAGCGCCTACTTGTGCTAGCCATTGTAAAACTGCACCTGCTAGGGTTCCGCCAGCTAAAACGGTTCCCCCAAGAGAAATATACTGAGGTGCGTTAATTTGCGAACCCAAATACCAAAACAACCAACCGCCGCCAATAACTACCGTAATGCTCGAAAGTAACGGACTAATACTCGGCAACCAATATTGTCCCGATACATTGAGAGTACCAAAACCAATCCCGATTAGTCCCCCAAACACTGCTAAAGGAGCCATAATTCGTAATTGTTGAACCGCACTTATCTTGGTCTGTTCGTCTAAACCTGGTGCTTGCAGATAAATTAAAGGTTCGGCAAAAATGATTAAAACAAGGGTAACGAGCAGCAGTATGAGGCTGACTAAAGTAGTAATACTTTCTACTAATGGTGCGGCTTCAGCTTTACTTCGCTTGGCTAGGACGCTAACTAAAGCGCTATGAAACGGCCCATTAATCCCGCCGAGTAAGATAAATAAAAAGCTAGGAATATTGTAAGCATAAGCATAGGCAGTAGCGACAGTCCCTACCCCAAAAGCAGCAGCAATAACTTGTTCGCGAACTAAGCCAAAAACTTTACTAATGAGGGTAGCAACGGCAACGATACCCGCGATACCAGCCAGAGAACGAGAAGATTTTTTTGATTCTGACACGCCTATTCTAAAATAACTGCTTGTATATTATTCATCCAAGGTGGGCGACGGCACAATTACGTCCTTGTTCCTTGGCTTGATAAAGTGCCCTATCAGCCGCTTCTATTAACTCTTTAGCCGATAATTCTTGAGTAGGAATTTTAGTAGCAATGCCTAAACTCATGGTGACATAATCCCCCACATCAGAAGCTTGATGGGGAATTTTGAGTTTTTCTACTTCTTGACGAATTAATTGTGCCACTTGCATCGCTCCTTCAGTAGGCGTGTTGGGTAAAATAATGGCAAATTCTTCTCCTCCATAACGAGCGACTAAATCGGCAGGGCGATTGACGACGCGGACAATAGCATTGGCAACGGTTTTGAGACAATCATCTCCTTCTAGATGTCCGTAAGTATCGTTGTAACGTTTAAAATAATCGAGATCTCCTAGAATTGCCGATAAAGGCGTTTGTTCTCTAAACATCCGCCGCCATTCTTGTTCTAGGCGTTCTTCAAAACGACGACGATTGGCAACTCCAGTCAGCCCATCCATGTTAGCAAGATGATGCAAGGTTTGGTTGAGTTGATAAAGTTCCATGTTCATTTGCTGAAGGGAAGATTGATATTTTTGTCGGTCTTGTTCTATGCGCTTATACTCGGTAATGTCTGTTTGCACGGCGACATAATGGGTTACTTCTCCAGATTCATCTCGAATGGGCGAAATTGAGAGGTCGTTCCAAAACAGCGACCCGTCTTTACGATAGTTGCGCAAAACGACTCGGCATTCTTTTTGTTCGCGCAAAGCTTGTCGGATGGTATTGAGTCCAACCTGTTTTCTGTCTTTTCTTTGTAGAAAACGGCAGTTTTTCCAATAACTTCTGAAGCAGAATAACCCGTCATTTGCTCGAATCTTGGATTGACGTAAATGATGGGATAATTAGCAATCCGCGCGTCAGAAATGACGATCGCGTTAGGTGTAGCTGAGATCGCGCGATCGATTAATTGTAAACTTAGTTGAGGCTGGGCGTAAAATTTATGGACGAGCTTGTTAAGGTTAAGTTGTGCTTGGAGTTGTTTTTGTAGGCAACGAAGTTTGAGTTGCGTTTGTATGCGTGCAACGATCTCCTCTGCTTGGTAAGGTTTAGCAATGTAATCTGCTCCTCCTATGCCAAAAAGGCGAGCTTTATCGATATTTTCGCTCGGATTGCTCAAAAAAATGACTGGAATTTCTTGAGTTGTTTCTCTGGCTTTGAGTTGCTGACAAACTTCATAACCATTGGTTGATGGGATTTCAACTGCAAGTAAAATCAAATCTGGTAGCATTGTTGCGATTGCGGTTAACGCTGTCTCGCTATCGACCGCTTGTCTGATTTGATAGCCTTCTTGAATCAACAGGTTAGACAAGGTGTGAAGATTATCTATCTCATTCTCGACGATTAAAATATTTGCCTTATCTCCCTGCTCTGAATTGTCGCTCATGAGTTAAATTAACTTTCTTGTGAAATCTCTCACTTTACTTTGCTGAGGTTGTTGTTTTCTAATCTCAACTCAATTCAGGGCTTATTTTCTCTTAAAAGAGAGAGAGTTTCTAGGTTTATCGTCTTCTTACACGTAAATATTATTATAAAGACCCTACTTCCTAAGATTTGAGTTTTTGCAATATATGCGTTAAAGTTTTGCAAAAATTACATAATTGCTCGCTCCTTACAAAAATCGGAACAATTTTTCGGGGAAAAAGAGCGCGTTTTACTAGTGTCGAGTGGCTTGGATAACAAGCCGTGCTATCTCGCTAAAGCCTTCGCCTTCAGATGCTTTAGTGACGTAAGTCGGTCGGTGTTTAAGTCGTTCGCTATAATGCAAGATATTGGCAACGCCCACTGAAAGCGGATAGCGATCGCGATTAAAAAGCGATTCGTCATTAGGACTATCCCCAATCGTCACAAGGTTATTGGGAGCAATTTGGGGAAAGTAATTTGTTAATACTTTCTCTAGCGCGATCGCTTTATCTTGTTGTAATGGTTTAATATGACATTGAACCGTACTATAGGTAAAACTCCAGCCTTTTTCTTGGCAAAGAACGGTCATGTGTTGCAAAGCTTCTTCGCTCAAACCTTTTACGTCAAACGTCCAATCAGTAATCCGAAAGCGATTGTCAGCCGACTCTTGTAGGTTGGGATAAAAAAATTGAAGTTCTGCAAACATCGCGGCAAGGTGTTGGCGATGTAACATTACGTCAGCGATAGGCACGAGCAATTCTGGCGCTTCGCTACGACTGGAATAGAATAACCCTCCATTTTCTGCGATCGCGCCGCTAACGGGCAAATAACTAGCAATCCCGTCCACCCATCCAGCCGAACGTCCCGTTACAATTAAAACGTCAATTTCAGCTTTGGCTAAATCCTCTAGAGTTTGTAGCAAATTCGCTGTAAATTTCTCTTTTTGCGTTAGGGTTCCATCCATATCTGTCGCCAGCAGATGTATTTTATTTAGGCGATCGCTTTGATAAGCTTCAATAATTGGAGAAAAGGTCATCTGCTTGGAGATTGGCGACTGGGGACTGGTGAATAGAACTCCCGAACTCCTGGACGCAAGCCTTACGCCCCTACTTTCTTCCTAATTTTCATCCGTCCTCCTCGCCGATGCTAAGTGCGGGCGGGTTCATAATTCATAATTCATAATTCATAATTTCCTTAGCCGCCGCTAACGGGAGGAATCAGGACTACCTCGTCACCATTTTGCACTAAAGTATCCGGTTCGACAAATTGAAGATTGACTCCAAAGCGAGTAAAGTTTCTCCATCGCTCTAGTTCTGGATGTTCTCTGAGAAGGTAATCTAGAACTGCTTTGACAGGAATGCTTTCTGAAAAAGATAACTTCAGTTCTGAAGTGCCATAAGCTTCTTGATAGGCAGCAAAAAGCTTAACCGTAATTGCGATCGAAGCTTGGGACATATGGGGACTGGGGATCGCGATCGAGTAAATAAACAGAATTAAATACACGTAGTGCGAGCATCTTGCTCGCGCGAGCGGGACTTAATAGAGGCCGGAGATCGGAAAACTGGGATATCAGCGACAAAGAGATAGAGATATCGGGCTACTAGGACAACATAAAGCTTATGGATTTTAGCTTTCCTTATGTCAACCCAACCTAAAGATCGGGAGATCGGGAAATAAAGATAGCGATTAGTAAACAATCCCAATCGCATATCCCTAATCGCCAATCGCCTATCCCTGCGGTTCGACATTGTTATTAGCCATTTGCATCGCCTGCATCATATTGGCGAGGGCATATTCCAAGTGAAGTCCCGCATCTACCGCTACCCAACCTGCATTAGTTAAGTAACGCCACTCAAAATGAAGGTGCGGCCCGGTAGATAGTCCCGTACTGCCAACTCGTCCAATAACGGCTCCTTGTTCTACCGTATCTCCAGGTTTAACAAAAATCTCTGATAAATGGGCGTAACGAGACTCTTGAGTGCCTTGTTCGTGACGGAGAATGACTGTTAACCCATAGCCGCCTAGCGAGTCAGCAACCGCAACCTCGCCAGGGTAGGCAGCGAGTACGGGGGTTCCTAGCGGTGCGCCGAGATCGGTTCCTGAGTGCATTCGAGTGTTACCCGTGACGGGGTGAACTCGCCAGCCAAAAACCGAGGTAATTCTAGCGGGCATGGCTAAGGGGAAAATTAACGCTGTGTTGCGCTGTTGTTGGGCAGTTGGCGGGTAATAATAGTTGGTGGTTGCTCGATGGTATTGGGGAGCAACGGGAGCTAGCGCAATTGAATTGGGAGGCTGTACGACTGTCCCTATTGCCGTGCGACGCGGCTGTAAGCGAACGGATTGCGACGTACCGGACGTGCGTCGGCTAGCAACTATCGCCCCAGAAGAACGGCTAACTCTAGTAGCAGCCGTTAAAGATTGTCTTTTGGTTGTTGTGGCGCAGTTGCCGCTACTCAGTTTACCATTTTGGGAAATGCTGCTGCATCCGGTCGATCGCTCGGTGAGAATTACGGCGCTAGGTGCGCTATAATGGTCTGTTTTTCCTTGGCTGTAGTTGGTCGTGTCGATGAAACTATTCTTGCCAGGATTGGTCGCAGGTGCCGCAGATTGAGGTTGGAGAACGAGGTTATCGATCGCGTTAGTATTTTTAGCAGGAACAGAAATTTTAGGGGCAGACAGCCGAGGTTTTGGCGATGCGGAAACGGTTCGGTCTATCTGGGTAGGTTTGGGCGCTATTCGTGTAGTAGGAACTCGAACGGCGGTTCTTTCAGATTTTACCATCTTCGCTGGCGCAGGAGGAGCCGGAGGCGCAGCCGTATCGGGAATAATAAATGTATTGGTCGTTGCTGTCGCGCTTCCACAGATTAATCCACTACCGATAATTCCTAGTCCGCTTACGAAGGCAAGACTTTGCTTGAGTATGCGATCGCTTTTTGGCGCTAGATTAACGGGATTAATTTCTTGGGACGATTGTTCGGTCATTTTTCGCCTCACTCCTCAACAATGGTTGTTGGATTTTGAATTGATGGAGATCTATACTTCGTATCCGAGACTTATTGTACCGGAAGGTAGGTGAATTTCTGTAGAGGCTCCTGAAGACTGTAATTGCACTCGTAATTCTCCTTGAGAGTTTACGCCGACTACTACGCCTGGGCATCCATTGACTGTTACCTTACCTCCAAGGTTTAAAAAGTCTAGATACGAGGGTAACAAAGTTTCTATGCCTTTGGTGAGATAATATTGATATCCCGAACAAATTCCTTCGATCGCGATCGCGGCTAATTGTTCTAGAGAAGCGATTTCATTACTCGATAACGATTGTAAATTAATTCCAACTTCTGGGACGGGATTCGTCCAGTTAATGCCTACGCCGATAACTGCTTGAACAATCTTTTCTTGTTGAATGCGGGTTTCGCTTTTAATTCCGCCCAGTTTTCGTTTTTCTAATATCAAATCGTTAGGCCATTTTAAAGAGACGGGAATCTGATAACTTCGCAAAACATTAGCAATTCCCCACGCGCTAAATAGGGTTAAATGAGGCGCATTGCTGGCAGGGATATTGATATTTATCGCAACGGAAAGATAGAGTCCTCCTGCTTGAGATTCCCATTGTCGCCCCCACTGTCCGCGTCCTGCGGTTTGTTGGGTTGCGATCGCAGCTATCGGAGGTTTAATATTGCGATCGAGCAGTTCCCAAAGCATCTGATTGGTAGAAGGGATTGTGTCATAAAGATGTATCGATAATTGTTGAGGAATGTGGCGATCGCTTATTTTGTTAATTTCTGTTTCAAGTTGTTGTAGGTTGAATCCCATTTATGCAGTGGCTTTTATTAGGGAGTAGGGAGTAGAGACGCGAAATTTCGCGTCTGTACGGGAGTAGGGGGATATAATAGCAACTAATAACTGGTAATCTGCATTTTTGAACTTTAAACTTTGAACTTTGAACTGTTAAGATCCAAGTTTGAAAGCTTCTAAAAAGAGACTATAAATCACGCCAATTTTAAAAAAATTGAGAACGTCTATGAATAGCGATCGCCGATTGCTAGCATAAACAAATCGACTGACTAATTCTGTAAAAAAAAGTATCAACCCCGCGCCTACGATGTCCCATTCGGCTGCTTGTCCTGCCGTTGTAGAAATTCCCGCCCCAGCAAAAAAGCCAAATAATACACCAATTAAAATCAAAGAAAATCGTCGCCAAGGATTTTCAAAGAAGCGATCGATTCTTGAGCCTGTTCCATCAAGTAAAGTATTGAGACGAGTGCGTTGCATCGTTTAACATTTTAGATATTAAAAATTTATTTTGTAATGCGTTCTAGCAGCCAAAGCGTACTAACAATCCCTGTAAAATGCGCCGCGATCGTATTAGTATTGGCTTGAACGATTAATAGATCTACCGAATTCACAAACTTGCTAAAATCTTGATTAAAAACCCCTTGAGGTACGTTTAAAGATTTAACTAAAACAATACCAGCTAAGGCTTCCGCGCCTAAAATAGCGAATAACATTCCTACCAAATTAACAATTAGTCCGTAGCGAATGACTTGTAAAGTTTCTGCTTTTCGAGGACGACTACCAGAATCAGATACTTGCATCAATTTGGCAATTTGCGTATAACGCCAAGAAAAATAAATTCCCGCTCCTAGCAAGACTACACCAAGAAGGGCGCAGAGAATTCCTATTTCAATTCCTTGAGTCCTCTGTCGTCCACTCCCAAATAAACTTGCACTAGCAATCAACAACAATACGGCTGAAATAACTCCCAAAACGATTTGCAACCAGAAACCAATTCGTCCTATTCGCTTGAGAATTGAAGATGCACGTTGGACATTTGAAGGAAGGGTACGAGGAGTGATATCGTAGTTTTCGCTCATTGGAAGATTCCTAATCTGGTTGGCAGTCCCTTAAAGTGTCATTTTTTAAGGCTGGCTACCTCCAATCTTGCCATAAAAATATCGTTGTGTGTAAGTTGAGATGAGCGGCTACGCAATTATATTTAAGATTGCTAGGCTAGAAATAAAGTAACTACAAAAAGAGGAAACACTGTGCCACATACTATCGTTACGGAAACTTGTGAAGGCGTTGCCGATTGCGTCGATGCCTGTCCTGTTGCTTGTATTCATCCCGGCCCCGGCAAAAATGTCAAAGGGACTGATTGGTATTGGATTGATTTTGCTACTTGTATTGATTGCGGCATTTGTCTGCAAGTCTGTCCCGTCGAGGGGGCAATTGTTCCTGAAGAACGACCCGATTTACAAAAAACACCATAATATCAGTTATCAGTGAGTAGTTCAGTAGTCAGAAGTTTAGTAGTTCAGTAGTAAAATTCTCCCTTACTTCTTTACTTCTCCAATCACCAGTCACCAATCACCAATCATCAATTACTAATCCTCGATGACCAATTTACTAGAAGTTGAAAATGTTTATGCAGGATACGTACAAGATTTAAATATCTTGCAAGGAATTAACTTTCGCATTGCACCTAGGGAATTAGTGGCAGTAATCGGCCCCAATGGTGCGGGAAAGTCAACGCTGGCAAAAGCGATTTTTGGGCTTTTAAACCCGAATCAAGGCAAGATTGTATTTAAAGGTGAAAATATTACGGGTTTGAGATCTGACCAAATTGTCTGTCGGGGAATGTGTTACGTTCCACAAATTTCTAATGTTTTTCCTTCTCTTTCTGTCGAAGAAAATTTAGAGATGGGGGCTTATATTAGTAAAGGAGCGTTGCGATCGCAAAAAGATACGATCTTTACTATGTTTCCCAGATTAGCGCAACGACGCAAGCAACGGGCGGGAACCCTATCAGGGGGCGAACGTCAGATGTTGGCGATGGGACGGGCGTTAATGCTCGATCCCGATTTATTGTTATTAGATGAACCTTCTGCTGCTTTATCGCCGATTTTAGTGAATAGCGTTTTCGAGCAAATTAAGGCAATCAATCAGACGGGAAAAGCGATCGTTTTGGTCGAACAAAATGCTAAAAAAGCTTTAATGATGGCAGATCGAGGCTATGTATTAGAAAATGGATGCGATCGCTTTGAAGGCCCAGGGATAGAATTATTAAACGATCCCAAAGTAGGAAAATTGTATCTCGGTGCAGCTTATCATGCAAAAGATCGCTAATTCCATCCGCGCAATTGTTGATGAACGCTTGCCAAATTCCACATATAATCTTGAAGCGGATATTGAGAAACTGCTTTAGTAATATATTCTTTTGCTTGAGGTTCGTTTTCTGTGACTTCGTAGTACAGTCCGAGATAAAGGTGACTGTAAAAATTTCCTTTTTGTCCTTCTTTTTGTCCAGTTTTCAATACATCATCTATGCTGCAATTTCCTGCATAAAGTTCGTAGACGCTACGCATAACCATTCGAGGATCGTTTTTAACTACCACTAATGAATCTTTTGCTTCTTGAATGCCTTTATAACTTGCAATACATAGATAACGCCACACCGTTTCTTCTGCATCATGACCGTTAACAGTTAAATCTATCTCGAATTGTTTTGCGCCTTCTTCAAATCGCTTGGCGTAATAATAGGATAGTCCGCGCTGCCATAAATAAGGGGTAAGATTGGGGTTTAATTGTTCGGCGCGATCGAAATCTTGAATCGATTCTTCTATATTTGCTAGCTTAAAATGAGTCATGCCACGCTGAACATAAGCTTTAGCATTATTAGGGTTTATGCGAAGGAATTCATTCCACTTTAATAATTCTGTTTCTAAAGCAATTTGATTAAACATTAAATTTCGTTAAAATCTTCGTAATTTATAGATGTTGGGTTTTGTTCCTCAACCCAACCTACAGAAAATTTGTCCTAACTGTTGAATATGACTCGATTCGTGAGTTGCCATAACTGAAAAACGAATGCGACTTGTAGGGACGGTTGGCGGACGAATTGCTGGGGCAAAAATACCATTTTCGTTGAGTTGTTTAGCTATATTTAATGCCTGTACAGACGTATCTACACCCAAACAAATAATTGGCGACTCGGAAGGTAATATATTTAATCCCGACAGTTGCTGTTTTAATAAATTAACATTGTTCCATAATTTTTGACGGCGATCGCGTTCTATTTTAACTATCTTAATAGCTTCTAAAGCTGCGGCAGTATCGGCGGGTGAAAGTCCGGTTGTATAAATCCAGGTAGCGGCGCGATTGCGCAAGAAATCGATTAGCATTGTCGAACCTGCAACATAACCTCCCAAACTTCCTAACGCTTTACTCAGGGTTCCCATTTGAATTAACGGTCTTCCCGTACAATTAAAATATTCTACGCATCCCGCACCTGTTTTTCCCATCACTCCTGTAGCGTGTGCTTCATCAACTAATACCATGCACTCAAATGCTTCTGCTAGGGATAATAATTGGGGGAGAGGACATAAATCGCCATCCATACTAAAAATGCTATCGGTTAGGATTAAACAGCGACGGTATTGTTGGCGATATTGTTGTAATTTTGTTTCTAAATCTTCAAGATTACAGTGAAGATAATCGATGACTTTTGCACCGCTTAATTTTGCTCCATTTTTTAAACTAGAGTGATTGTATCGATCGGAAAAAATAAGGTCGCGTTGATTGACTAATGCTGCAATAGTTCCTAAATTAGCTAAATAACCAGAACTGAAAACTAAAGCATCTTCTGTTTGTTTTAAAGATGCGATCGCGCTTTCTAATTCTCGATGCAATTCCCGATGTCCGCTTAACAAACGAGAACCCGTACTTCCTGTTCCTAATGCTTTTGTTGCTTCAATTGCTGCTTGAATTAAGCGTTCGTCTCCTGCCAATCCTAAATAATTATTACTAGCAAAATTAATAAGCGATCGCCCTTCTAACTCTACAACAGCCCCAGAACGATTACTAATAGTTTTTACAGAACGATACCAATTCGCACGATGAATTGTCTCTAAAGATTCTTCAATCCAATCATAAGGATTTGTAGACATTTTATTCTGTAAATTATTAAATTATTAATCTTGCATGATTATCAATTAAATTAGGACTTCCATCTTCATTAATCGCACTAAAATATTGAAAATAATGACGAACTGAAGGAGGAAAATCAACAAAATCGAATATAGCATCTCCATCCGCCATATCGGCCCAAAAATAACGCAATTGAGGAACTAATTTTTCTGCCTCTTCTATCTCTAAATTCAAGGGATGAGAGGTTAATAACTTCATCATAAAAGGATAAGAGCGATCGCCCAACCAATTTCTAGAAAATTCGGCTAAATTTTCCCATCCAGAAAGTGTATTAACCCGATGAGACTCTATTTTAAATTCCAAATTTTTTAAACCATTAGCTTGTACTTCTATGATGCGATAGGGATGAGGATAACTCACTAAAGATCCCGTGGTAATTTCATAAATTCCCTCTTGATAAGCAATATCTTGGACGTGTAAATGCCCGCTAAAAATAAGCTTAGCTTCTGCTTCTCGCAGCATTTTTAATAAAACAGAAGCATTATCGAGCATATAGCGCTTTCCGAGTTCGTGATGAGATTGTCCTGGTAAATGTTCGATGACGTTATGATGAATCATCACCAATATTAATTTATCTTTCACTTGCGGCAATAATTGCTCAAGCCATGCTATTTGTTCCTCATCCAAGCAACCTAATTGTTTGCCTTGAGAATTAAATTGATTGGAATTTAAGGCAATTAATTGAACGCCTGGAATGACCTCACAAGTGTAATAGTGTTTTTGGGAATTTTGATAGCCAAACTGACAATAATAAGCAGAAAAATCATCAAATCCAATAGAATTTTCGGTTGACAATAAAGTTGGAACATCATGATTTCCAGGAATAACATAGGCAGGGAAAGGCAAAGAAGCTAAGCGTTGTTGCAACCATTGATGATTTTCTGGTTCGCCATCTTGGGTTAAATCTCCTGGAATTAGCAAAAAATCGATATTTTGTCGTTCTAAATGGTCAAAGACAAGTTCTAGCGCGGGAATACTAACTTCTACTAAGTGAAATCGATTAGCAGCACCTCGAATTGTCTGAGGAATGGCGACATGAGGATCGCTGATAATAGCAAAGCGAAAGTTGATACTCATAAACCTTATCTAATTCACTGAAATATTTATACAATGATTTTCGATGCGATCGCAGATGACACTGCCTAATGACACATATTAACAAGCGATTAATTGGAATTACGGGTGGAATTGCTACGGGTAAAAGCACAGTTTCTCACTATCTTGCCAATACATATCAACTTCCTATTTTAGATGCCGATCTTTATGCGAGAGAAGCAGTTAAAATCGGTTCGCCAATTTTAGAAGCAATTTTTACTCGCTACGGAAATCGGGTTAGAATGCCGGACAATACGCTCGATCGCAAGCAATTAGGCGAAATTATTTTTAACCAGCTAAACGAAAGACGCTGGTTAGAATCTCAAATTCATCCCTATGTACGTAGCTGTTTTGAGACGGCGATTGCCCAATTAGAAGCTAAAACGATTGTTTTAGTCATTCCACTGCTTTTTGAATCGAACATGACCGATCTCGTTACGGAAATTTGGTTGGTTTATTGTTCTCGCGACGAACAAATCAAACGATTAATGGAACGCGATCGACTAACCCACGAACAAGCGATCGCGCGTCTGGAAAGTCAATTACCTATCGAAAAGAAAGCAGCTTTAGCTAATATCGTTTTAGATAATTCTTCAACGAAAGAGCCTTTATTTCATCAAATCGACCAGCTTTTAAACGTAACTGGCGATTAGTGACTGAGAGATCGGGAAAATTGATTTTTACTTCGTTTAACTCCACCTACCAAGTTGGTTATGGTATTCGATATAAAAAATAACGCGATTGGGAATACTAAGAGTGTAGGTAGTTTTTTAAGCTAGAGGCAACAATGCGCCCGAAATTCTTATTAACAAGTGGACTGATTTTCAGCTTGTTTTTTGTTGCGGTAGGCGATCGCATTCTTCCCTCTCCTATGAGTGATGCGAGTCGCAATATTCGAGCTAGTATCAATCAAACGATGCTTGGATTGTTTCCTCAATCTAGCCTACCAGACAAAATTGAGGAACGGGAAAAGAGAGTAGAAGACCTTTGGAATCAAAAGTCAGGTTCTAAGTCGGATTGAGGGTTTGAGTGGCAAATTCTAGAATTTCAGTCGCAGCGCGATCGCAAACTCCCACCTCTCCCAAACGCGATCGCATCTGTGCGTAATCGTTTAGCGTTTGTTGGCGGCGTTCGGGGTTCAGTAACAATTCTAGGGATTCGCAAGCAATTCTTTCTGGGGTTGCTTCTTCTTGAAAAAGTTCTGGGACAATGGGTTTCATCACGACTAAATTAGGCGGCGACATGAAAGGAACCGCAAAACGCAACAAATGACGGGCAATCCATGTCGTCACCCGATTCAAGCGATAGATAACGACTTGCGGGACATTGAGTAAAGCAATTTCAAGATTTACCGTTCCCGACTTGCTAATCGCTAAATCGGAGGCAGCGATCGCGTTTAGGGTTTTTCCTTCGAGTAACGTAGCTTGCAATCCATAATCTTTAACCACCGCTTCAATCTTGCTGCGATATGCTTCTAGGGAAATGGGAATCCAAAAATGAACGTGGGGTAACTTCGCCTGAATTTGTTTTGCTGCCTCGCAGATGGCAGGGAGGAGATATTTCAACTCTTGCTTGCGAGAAGCAGGAAGAAGCGCGATCGCAAGGGCATCAGGGGCGATTCCTAAGCTTTGACGTGCCGCCTCTCGACTGGGGGCCGATTGGATGCGATCTAACAACGGATGACCTACCCAGCTAACCGATACGCCTTTTTCTTGAAAAAAGCTAGCTTCTCCTGGAAAAATAGCTAACAATAGGTCGGTAATCTTAATTAACTGCTTGGTATTCTGGGTTAATATTTGATTGGTAAATTTGAGCCAACGTTGAGTATTTTTCTTTTCTAATAGCGGCGACCAAACCCAATCTTGAGGAGCAATATAATAAACAATCGGCACTTGTGGCAAATTTTGACGAACATATGTTCCGATCGCGAGATTAGGGCCGAGATAATCGATTAATACCAATAAATCTGGTGGATTTTGTTTTAAATGTTCTTGGGCGCGACGCTGAATTTTCCAAGTTGGCAAAACAAAAGGCAACGATTCTAGCAATCCCATCGAACCAATCGCTGTCGTATTGCCCAGTAGCTTTGCTCCTGATGTTGCCATGCGATCGCCACCCAAGGCAACAATCTCTAATTCTACATCTTTAACTTGTGCCTGTCGCTTCAGGGCATCCACTAACATTGCCCCTTGCAAATCTCCAGACACCTCTCCGGTGCTGATAAATATTTTAGTCATTGGCGATTGGGATTTTTTAGGGGAAGGGGTAAAGGGTAAAGGAAAGAATGTTTGCTATTTAATTTCTGTAAAGACACGATATATCGTGTCTTTACTTTTAATTTTCATAATTCATAATTCATAATTCATAATTCAATCAAAGTCGTCCCGAAACTGGGCCGCGTCGTCCCTCACCGGAGATAGACATCTGTAAAAAATGCTGGAAATGGCGAGTATATTCGTTATGAGGCAATACTTCTAGTTTTTCTAGGGCTTCCTTAAACATCATTTCGGAACGGTAGAGAAGACGAAAAGCTTTTTTCAACGAATCAAGATCCTCACTACTTAAACCCGCGCGTTTAAGACCGACTAAATTGAGCGATCGCACTCTAGAAGGATTCCCCTCTACTATCGTATACGGCGGTACGTCTTTTTCAATCCGGCTCATTCCAGCTACAAATGCTAAGCTGCCGATATGTACGAATTGATGAACTCCCAACACGCCACTAATTCTAGCTTTTGACTCGATAAGGATATGACCTGCTAGGGCAACGCTATTAGCAATAATGACTTCATCTTCAATAATGCAATTATGAGCGACGTGAGCGTAAGCCATCAGTAGATTATTATTACCAAGTATGGTGGCTTCTCCTTCGTCTGTCGCGCGATTAATCGTTACATATTCTCGAATTTGGTTATTATTGCCAATTTTTACCCAGCTTGCCCCTCCCTTATATTTTAAATCTTGGGGTTCGAGACCGATAACAGCACCAGGAAAAATGCGATTGTTTTCTCCAATTTCTGTCGGGCCTTCGATAATAGCATGAGAACCAACTATTGTTTGGGCACCGATGGTTACTTTTTCTCCGATAACTGCATAAGGATCGATGCGAACGGTAGGATGTATTTCTGCTTTGGGATGAACGACAGCAGTAGGATGAATTAGTGTATTCAAAAGGGCATCTCCGATGCTTGGATAAGTCAGCATATAACCAAGTAATAGCTTATATTAAGTTGTCGTTGCAGAGAATTTACAAGTGCTTTATAGTTTAGACAAAACCTGCCAAATTACTGATGGATGGTAAAAAGCAAGCGGAGAACGTAACAACTGGAAAACTTCCGTGCAAAGCACGTGTAAATTAGGTTTGACAGTTGCTTTGACTAGTAATCGATCCGTATACCATTGCATAATTTTTGCCAACCCATTGACTTTTTTGGGTTCTATCGATCCTACTGTTGTCGGAAAGCGCGAATCTTGCATCGTCGCTAAAGTCCAAGCAAAAGAAATCTCTTTGGCTAAGTTTTTTTGAAACCTTTGAAGGTTATTCTTGCGCAAACAATCTTGCAAAACCATAGCAGCTAAGGCACTAACTGTCATTCCTTGACCGTAAACCGGACACAAAGCACAAACAGCATCTCCTAAAGCAATAAATCCTTGAGGAAGTTTGACGCGATCAAAATGGCGCAAGCGATTAGCCGTTGCTCGATGAGCATAAATAGGGGAAACTGGTTGAGCTTGACGAATTGTATCGTAAAATGTTGCATCTCGAAGGCTAGCAGCAAATTTTAGAAATCCTTCTTCATCGGTTGGGGGAAAGTCTCCTCCATAACCTCCCAGTGTAGCAATCCATTCTCCATTTTCGATTTTAGCTAGATAACCCAAACGAGTTTGATGCGGAGGTGCTTGAGAAATTAACATGACTTTCCAGTCTGCTTGAAAGTTTTCTGGTGCTTTGTAGCGACGAGTCGCATAACCAAGCAAGGGATTGATAACCGTTTCTGGTGGCTCAATAAAGCCTAAATTGGCTAACCATTTGGGAGATTGAGAACTACGTCCGCTAGCATCGACGACTAAATCGGCTAAGAATTCTTCAGATGTATTACCCTTGAGAGAACGCAATAAAACTCCCGTTACTCGTTCTTTAGTTGCATCGCTCAGTAGTTGAGTAACTTTATATCCATCAACGATGCGCACATTTGAGAATTCACCCAGTTGTTGGCGAATTGTCCATTCTAATAATGGACGACTGCAAGTAAATGAAATCACTTTAGAAGCAGGGAAATCAAAAAAACCGTTTGCATTAGGCGACCATCCGACTTGGTTAAAATGATAAAATTCTCTGACCCAATCGATTTCTAGTGCCCCATTTTTGCTTAGTACAGAGCCAAGATTGGGAAACAATTCTTCTAAAATTTGATAGCCTTTTGCAAATAATACATGAGGCTGAACGGATTGAGGAACGCCTTTGCGTGCGTGCGGTTGTGTTGGCAGCGGATCTCTTTCGATTATCGTAACAGTCCCAAAATAATCAGCAAGGACGCGAGCTACCAACAGTCCGGCGATACTTCCCCCAATAACGATTGCCCTCCGGGCAGCGGCAAAGCCGTTCGCGTAGCGTGCGCTCTGCGCAATCGCGCGATTGTTATTTCGATAAGTTAATTTGTTCGCGACCATACTCAAAAATTTTTATCAGTTAAAAATATCTTCTAATAAAGTTTCGGCTTTATCTTGATAGCGATCGAAACATGCTGAAATCTCTTCTTTTATCTGATAAGAACTAGCAGCAATTTCTGGCAATATACTTATGTCAGCAGGTTCTTTATCTATGTCTAAAATCAATCGTTTTAGTCCTGCATCTGAAAATATTCCTACAATCTTTTCTTCTTTTGGTGCATCTATAACTGCGATAGGAATTGAATCGCAACGCATAGCAAACATCAATACGTGCAGACGATTACTGAAAACCATCGATGCACCCGCATAGACATCGTACATATATTGACTGTCTAAATACTCTTCAACAAAAATAACCTCGCAACGACTTTTATAACGTTCTGTTAGTTCTTGACAAACTTTAGAGTCGCGCCTTACCTGATAGCAAATGACCAACTTCTTCGACCATTCTCTACAAACCGTATCAACGATTTTATCGAGTGCTGCTAATAGATTATCTTTATAATGGGAAGCATTAAATTCTTTAAATATCCCTCGAAAACTAAAAACAACATAATCATTTTTTTCTAGTTGTAAGGGTTTATTACGAGCATCTGGCGTTTGCATCAGCCAAGTAAAATCATCATTAGCATTTTGCTTTTTAATTAACCAAGCCATATCGGGAAAGATACAAACGTTATCTATTCCTATCTTTAAAGCATAATCTTGAGAAATACTATCTCTAACGCTATAAAAATACATGGCTTTTGCTCTCCATTTCTCAACTTGCTTGAGTTCGTCTGAAAAGAGCCAATAGAAGTCCCAATTCTACAAACGCGAACGCCAATAAATTTTAGTACAAAATAATATAAAGTTGCCCATTCATTTTTTTGATGAGACTGTCTTTTTCTCCGTAAAAATGACCTGGACGAAGCATTAAGTAAA
>JAAUUT010000213.1 GCA_012031035.1 Candidatus Altimarinota bacterium | reverse complement strand
CAACTAGCCTTTGTGCTTCTTGAGGATTTTGATTAATATATTTTAATACAGAACTCATTTAGGATTAGCAAAATTCATTGTTATGAGAATTTTATCAAAATTATTTCTATTTCGGAGATGTCTAATAGAGGAACTAAAGCGATATCAGCACCAGTTAGAACTTCAGGATGAAGACGTAGAACCTATCGCACCGCAAATTGGGGTAGTAATTAAACAGCCAAAAGTTCCTGCTAATTCCGTTCCCGTTCTGAAAAACCCCAAACTGCTTATTGGAACTGCTGCTGTAGCACTAACATTAATTTTTCTAGTTAACATACTACAGTTCATGGTTAGCATACTACAGCCTAAACAGAAGGTGGAACCTTTACCTACTCCAAGTCCCACCGTGTCTTCCGTCCCTGAGACGAGTATCAGCCATTTTTTGAAAAAAGGAAATGCCAAGGCTGATGAAGGAGACTATCAAGGAGCAATTGACTACTACGACCAAGCTATTTCTCTCAATCCTGAATATGCACTCGCCTACAACAATCGCGGCTTTGCTTACTGGAATTTAAAAGAGTATCAAAAAGCGATCTCCAACTATAACAAAGCTATTTCTCTCAATTCCGAGTATGCACTCGCCTACAACAATCGCGGGAACGCTAAGTCAGACTTAGGAGACAAACAAGGGGCGATCGCTGATTTTGAGAAAGCCGCAGAGCTATATCAGAAGCAAGGAGACTATCAAAATGCTCAAGATGCTTTGGAGCGAGTCAATAAGCTTCAGTAACAATCCGTTGCTTATGAAAAGTTTTTATAAAGCACAAAAAGATAAAGATGGTAGCGATCGCGTAACAAGATATAGCAATCCTAAATCAGTTGTAATATTTCCGGCTCCCCTCTCCCGTGGGAGAGGGGTTGGGGGTGAGGACTGTTTACAAATCAAATAGGATTGCTATATGGAGAGTCTAAATGAATAATGAATATTATTGTAGTCTCGCTCGCGATCGCCCTTTTGCTTTCATCTTTCAACCTCAAGAAAGTCTCTCCTCTAACTTTCCCTCATTTCTCGCCATAACTGTTCGTATTGCTTTTGCGTTTGGTCGGGAAGGGGATAGAGAAAATCGCTTTTGTCAAGAATTGAAGCATCAACTAGTAACAGGGGATTGTTACGAATATCTTTGGGTAACTCATCGGCTTTTAGTTCGAGAATTCTGGGAGAAGCAGCATTGGTAAATAAAGTAATTTGACTTGCCGATTGAGTTTGCCAGCAAAAATCAATCCATTTTTTTAATAAAGCTTCGCGATCGCTTCCAACGCTCGTTTCTTCAACTTGGCTAGGTTTAACCCACACATCCGACCATAAAGAAGTACCAGATTGCGGCACGACTGCTTTAATCTCGTTATAACGCGAAGTAATTCCCAATATATCGCTCGACCATCCTACCGCCAGCCAAGTATCTCCCAGAACGAGCGGTTCGAGATAGCGATCCGAACTGTATAATTTAACTTGTTTTTGGAGTGCGAATAATTCCGCTTTTAAGTTAGGAATTTTACTTAAATCTTTTTCGTTATAGGAATGACCCAGCTTTTTAAGCGTCAATCCGATGACTTCTCGCGAGTTATCGAGTAAAGAAATGCGATCGCGCAATTCTTCTCGCCACAGATCTCCCCAATCCCTCGGCTTCCATCCTAGCTCGTCAAATTTGTCCTGGCGATAAGCGATTATCGTACTGCCCCAGCGATAAGGAGCGCCCCATATTTGACCGTTTTCATCTAAATTTCCGCTCTCGTTTCGCTTAACTAAGGTTTGCCAGCGAGGGGGTAATTGTTGCCATCCATTTAAATCTGTTACGTTGAAAGGCTCGATTAATTTCTTAGTAATTGCTTCTTTTAACCAATAGTCTCCTAATGTGACTAAATTAGCACTAACGGTTGGCGATTTCTTAATAAAAGGAATTTGATTTTGCCAGCCTTCATTATCTTCAGGTTTTTGTTGCCAATTTTCAAGCAAACTCAAGATATCTTTTAATTGAGCTTCTGGCTTAAAGCGTATCTTTTTTTCTGAAGAATTTTGTTTATAAAATGCACCGATTAGCTGCGGGGGAATCGAGTCTTTTAACAATAAAACACTTAAAGAGGTTTTTCCATCGCTACACCCAGACAACCCTTGAGCGATCGCGATTGTCGAGCTACCAATTAAAAAGGAACGACGGCTAAGCATAAATTTATCCTAACAATTTCTTCTCAACGTAAAATTACCTAGAAAATTCCCATTCTAAAGCTCGGTTGACTTTAATAAATAAGACCCAAAAAGCTGATTTTAATGATTGTAAGAGCAAAATAAAATTTTTAATTTTACTAAAATGCTAAACGAACTCAAAAACACGTCAGATTAAACAAAAAACAGCACTGATTGGGTTTCTGAGAAAAGTGAATTTTTTAATTAAGAGTAATGAAGCAATCGTTAAATGAATCGGGAATCTCTAAGATTTTTTTACGGTGGCTCATAGGATAGAAAGAAAGAACTGATAGGGTGAGTTAGGTTACTTAATGGATACGCAACAACAACAATTCACAGAACTCGATCGCAAAGTCGATCGGCTTTACAATCTCGTCGAGCAACTCGGCGATCGCATCACTGCCTTAAGTCTAGAAAACCCGTCCTTTGTGAAAGCGAAATGATATCGTTACCGAGTAAAACGCAGTTTAACAGCGCTTCTCGCAGCAACGGAATATTTCAGTCACTTTCAGAACACAAAGATATTTTAGTCGATGGTAGCGAAGGGCTGAGCCGCTATCAGAATGAAAGCGAACAAACCCTTTCTTCCGATATTCAAATTCGACGACTAACTGCACAATTAACCGCTGCCTACAATCGAATTGCTGCTTTAGAAGAGCAATTACTCGACTGTCGGATCAATTCTTAGCGTTGGCTATTTTCGGGAACGGGATTATAGTTAGAAGGAGGAGCGGGAAGCGCTGGAGCAGAAGGATTGTATCGATCGCCTAACCCAGGATTAACATTGGAGGGCGGGTTCTGAGGCAGAGTATTGTAAGACCCTCCAGGAAAATTATTCCCCGAAGGAAATTGGTTATTAGGAAAAGCAGGATTGATAGCCTCTTGCGGAAATCCCGATTCGCCGGGTAAAGTTGCCAGCGCAACGCGATCGCCGCCAATCTGTTTGAGCGTATCTAACACTTGAATGACATCATTATAGGTAGCATTTCTGGGAGCATAAAGTACCATGCGCCCGTTAGGATTAAACTGGCGATAATTTTGTAGCGCTTGGCTTAGCTGATTTTTAGTAACGAGTTGTTGTTCGACATAAACTTGCCCCATCTCATCTAAACTGACAATCAGCATTTCTGGTTTTTGAGCGAGTCCGCTTTGGGCTTTTGGTAAATCGATAGCAATGGCTTGCTGGCGGGCAATGCTAACGGTCGCCAAGATAAAGAAAACCAAAATACAAAAAATTACGTCGATCATCGGTACGATTTCGATGCGTACCTCACCATTGCCGTTAGCTGTAGGATCTTGCCACAGCTTGAAGGGGCGCGTAGATAAAGCAAGTGTCGCAGCACGAGATGCTTTTCTTTGAGAATGGTTGTGAGTCATGCGATTTTCGAGTGTCCCAATCGATACTGCCTTATATATTAACTATCTAATGTCTCAGACGTTTCAAGATCGGCACTTAGAGAAAAAGAGTCGTCTTGCATATCTAGCCAACGCTGTCGATAGATCAATTCCAATTCGCTGCCAGCTTTACGAAACATTCTGACTTGGTTGGACAAAAAAGCTTGAAATAGCCGATAAAAAGCCAAACTGGTAATCGCGACGATTAATCCTGTTGCCGTAGAAATTAAGGCTTCGCCAATTCCTAAAGTTACCCCAGCCGTTGAAGCCGTTCCTAAGTCGCTAATTTGAATATTGCCAAGGGCATTAATCAGACCCAATACCGTTCCCAATAAGCCCAAAAGGGGCGCTAGGGCTGTAACAGCTTCTAAAATTTTATCGCCTCGTCGCATCGAAGCTAACTCGTCGTCAGCCGCAGCTTCTAGGGCTAAATGAAAGACTTCTGGATCTGGATTAGACAGTTTTAAGGGAGCATAGAGAAAATTCCCCATTGGATGGGTGCGATTATCTCGCGCCACCTTAGCGGTCATATCCCAATTAAGAGAAGCTGTTTCTATAATTCGATTGAGAACCTGGCTTTCTTTAAACAGAACTTTTCCCCAAAACCAGAGACGTTCGAGAATAGTACTAAGCGTAAGAATTGATAGAAACAGCAAGGGCCACATAGCCGGCCCGCCTTTTTGCATAAGTTCTGACAAATTCACAATTTCGCTTGACCTCCGTTGCTCTTTCCCTGATAGTTTACGAGCTATCTAAAAATAAATTGACGATCGCGATCGAGTATAGCTTCACTTGGGGTAAATTTTTTGATAACTTATTAACTCGCGTCAATATTACTAATAAATTTTTTTGCTTGCTTAGGTAAAAATTCGATGTTGCAGAGAAGGCATTTGTCGGCGAACTTGTTCGAGACGAATTGGGTTAATTTCTGCGATCGCAAGGCCAGTTTGTTCGCCTGCATCGGCTAGAATAACCCCCCAAGGATCGATAATCATCGCGTGACCGTAAGTGTAGCGCCTTTCGTAATGATTTCCAGTTTGGGCGGGTGCAATGACGTAACAAGTATTTTCGATCGCTCTTGCTCTTAACAATACTTTCCAATGATCTTTGCCAGTCATAGCCGTGAAAGCAGCAGGAACAAAGAGAACATCGGCTCCTTTAAGCGAAAGATGGCGATAAATTTCTGGAAAACGAACGTCATAACAAATAGAGAGTCCAAGAGAGCCTAATTTGTCAGAAACGTATATCGGCGGTAACGCATTACCTGCCATCACTGTCTTGGATTCTCGATAGGTATTGCCATCGGGAACGTTGACATCAAATAGGTGAACTTTCTCGTAGCGAGAGATTTCTATGCCGCTAGGATCGACGAGCAAGGCGGTATTATAAGCTTTAGTCGCCTCGCCTTTGACGGGTACGGGAAAACCGCCGCCTAGAATGGTCACTTGGAAGCGTTGTGCCATCGTTTTGAGAAATTTTTCTGCTTTAGTGGCGATCGCGTCTGCTTGAGCGAGTTTTTCTTCTTCCCTACCCAAAAAAGCAAAATTTTCTGGCAATCCAATCAATTCTGCCCCTCGACGCACGGCTATTTCGATCCATTCTTCTGCCTGAGTCAGGTTTTTTTCCAAGTCAGGCGTACTCGTCATTTGGATTGCAGCAGCGAGATAAGACTTCATTAGTTCAGTTCGGAATTTTGTATAGAAAATCGGTAGCAATGCCTTAATTTTATCGCTTTAAGACTGCTACACCGACTGAAGTTTGAGGAGAAGGGAAACCGATATCATGGCGCTTCGCGATCGACAAGCAGCCGTTCCCAACGCGATCGCCTTAAGTTTTGTCACAACGATGGGCGATATTATAAGAATAAATAGAGTAATTAATGCCCGAACAACCAACTTTCAAACAATTACAAAAACTATACATTGTTTGTTACACAATAACTAACGTAATGTTTCAGCCCATATATATTGTGAGAATAGACGAAAGAACTGGAAACATTTTTGTATTAGCGGGAGCCGAAGAAGAAATTGAATTAGAAATAACACCAACAGGAGAATTAGTTGATGAGCCAAGTTAATTATGAACTGATGAGCGATCGCGAATTAAAGCAATATTTATTAACTCATCGCGATGACAAAGCAGCTTTTCATGCCTATATGGATCGCCGTCATCAGAGACAAAAACATATTTTAATTGAAGCAGGAGAGATTGACGATTTACCATTCAACGAGCAGGTAAAAATTGTAGCCGAACGATTATCAAAGAGATTTTTGCAAGATTAAAAAAAGGTGCGATCGCAAATATTTTAGTTGAAACGTATAGTAGTACGAGCATCTTGCTCGCTTAAAAAAAATGGCTTTTTCTGTGAAACGGCGATCGCACACTTAAAAAACTACTCGATAAACAAAGTCAATTGCAAGTTTTATACTACATCTCCACCAGCACCGATC
>JAAUUT010000212.1 GCA_012031035.1 Candidatus Altimarinota bacterium | reverse complement strand
TGTAGGTTGTGCTTCTCTTGCCAAATGTTTGAGGATCTGTAATTCTACATCCATTATGCTCTCCGTCTTGTAGAGATTTATTGTCTTGGTTTCTTCATTTTAATTCTCGGAGAGTGACAAAAGAGGGATAATCCGAGGTAAGAGAATGATTACTTATTTTACATTAATTGATGGGGATGGTATATTTGTTCTCAGTCGAAGACGAGTCAGTACCCCTTTACCGTTCGTCCTCAACTCAATTCGTCGAGAAATCAAGGAAGCGATCGCGATGGTTACGCTGAAATTAGAACCCATCCTTCATTTAAGTGCCGAACAGTTTACCCAACTGTGTTATGCCAATCCCGATGCCAAGCTAGAACTTACAGGAGCAGGAGAATTAGTTGTTATGTCGCCGACAGGTGGAGAAAGTGGTTCTCGCAATCTGAAACTTTCTCAAAGATTGGGGAATTGGACAGATAGCGACGGGACTGGAATTGCCTTTGATTCCTCGACGATGTTCAAACTGCCCAGTGGTGCTTTTCGTTCTCCCGATGCCAGTTGGATTGAGCGCGCGCGTTGGGACAGTTTAACCGACCAGCAAAGACTTGGTTTTCCTCCAATCGCCCCTGATTTTGTCGTCGAGTTGCGCTCTCCATCCGATTCTCTCAAAGATTTACGTGACAAGATGCTTGAGTATCTTAATAATGGGGTGCGATTGGGATGGCTGCTCGACCCAATGAGCAAAGTAGTAGAAATTTATCGAATTGGACAACCAGTAGAAATTTTAACTAATCCCACTCAGTTATCTGGAGAGAATGTTTTGCCTGGATTCGTGTTGGATTTGGGAGGAATTTTATGAGTAGTTTACCAGCAATTAAACTCATTCCTCTTGAACCTCATAAAGTTTCTTCTCCTCCACCGCCAACGGATTTGCGCTCGCGCTTCATTATCGAGTTTTTCCAGTCTCAATCGCTAGCTCCCAAAACACGCCTAGCCTACGAACGAGAGTTGAAGCGATTCACCGATTGGACAGATAAACCTTGGAGTGCGATCGCGCCAAGACAGATCGCTCAATACAAGGCTCATCTATTAGAGATTGGTTTAGCGCAAGCTTCGGTCAATCGCGCTTTATGTACCATCAAAAGCTTTTTTGGTTGGTTGCACAAAGCTTATCCTGATTCGGTTCCCATTAATCCTACTGCCACGGTAGAGCTTGAAAAGTTGCCCGTTCCCGAAGCTAGGGATTTAAGCGACGAACAAATAGCCCTGTTATGGCAGGCGATCGAACAGTTGGGAGCGACGAAGCTTAGAGATGCGGCGCTGCTGGCAGTTCTTTTGAGCGGATTAAGAGAAGAGGAAGCCTGTAATCTTAATATTAATGATTACGATGGAGTGCGGCTGCACATCCGTAAAGCTAAAGATGATAGTACGGGAACGGTTCCTTTAGCACCTTGGGCAAAAACAAAACTCGAAGCTTACTTGGCACAGCGCCTTGAAACCGAAGGGGAACTGTTGAATGAGTCCCCCATGTTTTTATCAGTCGGTCATAACAGTTTGGGGAAACGCTTAGGTTATCAAGGCTTGTACTATGCCATCAAGAAGCTAGGGAAATTAGCAGGGATTGAAAATTTAACGCCTCATCAACTCAGACATACTTTTGCAACGATGTTAATGCTCAAACAGATGGATAGCATTCATGCTAGGACTCTGACTCGTCATAAATCGGAATCGAGTTTTAAGCGTTATGCGAAACGCGCGATGGCAGTGGCGGCGGAACAGGCTTTTTTCGGGGCGATTGGTGAAGAAAATCGTTAAGATGACTTATCCAAATTGCCTTCAATTTTACGCTTAATCACTTCTTTTGTTTGTTCTCTTCCCTCGGACGTATTCGGGAAATTATATTGAACCCCATTCGGATCGCGACGACTCATTAAAGCGCGTAAAGCCTCCCGATCTTCTCTATGTTCTAAGACATAAGCCCTCAATTGAGCCTTGTTCATTGTTTCAAAATTCGGTTTCATTTGGCAAAAACTCCCAATTTCCAGAGGAATAAATCACAATCTCGATATTTGAATCGGCTAAAATATAAATTTCTCCCTTTAGATCGTCAAAACGAAATAACACAATATTCTGATGAAGATCGGAGAGACTTTGACAAATCTCAACAGATTTAATGGCTTGCTCTACGGTTAAAGAAATTAACTTTTCCTCTATGTAACATTTCCAATTTTATAACAAATTTAGGGGGGATTTCTGAGGAGTGGCGATCGCTATCGTTGCACGAACCTTCTATTTTCGCCTAATTGCTGAACCCGATCGACGGCAATCATACTACAAGAAATGGATAAATCTTTGGGAAACAAGTAAATGATCCTGGGGAAATCCTTTCCCCAGACCCCTTGGGGGCGGATGGGAAAGGAAATTCCTTTTGTTTGATGAAGTTAAAACCAGCCCTAGCTTTTAGGACTGGTTTGGGAACGGGGTGTTTTAACAAGCCATTCGCTCCAGAAGTCGATCGAACTCCGGTACTGATACCCCAAACTTGTCAGCGATCGCTTTGTAAATCTCAGCTTCTTTTTCTGGTTGCTCCTTCAAATGTGCGTTAATTTGGCTTTGCATCCATACAAGACTGACATCGCGATCGTTAACTTTCTGCTTGATGCCGAGAACGCTGCAAGCAACGCGAGCATGACGAAGATTCAATTTAGTGATGTTGATAGCGTGTGTTACTTGCTTATCTTTAACTGCGGGTTTCTGGGTTTTCTGTTTCTGTTTTTCTTCCTGTTGTGGCACTGGAGTAACATCGTCGTAAAACTCCTCGCTCGGTGCATACTCATCCTCATCAGAGTACACCTCGTCATAAATCTCATCGAGCATTTCTCTGACCGCTTGCTCGATCGGTTGAGAGTTGTTTTGTGGATGAGTTACCGAATCTTTTCGCTCGTAGAGAATGCACGAAGCTATGCAGAAATAAATTACAAACAAAACGATACCGAGAAAAATGTTATCCATAATTAAACCTTCCTTTGTGTGGCGATCGGGAATTGACTGGTCAGTTATTCGGTTGACAAAATTTTTGTTAGTCAGCTTTGATTGATGCAGATTTAAGCTGAAACTTTATTGGTCTAATATTAACACAAAGCTTGAAGTTTTGCAAGAAAAATAATCGAGGTTTGGAGTAGTTTTTACTTCTTGATTGCCTCAAAAACTTTAAACTTGAGTCTCGATATACTTCTGAATAATCTCAGGAGAAACCAAGCCTGTAGAAACTAAATAGCTACGATTCCAGATGCTAGGAAACTTTTTTAGAGCGGGAGTTTTTTGACGGATGACATAAGACGCAAAGCCTTTTAATTGACGCGCGATTGTTTTAGGTGATAGGTCGGGATGGCTGTTAAGAAACAGATAGACGGATTCGGGCTTGATGACTACAAAGATCGCCACACAGTTTAATTGTTTGGCTTTGGAAATTATTAATCGCTCTACTAATTCTTTGGTCTGACCAATTAACAGTTTGCGTCCCTCGTATGTTACCCAAACAAAACTATAGTTAATTAGCGAGACAGAGGTTTTTTGATGTCGATATTGTATCTCAGTCATGTTGATAACTCAAACATAAATACTACTTGGAAAAAGGATTTTATTATGGGGAAAGGTTCAAGGGGAATGGGGAAAATATAGATGAAAGTTTTACCCTTTCCCCCTTCCCCCTTACCATGAACCCAACTAAGCAGCAACACTTTCGTTTGTATTCAACCCAGCATTGTTTAAAAGCCAGTCAGCAGCAATTCTTGCTTGTCCTGCGGCACGAAAGAAAGCTTTATTGTCATCTCGTAGCACGGAAAGCCAACTATCAAGGTAGCTAGCATGATGCTCAAGCTGGCTTTCGATATTTAGGGAGCTACACAGAAAAGCCGCACCGATCTCGGCTACAAGCTCCTCAAAAGAATATGATTTTGAGCCGAACTGTCCAACTATCTCTCGATCTAGCCTCGTCGAGTGACCCGTCCAGTGGGTTAGTTCGTGTAGGTAGGTTGCGTAATAGGCGAGCGCACCTGTGAAATCCTCGTAATTAGGCATCCGAATTTTGTCGATAGATGGCACGTAACAAGCGACATCGCCACCAAAGACCACATCAACATTTTGGGCTAATATTAAGGCTTCAGCGAATTCTAGCCGTGGCTCAGTATTAACACCTGTTATTTGATTCTTTTCCAAGTAGTCGCTGATTTTCTCGTTACTGTCCGAGTCATCTAGGCAGGCAACATTAAAGACATTAAACCAGCGACCAGCATTTTTATAGTGCTTGCTCTTTTCCCCAGTTTCTTCATCAGTAGATTCAATCGCAATCGCTCCACCCCAACGCAAGTATGTTGCCTTGCTGCCTTTTTGAACTTTCCAGTTTTTTTCTTGAGCTTGTGCAAAGCCGATAAAGAAAGGATGCTGCCAGTCATTGATTAAAGTATCGATTGCACAGATTAAGGGATTAATCCCTTGATAGCGATGTCCTGTTATCAGATTGCCGTATGGGGTAGCTGACCAAGGCTTGACCCAAGGCTTTGTTCCTTGCTCAATTAACGTGATGAGCTTATCTGTAATCAGTTGAAATTTGTCAGTCTTTTGATGCGAGTGCATAATTGAACCTATCCCACTAACATCAAAAATGTGATAATCTGCTTCTGAAAACGGAAAGACGTATTACAGTATGGCTGGGAGATTTGAAGGAATAAGTAATTTAGAATGGAGGTTGTTTGAAGATCTATTCCCCAAGGAACCGGAAAAACGGGAGCGGGGAATGCCTCATGCGCCATTTCGCTATGTACTTAACACCTTGCTGTATATATTGATAACAGGATGTCGTTGGTGCGATGCGCCAAAAGGAAAAATCTGGGCATCAAAAAGTACTGCACACAGGTGGCTGAAGCGTTGGGAAAGTGATGGCACCTTAGCAAATTTACAAGCACGAATATTAGGGATCGCACAAGAAAGAGGATTAATCAACTGGAGTTATGGCGCGGTAGACGGGTCTTTTTCCCCCTGGCAAAGGTGGCGGTGAGAATGTTGGGTATGGTCATAAAGGTAAAGGGGTTTTGATCCATACGCTAACCGACGGTAATGGTATGCCTTTAGCAAACCGCACCACACCAGCCAATGGGAGTGAACGAGAACAGGTTATACCGCTTCTCGACAGGATCAAAGTCAAAACCAATCAACCAGGCAGACCTCGCAAAAGAGTCAAAGTGCTGGCTGCTGACAAAGGCTATGATTCAAAGGAAAAACGTGCCGCTTTGCGCCAACGTGGTATCCGACCACAGTTCCCAAAACGAGTTTGGAAGACCAAGAAAAATCGGGGTAGACCAATTAAAGTCACTGTACCACGTTTTCAACAAGAGCGTTGTTTCGCATGGTTTCAACGAAAATATCGCAGGCTTGTTGTTAGATGGGAACGAATTTCTGCCTGCTTCGATGCTTTTCTTTCTCTTGCCACAATTCACATTTGGATGAACAGGATTTTATTAATGGGATAGGTTCAACTAACCCTCCTGCAACTCCAAGGGAAGTAATTGCAATTACGGGAGTCAAAGCCAATCCCATCGATAAAGGTATAGAGGTGATTTTAGAAACAACCCAAGGGGAGAAACTGCAAGTCACAAATCGCAGCACAGGTAATAATTTTATTGCCGACATCACTGGTGGGCAGTTACGTTTACCGAACGGAGATGCTTTCACGTTTAAATCGGAAAAACCAAGCGAGGGAATTACAGAAATCACAGTTACAAATATTGATGCAAATACTGTCCGGGTGACGGTAGTGGGGGAGAAGGCTTTACCTGCGGTTGAGTTATTTGATGATAATACGGGGTTGATTTTTACCGTTGCAGCGACAGCAACGACAGCCCAGGAGCCGGAAAAACCACCTCAAGAGAAACCAGTAGAAGAGAAACCGGAGGAAAAACCCGCAGCGCAGCAGGATGACCCAATTGAGTTAACAGTGACGGGGGAAGCAGAAATGAAAATTGCAGATTCGCAACAGAGCGGTAGTTCAATTTAAGGAACAAAAAACATCGCTGCAAAGCAAGTTTATGCACCTCCAGTCAACCTACCGCTCTGTTGCGAATCT
>JAAUUT010000211.1 GCA_012031035.1 Candidatus Altimarinota bacterium | reverse complement strand
AGACCTGATAACCATAGAGTTAGACGGCAGTTGCGAAATCCCAGTAATGGAAGGAAGCAGAAACCTAAGTCGCGAGTCTTAGGAATCTCCCGTCTACACCCGTAGGGTTAGCGGGAGAGGATGTCAAGTTGGTACTCCTGAGTTTGGGAAAACAGTTTTAGGTAATGTAATTATAAACTCCGTATAGCGATCGACTTCAGTTTGAACGCGAATTTCGCCTTGATGAGTCTGTACGATATGATAGTAAGGAATATCTGTCTTTAAATGAGAAAACTTACCAGAAACAAAGTAACCATTTTTTTGAATTATAAGTTTATAAACTTCATTAATTAAAGCTGTTTTGCCTATTCCAGCTAATCCCGATATTAAAATAAATTTATTATGGCTTTTATTTAGGTTTTCAAAAACATTTAACAAACTAATAATTTCTCGTTCTCGTCCATAAAGTTTTTGTGGGATGCGTAGTTTTTTAGATATATCGCGATCGCCAAGCGAAAATGTTTCAATCGTACCTTGTTTTTTCCATTGATTTAAACAGGTTTCTAGATCGAATTGAAGACCATAAGCACTTTGATATCTGTCTTCGGCTATCTTACAAATAAGTTTATCTACAAGGTCGGGAATTGTCCGAGGAATTCTATTATTTAACTGGTAAAGCGATGTAGGTTTTTTAGCAAGATGACAATGAATTAATCGCATTGGATCTTCTGATTGACAAGGTGAAAATCCAGCTAACATTTCATAAAAGATTATGCCCAAAGAATAAAAATAACTTCGATAATCAATCACACGATTCATGCGTCCTGTTTGTTCGGGAGAAATATAAAGGAGATTTTCTTTTAATAATAGAAGAGATCTAGAAACTCTTTCTGCTGTAGATACATAAGATGCCAAACTAAAGTCAGTAATTTTAACCTTCCCAGTTACTGTCTCGATCCAAATAGATTGAGGGGTCAAATTTTTATGAATAATTTTGCAATCGTGAATTTCATGAAGAATTTCTACAATTTGAATAGCAATTTTTAAAAACTCTTCAATGATAATTTGTCGATCGCATAAATATTATTTGAGTGGCTGACCTGGAAAATTTTCATACACTAAAATTGGATTGCCATCGCCAATTTGTAGACTATAAGGTTTAATAATACCTGAAAAATTTAATGCTTTAGCCAATTGATACTCATGCTAAAGTTGCGCTATTTCCTCAGAGGTTGGAGATTCACCTTGAAACGTTTTTAGGATAAAAATTTTACTTTCATATTTGCCTCGATAAATAATATTTTTACCCTCGCGATCGATGACTTCTAATATCGTATAATCTTGAATTATTTTCATTAATCTTTGATGAACTCAAGTCGAAAATAATTTGAAAGAAATAGCTTTCCAAAACCTCACTTAGAAGTTTTGGAAGGTAGAATTCCTTCAGAGTTGCAAAATCATATTCTTTAGTTTTGGGATTGCGCAATTCTCCCAAAACGGCATTTTTACTAATGCCATTTTTCGATAAGGGAAAAGAACGCCTTTTAGTAACTTATGTAGTACGAGCATCTAGCTCGTGCGAGAAAATTTAGTTGCGATCGCCTCAATAGAATTTGCGATCGCAACTAATTTCTTACTTGTTAAAATCTAAGCGTAACTGACAAAAGGAGTTTTATTGCCAATAACTTTAGGTTCGCCAGCAATTAACTCTAATTTTTGACAATTCAGCGTCATGAAAGGCTGTCCTAAATATAATCGAGAAAAAGGACTTTCTGAAGAAATTATGAGATTGCCTTTAACGACTTCAAGTTGCGATTTAAATTGTCCTGAGAATAAAAGTAACTCTGAATCTAACCCCCCCAAAAACATCGCCTCCAAAGGGTAATTGTCCCCAAGTAGGGAGACTAAACCATTCTTTTTGGTAATTAAGAGAACATAATTGTCGCTCTTGTTGACTAACGCTGACACTATTATTCGTCCAGGTAAATTGAGCCATTTCTTTAGGCAAACCCCAGATTTCTCGACCGCCAGCAACTGAGTCTTCATTATCTACATAAATATGAGAAATCCACGAACCAAATTTGCCTTGATAGCTTACTAAAGCCGCAACAACAATTAATTCGTTATATTCTAAAATCGAACCAGATTTGTAGGCAGATAAATACACGCCTCCCAAAGTTTTACCAGGAAAAATCGAGACAATTTCTAACTCTGGAGGAACAAAATAGCGTGAGTCTTCAATGTTAACAACATTCAAAGTTTGCAAAGCGTATCCTTTTAAATTCCAGGGGGGTTGTGGATAAGTCATAAGAATTTTAAAATTTGAAAAAAGGATTTATCGATCTCGGCAGTGCAAGTTAACTTGCAATCCATCGCGGGATTGGGAAGTGGGAATTGCTGTTAAATTTAAATCTTGGTCGGGTAACAATTCCTACTCATAATCTCGTATCAGCATAGTAGCAAAAAATTTTATTTCCAAGCGAGCGAACTCTTTGCCCAAACACTCTCGTAAACCGCCGCCGACTGGAGAAATACACTGCACCACTTCTTTCTCTTTCCCCTTGGTAAGAAAGCATAGCAGAAGGTCTATCCTGAAAATTGCGATGAAAAGCAATTAGCGATCGCGGATAGCAAAAGCAAGTTTTTCGCTCACGAGTCGATTGCCATCAGGTGTAAGATGAATGCGATCGCGATACAAAGTAGCAGGATTTTTCACTTGCTTAAATTGAGGCAAAAAATCAATCAAAGTAATTGCTTTAGTTTGAGCAAAGGTTTGAAGGCGCAATTTTGCTTTTTGTTCGTACTCGCGCGTTTCGGTTCCGTCTACTTCCCTTAGTAAAGGGGTGATGGCGAGTAAAAATTGCGCTTGATTTTGAGAGGCGATCGCGCAAATTTCTTCAATTGCGTTTAAATTAATGCCAACGCGATCGCCTTTTTCTTGATAAACTTTTTCCATGCCTGGAATCGGTTTATTGCGGACAAAAACGCGCTCTAGAAGTTCGCCGATTGCTGAATTAGGTTTGCGATCGGGATAAGTGATATCTCGTCCGACCGGTAAAGAGGTAGGTGCAGTTGCAAACAAATCGTCGGTATTGAGAAGTAATATCACTATCTGTGCGTCAAAAGTTCCAAAACGCTTGAGGTAAGCTAGCTGATTGCGAGGGCCCCACGAGTTAGCAGAAGCATTGAGAATTTCTAGGGTTTGAAAGGATTGAGGAAGAAAAGCTTTTATTTGTTGCTCGATGAGTGCTGAAATCGTTTGATTTTGGTCTGTCCACCAAGCACCATTGGCAATAGAATCTCCTAGCAGGAAAATCCGCCAAGTATTAGCAGGACGTTGTTTTTCGATGGGATTGCTGCGCATCGAATATTGATTGATTTGAGTGAGATTGCCAAAGCGACGAACTTTTTGATTGGGTGCGAGTAAATAGCCAATTTCTTCGTCGGGAATATAAATAGCGCGATCGCCAAACCCCCATAGCGATCGCAATCCTAACTCAATCGCTATTAATAAGCCAACACAAACCGCCAAAATAATTAATATACGCTCGAACAATCTTGCCTTTCCTCGTCTCACAACACAGTTATCAATCTACCTCTTTCTGAAATTTTTCTAATTTCTGATAAGCTGACTCAGTATTGTTGTTGCGATCGCTAACACAATCGAACCTATTAAGGCAGACAAAAAACTTGCCACGACAAACCCCGGAACGAGAAAACCAACCAACCAGAGCATTAAGGCATTAATAATTAATAAAAACAATCCCAAACTTAGAATGGTTAAAGGAAAAGTTAACAGTACAAAAATTGGTCGCACAATTGCATTAACTAATCCTAAAATGATAGCGGCAATTGCTGCTGTAGTCCAATTATCGAACTCAAATCCAGGAACGATGTAGGCGGTAATTAACAATGCTATGGCAGTGACTAACCAAGTTAATAAAAAATTTAGCATGATAACAATTTTTATTGAAGTTGAATAGATTCTGTTAGCTTTTTCATCTTTGACTTCTTATTTTTCTGAAATTTTTAACTCATCAATATTCCAGAATGCACCTCCTAATGCTGAGAATTCAATTCCTTCAAAACGATTGCGAACTGCACCCAAAGAAAGCGGTTCTACTAAATGAATAAAAGGTAAATATTCTAGTTCTAACTTTTGAATTTCAGTATAAATAGCTTTGCGTTTTTCTAGATCTAATTCTCTTGCTCCTGCGATCGCCAATTGAGCGATTTTTTCCTCCCACTCTGCTACTTCCCAACCTTCAATTGGTTTTTGTCCCGGTTGGTTTTTTTGATTAAAAGAATGCAAGTTTCCATCGGGAAACCAAATATTAGGCGCGTGGGGTTCGTTACCGCCTGTAAAACCGAGAAGACAAAAATCCCAATCTAAAGTATTAGACAGTTTATCCACTAACACCCCAAAATCAATCGGAGTAGAATCGACTTGAATGCCAATTTTCGATAAATCATTTTTGATTTGTGAGGCCATCGCTTCTCGACTTTTATTCCCTGAATTGGTAATCAGAGTAAAACGAACTCGATTTCCCTCGGAGTCCAAAAGTTGTCCTTGGTTATTATATTTAAATCCAGCTTCTTGTAAAACTTGCTTTGCTTGTTCTGGATTATAATCGTAACCTTTTAAACTTTGATTATAAAAAGGAGACTGAATAGAGATCAAAGAGTTTTGTGGAGCGCCCAATCCCCGATAAATATTATTAATCATTTGCTGGCGATTTATGGCGCGAGCTACAGCTTGTCTAAATTTAACATTATTAAACCAGCGAGATTTCACGGGGTTGACTAATGGTTTGCCATTTCTTTTTCCTTTATTTAAATTAAAAAATACATATTGAGATCCATAAGCTGGCCCGCCATTATAAATCGTAAAATCTCCTCGTTTTTCTTCTCGCTTAAGCAAAGAAAAAAATTCGGGACTAACGCCAAGAGAATCTAAATTTCCCGATCGAAATTGCAATAAAGCTGTATCTTGAGACTCTACAATTGCCCAAATAACTCGCTCGATATGAGGCAAGTTATTTCCTTGTTCGTCCTTTTTCCAATAATTAGGATTTCGCTCGAAAATAACTCGTTGACTAGTAGAATAATTTTTTAATTTATAAGCCCCATTTACAATAATTTTGTCGGGTGGCGTATCGACTCCCCAAGTGGAAAGAAATTTTAATTTTCCATCTGCGCCTTTTGTTTCTATGGTTTTTCGTAAAATTTGGGCAGGTAAAATGGGCAATCCTACCGCGTCGAGAAAAGGTGAAAAAGGTTCTGGAAGCGTAAATTCAATTCTGCGGTCGTCTAGCTTTTGAATTTTAGGAAAAGCCTGACTCAAACCTATTCTCAGACTATCTCTCAAGTTATTAGGAATATCTTTGTTGAGAATGAGATCGTTATAAGTAAAAATAACATCATCTGCGGTTAAAGGCTGACCGTCAGACCACTTCAAGCCTTTTCTTAAAGTAAAAACAAACTTGAGTTTATCCTCAGAAACCTGCCACGATTCAGCCAAAGCCCCTTCTTTTTGTCCCGTAATCGGATTTTCAGTAATTAAACCTTCATAAATCAGTCCAAAAACATTAGGGGACTCAGCTGAAAGAATCGCATTAAAGGTTTTTGGGTCGCTAAGAATTGAAAAGACAATTTGAGGAACTTGCGCCGCTTGACTTTTAAAATTTTCAGGACTGCAAGCAGATAGCGAGACGGTGACGAGTATCGCTAGCACAATCGCTATCCAACGACGATAGATTCTTGCAATAGAAAACTTAGTCATTCGCAAAGGGGAGTAGGGGACTGGTGATTGGTGATTGGGATCTTAGTAATTAGTGAAGGGAAGGGGAATAATGATGAACTTACAATTCATCATTCATCATTCATCATTCATAATTTATTTTCGTCTCTTCGTCCGAGTTCATAGACTGCACAAGCGATACAAGCTAAAATTCCCATGCTAACCGCCCAACTGCGACCCAGACCGATTTCGATGCCCCAGTTACAGAGTCCTCCGATAGCGAGAAAGGGAATAATACTGCAAACTGAGGCATAAAAGCATTTTGGGATTCTCGTGCTTTGCGCGTTCTTTCAAATTCTTCTTTTGAAGTATAAAGCGATCGCTCGG
>JAAUUT010000014.1 GCA_012031035.1 Candidatus Altimarinota bacterium | reverse complement strand
AATACACTCGATCGCTGCGCGGAAATTCTCGAACCTTATTTAGATAAAAATTTACTCGAATTACTATTTTCAAACAACACAAATTTCCCTAGACGAAACCATCTACACTCAACCCGCCTTATTTGCCCTGGAATACTCTCTAGCCCAACTCTGGTTATCTTGGGGTATTGTTCCCGATGCGGTGATGGGACACAGCGTAGGCGAATATGCCGCAGCTTGTTTGGCTGGCGTATTTAGCCTAGAAGATGGCTTAAAATTAATCTGCCAAAGAGCTAAATTAATGCAATCTTTGCCTCAAAATGGCATGATGGTGGCGGTATTTGCGCCCCTTGACACGATCGAGAATGCGATCGCGCCTCACCGTCAGTCTGTTAGTATTGCTGCTGTTAATGGTTCTCATCACGCAGTTATTTCTGGTCTAACTGCAACAGTACAATTAATTTTGCAACAGCTAGAATCACAAAAAGTAGATTTTCGTCACCTTAATGTTTCCCATGCTTTTCATTCGCCTCTAATCGCACCGATACTAGATTCCTTTAGAGAGATTGCCAGTCAAGTTAAATATCATCTTCCGCAGATTCCTTTAATTTCCAATCTTAACGGTAAACTCGTTGGAGATGAAATTACTTCTGTCGATTACTGGTGTCGTCATATCCTTCATCCAGTACAATTTGCTGAAGGAATAGAGACTCTTCAAGCAAACCAAACCGATATTTTTCTTGAAATTGGGGCAAATCCCGTTTTAATTAATTTAGGTCGTCGTTGCTGCGATCGGCAAAGCCGCTGCCCGGAGGGCAATCGCGGTTTGTGGTTGCCATCTCTCAAACAAACAACGGAAGATTGGTCGGTTTTACTAACAAGTTTGGGGGAATTATATCTTCAAGGAGTAGCAGTTAATTGGGAAAACTTCGATCGCGACTACGACCGAAAAAAAGTAGAGTTACCAACTTATCCATTTCAAAGAAAACGTTATTGGATTGATTCTTCTCCAATAAAATTAACGCGATCGAGCGAACAATTCTGGCAATCTCTCTTAGTTACGGGTAATTTACAAAGCGATCGAGGATTGAGTGAGTTAAATTTAGCTGAGGTTCTTTCTCAACAGGAACAGTTAAATTGGTTATGTCTCTATTATTTGGAAAGTGCTTTCGAGCCTCTGGGTATATCACTTCAAGAACTAGCCAATTATTCGACAGAACAGCTAATCGAGCGGTTTGATTTCAAATCCAATTATCAACAATTACTATCTCGAATTATTTATTTAATCAAGTCCAGAGAATTACCCAAACAAAAAATTACAGAAGCACAAAAAAAACAAATCGAACAACAATGTTCTAAATTTTCCTCTTTAATTAAATTATTAGAACGGAGCGGTGAAAATTTTATTGCCGTTCTTCAAGGACGAAAAAACCCAAGAGAAGTATTATTTCCTAACGGCTCTTTTGCAGAGATAATACAAATCAATCGAGAATTACCTTTGGCGAAGTATCATAACGCGATCGCCCAAGAATTAGTTAGAAAACTTTTAGAATTATTGCCTGTCGGACAAAAAATAAATATTCTCGAAATTGGTGCGGGAACGGGGGGAACAACTCAAGCCTTATTACCATTATTGTCATCGACTAATGCTAGTTATACATTTACCGATGTTTCTCCTCTTTTTCTTCAAAAAGCAAAACAAGAATTTAGTCAATACGACTTTATTAATTATCGAGTTCTCGACATTGAAAAAGATCTAATCCAACAAGGTTACGAGCTATCTAGTTTCGATCTAATTATTGCTGCTAATGTCATTCATGCCACTCAAAATCTATCAAAAACTCTCAATAATCTCAGTTCATTGCTAGCTCCTTCAGGACAACTTTGGTTATTAGAATTAACGCAGAATAGTCTTTACTTCGAGTTGACTTTTGGTTTAGTCTTACAAGAAATATCCGATCTAGATTTACGTCAAAACACTCCTTTTTTATCTTCTCAAAAATGGCAAAATTTACTAAAATTGCATGGATTTATCGCTCCTGCATCCTTTCCAAAAACAGATGATTGCGAACAACATTTAATTATTGCTAGAACTAAAGATAACGCTCTAAAAACAAAAGTAGAATTCAATTCTCAACCACAACAGCATCCCATTCTAGGCGATCGCTTAAACTCGCCAATCAAAGAAGTTATCTTTCAATCTTTAATTAGTTTAGATTCCCTACCATTTCTAATCGACCATCAAGTCCACGACGTGATCGTATTGCCTGGGACGGCTTACTTAGAAATGGCTGCCACAGCAGCAAAACAAGTCTTTAATGGCGAACCCTATCTAATTGAAAATGTTAGCATTCAAAAAGCATTCATTCTCGTTCCAGATCGAGCCGATCGCCTACAATCGATTTTATCGCCTCATTCTTCTGAAGAATATCACTGGCAAATCTACAGTCAAAACGTCGATCGCCCGACTGATTGGAAATTGCACGCCACTGGAACGATTAAAAAGACGATTTGCCAACCGATCGACAACAAAATCGAACTAAACGAAATTTATTCTCGATGCAGCGAACAAATTTCTCACGCTGAATGCTATCGAGAATACCGACAAAGAAATATAAATTACGGTCACTCTTTCCAAGCGATCGAACAACTGTGGCGTAGAGATGGCGAAGCATTAGCTAGAGTTACATTACCTTCAAAAATAGTAACCGAAGCAAACAGCTATCAAATTCATCCCGTCCTACTCGATGCTTGTTTGCAAGTTATTCCTTTTGCCTTACCACCAGAAAGCAGACACCAACAAGAAAGCTATATGCCGATCGCCTACGAACGAGTTCGCTTGTATGGTCATAGCCCCGATACAGTTTGGAGTCATGGAGTTTTACGTCTTTTAAAAGATACAATGAAGAAACTTTTACGGGAGATTTCCAATTAATCGACGCAAACGGACAATTAGTAGCTGAAATAACGGGAATGTCTCTAAAACGGGCGCGTTCTCAAAGTCTTAACGCCATAGTTACCAGCGATCGCCGATCGCCAAATTGGTTGTATCAAATTCAATGGCAACTTCAAGCAAACACAGCAACCCAAGCGACGACAAAATTAGGTTACTGGATTATTTTGAGCGATCGCACTGGGGTAGGCGATGCTTTAGCCTTGAAGTTGAAACAATTGGGACAGGGTGTAGAAATCATCTATGCAGCTAATTCTGTTTCCGAGTTTCCCCATCTTCCCATCTCCTCTTCCTGTTTGGGTGTCGTTTATTTATGGAGTTTAGATAGTTCTTTACCTGTCGAAACCAATACTGGTAGCCTCGTCAAGATCGTACAGCAACTAATTGCCGATCGCATTGAAGTGCCATTGTGGTCGATAACCCAAAATAGTCAAGCCATACTAAAGACAGATCTTAAAGAAACAGCGTTAGAAACCTCTTGTCTGTGGGGATTGGGAAAAGTTATCGCCCTCGAACATCCCGAACTTTGGGGAGGATCGATCGATCTAGATATAACTACTAATTTTGCAGATTCGGCAGATAGTATCTTGCAAGAAATTTTAGCACCAGATCGAGAATTCCAATTAGCATTCCGTCAAGGTAAACGCTATGTTTCTAGATTAATCGAAAGTCAATTACCTTCATTAGGGCAACAGTTTTCTTTACATCCAATGGTACTTATTTAATTACTGGTGGACTGGGAAATTTAGGATTACAAATTGCCCGATGGTTAAGCGATCGAGGTGCGCGACATCTAGTATTAATTGGCAGAAGAAAGTTTGAAGAATTACCACCATCGACAGCCGAAACGATTCAGCAATTAGAACGCCAAGGAATCGAGATAGAAATTTTCTCTGTTGATGTAAGCGATCGCGATCGTTTAGAAACAATTATAAAAACCTTGCCATCTTTGCGAGGAATTATTCATGCTGCGGGAGTAGGTAGTCTTGAGAACATCTCTGAAATGAAACAATCTAGCTTGGATTGTGTACTCAAACCGAAAGTTCGTGGGGCATGGTTACTACACCAACTTACCCAAACTAGAGAATTAGACTTTTTCGTACTTTTCTCTTCTGCTGCCTCGGTTTGGGGTGCTAAACAATTGGGTCACTACGCAGCAGCCAACCAATTTTTAGATACTCTAGCACTGTATCGTCATAGTATAAAACTCCCTGCTTTGAGTATCAACTGGGGCAGTTTTACCGAAAGAGGGATGGTTTCCTCAACCGAAGCTACTTTTTAGCACAAACAGGCATCAAACCATTACCGATACCAGCAGCATTCGATTTAATTGGAAATTTAATTACCGCAGCAATTCCCCAACAAATTATTGTCGATCTCGACTGGCACAAATTCAAATCCGTCTATGAAACCAAATCTCGTTCTCGATTACTAGAAAAAATTACCTCTTCACAAAGATCGAATCATTCCCAACCAATCCCAACGATAGAAGACTGGACTAAACAATTACAAACTAGTTTTCCCAAGCAACGACAAGAATTATTAATTAATTATCTGCGCGAAGAACTAAGGCAAATTCTCGGCTTAGATCGATCCGAACCAATTGGCGTACAAACTCGCTTTTATACGATTGGTATGGACTCTTTAATGGCGGTGGAATTCAAAAGCAAACTCGAAAGCAAACTCAATTGTTCTTTATCCTCAACCATTGCCTTTGACTATCCCAACCTCGAAACCCTCTCTGTCTATTTACTCGAAGAGGTATTACATCTCAACCAAAACGATCGAGAACTAGAAACCACTTCAAGCGATCGCCTTTGTGAAGAAGAACTCGTAAAACTCCTTGCTGAAGAACTCAACAGAAAATAACGATAACAATCAAAATTTAGTTATGAAAACAGAAATAGACCGACAACAAATATTGCTTGAATCTCTGCAAGAAATTAAAAATCTGCGGGCAAAACTCCAACAATTAGAAACACGACAAAAAGAACCGATCGCGATTATTGGTATGGGCTGTCGCTTTCCAGGTAAAGCCAACAATCCCGAAAACTATTGGCAACTTCTTAAAAACGGAACTGATGCCATTACCGAAATTCCCCTATCTCGTTGGAATTCGGAACTTTATTATAATTCCAACTCGGCGATCGAACCAGGTAAGATAGCCTCTCGTTACGGTGGTTTTCTCCAAGAAGAAATCGATCGCTTCGATGCAGAATTTTTTGGTATTTCTCCCAGAGAAGCCAAAAATATGGACCCCCAACAAAGATTATTACTAGAAATAGCCTGGGAAGCCTTAGAAAATGCCTGTCAAGCACCCGATCGCCTAGTTAATAGTTCGACAGGTGTTTTCATCGGTATTACCGTCAATAACTATCTAGAACTACTATCGAAAACCAACAGTCTCGATAACTATGATGCTTATTTTGCCACGGGAAACGGTTTGAGTTTTACCGCAGGACGGATCTCCTATTTTCTCGGCTTACAAGGGCCTTCTCTAGCCGTAGATACCGCCTGTTCTTCTTCTTTGACCTCCGTTCATCTTGCCTGTCAGAGTTTGCGTCTTGGAGAATGTTCTATGGCGTTGGCAGGAGGAATCGATTTATTACTCTCTCCCGATATTTTAATTTCTCTGTCGCAAACAGGCGCGATCGCCCCTGACGGTCGTTGTAAACCTTTTGATGCAGCCGCCAACGGTTTTAGTCGCGGGGAAGGCGGGGGTCTTGTCGTCCTCAAACGACTCAAGGATGCAGTCGCTTCGGGCGATCGCATTTTGGCATTGATTCGGGGTTCTGCGATCGACCAAGATGGTGCTAGTAGTGGCATAACCGTCCCCAACGGCATAGCCCAACAAAAATTAATTCGTCAAGCTTTAGCCAATGCAGGAGTGACACCCGATCTAGTCAGTTATGTAGAGACACACGGAACGGGAACGGTTTTGGGCGACCCCATTGAAGTACAAGCTTTAGGCGCAGTTATGGGAGAAAGAAACCCAGATGCACCTGTCTCGATTGGTTCGGTCAAATCGAATATCGGTCATCTGCAAGCTGCTGCTGGTATTGCCAGTTTAATCAAAGTTGTTTTGGCACTACAACATAAAGAAATTCCACCCACATTACATTTACGGAAACTCAATCCACATATCGATTGGGCGCGCTATCCTTTTGTCGTACCAACAACAGCTACACCGTGGCAGGATCGCAATCGATCGAGAATTGCTGGTGTTAGTTCCTTTGGTTTGAATGGTAGTAACGCCCACCTAATTTTAGAAGAAGCCGTAACAGACACAGACAAGATCGAAACCCCAAAATTAGAAAGACCTCATCATCTATTAACCTTATCTGCTAAAAGCCAGAATGCTTTAACCGAACTAGCCCAAAAATTAGAACGATATTTAGCATCATATCCAGAAATCGATCTAGGGGATGTTTGCTTTTCTGCTAATTTAGGAAGAGCGCATTTTGACCATCGCCTTGCTATTGTTGCCGATACATCTCTATCTTTGCGCCAACAGCTAATAAATTCTCCAAAATCTCAAGTTTCTCCGCAACAAAAACCAAAAATCGCCTTTTTATTCACAGGGCAAGGTTCGCAGTATGCGGGGATGGGCTACCAACTCTATCAAACTCAGCCTACTTTTAAGAATACACTCGATCGCTGCGCGGAAATCCTCGAATCCTATCTCGATAAACCCCTACTCGAATTATTATTCTCAAACAACACCAATTTCCTAGACGAAACTATTTACACCCAACCTGCCTTATTTGCCCTGGAATACTCTCTCGCCCAACTCTGGCAATCTTGGGGGATTGTTCCCGATGCAGTGATGGGACATAGCGTAGGCGAATATGTCGCAGCTTGTTTGGCTGGCGTATTTAGCTTAGAAGATGGCTTAAAACTGATCGCCAAGCGATCGCAACTGATTCAAAACTTACCTCGCGACGGCATGATGGTAGCTGTTTTTGCCCCAGAAGCAAAGATTCGTCCTTGGTTGGAAAAAAGCGATCGCCAAGTCGATCTTGCTGCGGTTAACACTCCACAAGCTGCGGTAATTTCTGGGTTGAGTACCACCGTCAAACAAGTCGTTACTCAATTAGAATCTCAAGGAATCGGTACGAAAGTCTTACCCGTATCCCATGCCTTTCATTCGTCGCTATTAGAACCGATTTTAGAGGAATTTGAAACAATAGCCAGAGAAATTGACTATAAACCCGCCCAAATCCCTCTATATTCCAATTTAAACGGCCAAATTATTCCCCATCATTTTATTGCCGATGCTAGTTACTGGCGAAAACATCTGCGCGATCGCGTTTGTTTTTACGACAGCATTCGCGCTATGGCTGAAAACGGAATCGAGATCTTTCTGGAAATTGGGGCAAAACCCACCCTAACCAAAATGGGCAAAAGTTGTCTGGACAATAATTCTAACTCCTTGTGGTTATCTTCATTGCATCCAGAAACCGAAAATTGGTCGATGTTACTCGAAAGTTTAAAACAACTCTATTTGCGAGGGGTAGAGATAGATTGGTCTGGTTTCGATCGCGATTATGCAAGACAACGTTTGGCTTTACCTAATTATCCCTTTCAGGGAGAACGTTATTGGCTCGATCGAGACCTTCCCTCGCCACAACAGTTCGATCGAGCCAGTAGCAACATTCAAACACAAAGCCCTACAGAAATTAACTTAAATAGAAATGTTTTAGCAGAATTACCAGGGACTGAAAAACAGTCATTCCTAGAATTTTATCTATGTCAAATTATTGCCAAAATTATCGGTGCAAACGACCAAAAAATCCCTGCCGATCGCCCTTTAAATCGACTGGGGTTGGATTCGATTATGGCGATCGAATTAAAAATAATCTCGAAACTTGTTTGGCGGTAGAAGTAAAAATGACTTTATTACTGCAAGGAGTGACGATCGCCCAACTTGCTACAGAAATTCTCCAAGAAGTAGCTAATGCTGAAAAAGATTTAGTTTTACCGACAATTTCCCCCGATCCACAAAGTCGCTATCTACCCTTTCCTCTCAACGAAATTCAACAAGCCTATTGGATGGGAAGAACTAACATTTTTGAATTGGGAAATGTTTCGACACATGTTTACTTAGAGTTTGCCAGCAATTTGGCGATCGACAGACTCGAACGCGCCTGGAATCGAGTTATTCTTCAACATGAAATGTTGCGCTGCATCATTTTACCCAATGGCGAACAAAAAATATTAGCTGAAGTTCCCCCATTCCAGATTGAAATTATCGATCTGCGCGGATTAGATTCCGAACGAGTCGATACTCAATTAGAAGCGATCCGTTCTCGTCTCGCCTATCAAGTCAGACAATTAGATAGCTATCCCCTGTTCGATCTTTGCGCCATTCGCTTACAAGACCAAAATTATCGCCTTTGTTTTAGCATTGAAAATATTATTGCCGATGCTGCTAGTTTGGGTTCGCTTTTCAGAGATTGGCATCGTTTCGATCGCAATCCTCACTCAGAAATTCAACCTTTAGAACTTTCTTTTCGAGACTATGTTCTATCCCTCAATTCCCTCGAAAAATCGTCTCGCTACCAACGGGCTTGGACGTATTGGCAAAAACGATTAGCCGACTTACCAAATGCACCAGAATTACCTCTAGCTAAAAGTATAGCGACTGTCAAACAACCGCATTTTGTCCGTCGTACTCATAAATTAACACCAGATTTTTGGCAACCACTCAAACAAAAATTTCTCGATACAGGTTTAACCCTTTCTGGAGGATTATTAGCTGCATTTGCAGAAATAATCGCCCTTTGGAGCAAAAATCCTCGTTTTACTATTACGCTAACGACTTTTAATCGTTTCCCCATCCATCCTCAAGTTAATCAACTTGTCGGCGATTTTACTTCTCTCAATTTACTGGCGATCGATTACTCAAAAACAGATAATTTTAATACCCGCGCCAAACAAGTTCAATTGCAACTATGGGAAGACCTTAACTACAGCGAAGTTAGTGGAATTGGGTTGCTGCGAGAACTGGCAAAACAGAGAAACATCGGTACGGGTGCGTCATTTCCTGTCGTTTTTACCAGTCTGTTGGGCAATCCACAAATCAAAGATAGCGATCGAGATTCACCCTTGACATGGTTGGGAGAAATTGTCTGGGGGATTTCCCAAACACCCCAAGTATTTCTCGACCATCAAGTTTACGAAGAAGCAGGATCGTTAATTTTTAACTGGGATGCAGTAGAAGAATTATTTCCGACTGGACTTCTTGACGATATGTTCGCCGCTTATTGTCATTTGCTAGAGAGTTTGGCAACCGAGAAAATATGGCAACTCGATCGCTCATCTCAACTAATACCAAAAAATCAGCTTCAGAAATTCAATGCAGTCAATAGTACCGATCTACCAATTACAGAAGAATTACTAGATAGCCTATTTCTCGAACAAGTCGCCAAACAACCCCAACAACTTGCCATAATTACCAGCGATCGCAGCTTAACTTATCAAGAATTATGCGATCGCGCCTACGAACTAAGCAAGCAATTACAAGATTTGGGTGCATCTAGCGATCGATTAATTGCCGTGATGATGGAAAAAGGTTGGGAACAAGTCGTTGCAACTCTGGCGATTTTATTGACTGGTGCGGCTTATTTACCGATCGACCCCGAATTACCCCGCGATCGACAAAAATATCTGTTAGAAAAGGAGAAGTCAACTTAATTCTGACTCAATCCTGGCTGAAAGATAATCTAAATTAGCCGAGAATCTAACTACTATTGTCGTCGATTCCCAGCTTGTAAATACCTCTCCTAGCTCCCCTAAAGTTTCAAGCGTAGCAGTTCGCAAATCAACAGATCTAGCCTACGTCATTTATACTTCGGGTTCAACAGGAACGCCCAAAGGAGTCGCCATCGACCATCGCAGTGCTGTCAATACCATCCTCGACATTAACCGTCGTTTTCATGTTACTCACCAAGACCGCATCTTAGCTCTCTCTTCGCTGAGTTTTGACCTCTCGGTCTACGACATCTTTGGTACTTTAGCTGCTGGTGGTGCTATCGTTATTCCTTCTGCCGAGTTAGCTAAAGACCCCGTTCATTGGGCTGAGTTAATCCAACGACATCGAGTGACTATTTGGAATTCCGTTCCCGCTTTGATGCAACTTTTGTGTGGTTATTTAGCTTCTGGTCACTCATTTTTAGAACCGACTTTGAGACTGGCACTCTTAAGCGGAGATTGGATTCCCCCAACTTTACCATCCCTGATTCAAACTATTGCACCCAAGATTGAAATAATTAGTTTGGGTGGTGCTACAGAAGCCTCAATTTGGTCGATTTACTATCCAATTCAAACCACCGATATTAAGGCGAAAACCATCCCTTATGGCTATCCCCTCAGCAACCAACGCTGGTATGTCCTTGACGAGAAATTACAACCCCGTCCAGTCTGGGTAACTGGGCAATTATATATTGGTGGAATTGGCTTAGCCCAAGGTTATTGGCGCGATCGCCACAAGAGTGAAGCGAGTTTTATTATTCATCCCGATACCGGAGAAAGGCTCTATCGCACGGGAGATTTAGGCAGATATTTACCCGATGGGGGGATCGAGTTTTTAGGCAGAGAAGATTCGCAAGTTAAAGTTCAAGGTTATCGTATCGAATTGGGTGAAATTGAATCGGTTTTGAGTCAATACCAAGGCATAAATCAAGTAGTAATTAATACTGCTGGCGAACAGAATAAACGATTGATTGCCTATATTGTGGCTCAAACAGAAATTGCTAGCGAAAAAATACGCGCTTGGCTATCAGAAAAACTCCCAAAATATATGGTTCCCTCTCACTTTGTTTTTCTCGATCGCCTACCTTTAAGTTCTAACGGGAAAATAGACCGCAAATTACTTCCCGAACCCAAAATCGCCATCGAACCAACACCAGAATTACCCGAACCAACTAGTCCAATTGCCTCGGAAGTAGCACGACTCGTAAGTCAAGTTTTAGCGGTCGAACGATTAGATGTCCACATTAATCTCCTCGAATTAGGAGCAAATTCGGTCGATATCGTTCGTATTGCCAATGCAATAGAAGAAAGATTTCAAATACGTCCCAGATTGAGTGAATTAGCTCAATCATCTAATATTGCTGCCTTGGGAGCAGCGATCGAACGAGAAATGTCACAACTAAACTCAAACGACCAAGATTGGGAGGAAGGAAGTTTATGAATTCAACTGAAGTTTTCGATCGATTAACTCGTGCTGGAGTCAAACTTTGGACGGAAAATGATCGCCTCTATTATCGCGCGCCCAAAGAGTCTTGGAATTCTGAATTACACGCTGCATTAGTCGAACATAAAACAGCCATTCTCGAACTAGTACGTCAACGCGATCGAGATAGCTTGAAAAACAAACTACCCAAAATTATTCCCAATCCGAGCGATCGCTATCAACCTTTTCCTCTCAACGATCTACAGCAAGCTTATTGGTTGGGACGTAATAGTGGATTCGATCTGGGTAATGTCTCTTCTTATTATTACGTCGAAATGGAAGGAGTAAATGTCGATCTCGAACGGCTGACAAAAGCATTCAATCGTTTAATCGAAAGACACGATCTACTGCGAACTAAAATTTTGCCTACAGGACAACAACAAATCCAGCCCTTTCTACCTGACTATGAAATTCCTGTTAGCGATTTACGGGGTCAAAACCCCGCCACAGTAGAAGAGACTTTAATTGCACTGCGATCGCGACTATCTCAGCAAGTTTTACCTCTCGATCGTTGTCCTTTAATCGATTTGCGTGCCTCTTTATTAGATGCAAATAAAACTCGCATCCATCTTGGTTTTGATAATTTAATTTTAGATGCTTTGAGTTCTCAATTGTTTCTTAAGGAATGGTTTCATCTTTACAACCATCCCGATAGCGAACTCGTTCCCCTCGAAATCTCTTTTCGAGACTATTTACTCAAAGAATTACAGTTGAGGACATCAGACCTGTACAAACGCAGTAAAGATTACTGGTTCGAGCGACTATCGACCTTACCCCCAGCACCAGAATTACCTCTAGTTACCAATCTTGCTACTGTTGGTAAACCCCATTTTGTTCGCAGACAAGCTTGTTTAGACAGACAAACTTGGCAAAAATTGAAATCTAAAGCTGCTAAAGTTGGTTTAACTCCTTCTGGTTTAGTTTGTGCTGCTTTTAGTGAAATACTAGTATTTTGGAGTAAAAAACGTCAGTTTAGCTTAGTTCTAACAGTATTCGATCGCTTGCAAATTCATCCTCAAATCAATGACATTTTAGGTGATTTTACTAAAACTATTTTATTGGGGATCGATAACTCGGAAAGTACTTTCCTAGAACGGGCTAAAGCCTTGCAACGCCGACTTTGGGAGAGTTTAGAACACAGTCATGTCAGTGGGGTCGAAATTTTACGAGAATTAAGCCGTCAAAAAGGATTAGTTGCAGAGGCAGCTATGCCAATTGTCTTTACTAGTAATTTAGTTAATAACGGGGCAAACGATCCTTTGGGGGATAGTCATACTTCCTGCGAGTTTCCCTTAGAAGAAATTTACGGCATCAGCCAAACTCCTCAAGTCCTACTCGACTATCAAGTCTCAGAAAAAAAAGGGGCATTAGTCTTTAATTGGGACAGTGTAGACCGAGTTTTTCCAGAAGGAATGCTAGACCAAATGTTTCAGGCGCACTGTCATCATTTGGAACGATTAGCCGACGACGATGAAGCATGGCAGGAAAAAACACCGCCACTAATGCCAGCCATTCAGTTAGCCCAAAGAATCGCCATTAATGCTACCGATGTCACCATTCCTAAAGATTTACTACACGCGCTTTTCTGGAAACAAGTACGACAAAACCCCCAACAAATAGCCGTCATTGCACCCGCTTGGCAACTTACTTACGCTCAACTGGGCGATCGCGTTTCTCGTCTTGCCGACCTACTACAGCAACGAGGTGCATCTCCTAATCGATTAATTGCTGTGATGATGGAAAAGGATGGGAACAGGTAGTCGCTACTTTAGCCATCTTAACTGCTGGTGCTGCTTACGTACCCATCGATCCCCAACTACCCAAAACCAGAATCGAACATCTTCTCGATCGAAGTCAAGTCGAGATCGTCCTCACCCAATCTCATTTAATCGAAAATCTAGCTTTAGGAAATTTGACGGCGATCGCAGTCGATCGCAATCTCGACTATACTGACAATCACAACCAACTTTTCGAGTGGCTGGATAATTTTACCCCGCTCCAACAACCAGAAGATCTAGCCTACGTCATCTACACATCAGGCTCGACCGGAACGCCCAAAGGAGTCGCCATCGACCATCGCGGCGCTGTCAATACTATCCTCGACATTAACCGTCGTTTTAATCTTACCCAGCAAGACCGAATCTTAGCTCTCTCTTCGCTGAGTTTTGACCTCTCTGTTTACGACATCTTTGGCACTTTAGCTGCTGGTGGGACTATCGTCATTCCCGAAGCCGACCAAGCTAAAGACCCCGCTCATTGGGCTGAGTTAATCCAACAACATCGAGTTACTCTTTGGAATTCCGTCCCCGCTTTGATGCAACTTTTGTGTGGTTATCTTACTTCTGGTCACTCATTTCCAGAACAACATTTGAGATTGGCACTCTTAAGCGGAGATTGGATTCCCCCGACTTTACCATCCCTAATTCAAACTATTGCACCCAAGATTGAGATAATTAGTTTGGGTGGGGCGACCGAAGCCTCGATTTGGTCGATTTACTATCCAATTCAAACCACAGATAAGAATGCGAAAACTATTCCTTATGGCTATCCCCTCAGCAACCAACGCTGGTATGTCTTGGACGAGAAATTACAACCCCGTCCAGTCTGGGTAACTGGGCAATTATATATAGGCGGAATTGGCTTAGCCCAAGGTTATTGGCGCGATCGCCACAAGAGTGAAGCGAGTTTTATTATTCATCCCGATACCGGAGAAAGGCTCTATCGCACGGGAGATTTAGGCAGATATTTACCCGATGGGGGGATCGAGTTTTTAGGCAGAGAAGATTCGCAAGTTAAAGTTCAAGGTTATCGTATCGAATTGGGTGAAATTGAATCGGTTTTAGGAACTCATACAAAAGTACGTCAGACAGTTGTGATGACTGCGGGAAAACGCGATCGTCAATTAGTTGCCTATTTAGTCTTAAAGTCAGATTCATTTAATTTAGAAGAATTTAAAAATTTCTTAGCTCAAAGATTGCCCGATTATATGATTCCCCATCAATGGATTGAGTTAAAGGAAATGCCACTAACTGTTAATGGCAAAATCGATCGTCAGGCACTCGCTAATTTAACTCAAAAAGAGCGAGATTTTACGTCAGAATCTACCCTAAAATCTATTGCTCCTCGTACTGAAATCGAACGAATTATAGCCGATGTTTGGCAACAAGTTTTATCAGTTAAAAACCTCAGTGTAAATGATAATTTTTTTGCCATTGGTGGAAATTCATTAGCAGCAATTCAAATCATTACTAAGTTACAAGAAATTTTTCAGATTAAAATTCTTTTGAGAAATCTGACTACTAGTCCTACCATTGCTGAACTATCATTAGCTGTTGAAGATATTTTGGTCGAAGATATCGACCATGAAGTAGAAAACTTGACTGAAGAAGCAGCAGAAAAAATTCTACAAAATATTCGATAATTTTCCAAAATAGGGAATAGCCAAGAGACAAGAGATAACAGATAGATTTTACTCCCTACTCCCTATTCCCCCTCCTCTACTTCCTTTTATAAATATGAGCGAACAAAAAACAAAACTCAAACAAGTTTTGCTAAAAGAACGTTTGGCAAAAATATCGCAAAGAAAAACAATTGCTCAAACTCCCGATCGAGCTTCAGAAAATATTCCTGCCAAACTAACTGAAAAAACAGCAGAAAGATATGACACTTTTCCCTTAACTGACATACAACAAGCTTACTGGATTGGTAGAAATGCTTCTCTAGAATTAGGCAATATTGCCGCTCATATTTATGCAGAATTTCTCTGTGTAAATTTTGACCTCGATCGCTTTTCTAGAGCCTGGCAAACTATAATCGATCGCCATGAAATGTTAAGGGCAATTATTTTAGACAACGGACAACAGCAGATTCTCAAACAAGTACCGCCTTACCAAATCAAAACCATCGATTGTAGTCAGAGCGATCGCACAAATAAGGAACTCGAATTAAAACAACTACGCGATCGACTTTCTCATCAAATTCACAGTACGAATAAATATCCTCTGTTTGAAGTTTGTGCTGTCAAACTAGACGAAGACAACACGCAAATTTGTTTTAGTTTCGATCTGCTGATTGCTGATGCCTGGAGTTTTGAAAGTATCCTTAAAGAACTCAGTCAACTCTATCAAAATCCGCAACTAGATTTACCACTAATAGAAATATCTTTCCGCGATTATGTTTTAACAGTTGAATCTTTAAAACAATCTTCCAGCTATCAAAACTCACTTAATTATTGGCAAAAACGCTTAACTACTCTACCCAATGGCCCCGAATTACCTCTAGTTAAAAATCCCGATCGCCTCAAAAATCCTCGCTTTGTTCGTTACAATTCCTATCTCAAAGCAACAGAGACACAATTACTCAAACAAAAAGCAACTCAAGCAGGATTGACTTTATCGGGGCTGTTACTAGCTGCTTATGCAGAAGTATTGACCGCTTGGAGTCGAAAACCTCATTTTACGATTAATTTAACCCTCTTCAATCGTCTCCCCTTACATCCCCAAATCGATCGCTTAGTCGGCGATTTTACTTCTTTAACTTTACTAGAAATTGATAACTCTAGCAGAGAAGAAGACTCTTTTTTAGCAAGAGCAAAACGGATTCAAACTCAACTTTGGGAAGACTTAGAACATAGTGCCGTCAGTGGAGTTCGCGTAATTAGAGAACTACAAAAAAGTCGTGGCAACCAGACGGTGACAATGCCAGTTATCTTTACTAGCACTGTTGACGTTGAAACAGCAGTCGGGAGAGAAAATAAAATTACTCCTTTTGGAGAATTAAGTTATGGTATCACTCAAACCCCACAAGTTTGGTTAGACCATCAAGTATTAGCAAACGAAGATGGATTAATTTTTAATTGGGATGTAATCGAAGAGATTTTTGCCGATGGTGCGATCGCGTCTTTAGTTACAGCACACGAAAATCTTTTACAGCAACTAATTGCTGACGAGCGAATCTGCGATCGCAGACATCTTTAATTTTAGAACGACAGCAATTTACAAATAACAACTTTTTTGAAGCGATCGCCGATCGAGAACGATTAACCTTAACAAGCAACAAAACCAATTATCTTGCTCCCAGTAACCCAACTGAAACAAAACTTGTAGAAATTTGGCAAGAACTATTAGAAACAGAAACGATCGGCATTAATGATAACTTCTTTGAATTAGGCGGAAACTCTTTAATCGCCATTCAATTAATGTTACGTTTGCGCGATGATTTCTCGGTCGATATTCCTCTGGGTAAATTATTACAAACCACCACGATCGCACAGTTAGCAGCGACCGTTAACGAACTTACCCTTTCGCCAGACAATTTAGCTGAATTACCTTTACTGACTCTAGCACCAGAACAAAAAGAAAGACCATTTCCTCTAACCGACGTACAACAAGCCTATTGGTTGGGGCGCAGTGGTGCTTTTACACTAGGAAACGTAGCCGCACATCTTTATGCAGAATTTGACAACCAAGATTGGGATGTCGCCAGATTTGAACGAGCTTGGCAAAAAGTAATCGATCGCCATGATATGTTGCGGGCGATCGTTCGTTCTGACGGTCAAATACAGATTTTGCAAGAAGTTCCGCCCTATCGAGTCTCAATTCTAGACCTGCGCGGACGAGATCGACAAACCGTTAACAAAGAATTAGCAGCGATGCGCGATCGCCTTTCCCATCAAATTCTTTCTGCCGATCGCTACCCCTTGTTTGAAATTTCTGCTGTCAGATTGGGAGAAAAACATTTTCGCATTTATTTCAGCCTCGACTTAATTGTCGCCGATGCTTGGAGTGGAGAAATACTAACTCAAGAATTATCAGCTTTCTATCAAAATCTTGAACTCGAACTACCCCCTCTAGAACTATCATTTCGAGACTATACCTTAGCCCTACATCGTTTCCGAGAATCTCCCACCTATCAAAAATCTCTCAACTACTGGCGCGATCGCCTCTCTAGCTTACCGCCAGCACCAGATCTACCCCTGGCAAAAAATCCTCGCTCGATAACTCGTCCCCAATTTAAGCGTCGTAGTTCTACCTTAGAACCAGCTACCTGGCAAAAACTCAAAAATCGTGCTGCCAAATTAGGATTAACGCCTTCTGGAATTTTATTAGCAGCTTACGCTGAAATTATTACTGCTTGGAGTAAAAACCCCAGTTTTACGATTAATTTAACTTTATTTAACCGTTTGCCCATTCATCCCCAGGTTAATGAGTTGGTAGGTGACTTTACCTCCTTAACCTTACTCGCAGTGGATAACTCTGGTGTCGATAGTTTTGTTGTCAGGGCAAAACGCATTCAAGCGCGACTGTGGGAAGATCTACAACACCGAGAAGTGAGCGGCGTACAGGTATTGCGCGAGATGCAGAAACAAGAAGGAACGACAGCGAATATGCCTGTTGTTTTTACCAGCACGATTGCCGTCGATACCAATCAAGACCAAGAATATGCAGATGGTTTGGGAACTGTTGACTATTTATTAACTCAAACCCCACAAATTTGGCTCGATCATCAAATTTTTGAAGGGGGTGGAAAATTACTCTTTCACTGGGATGCTCTCGAAGAAATTTTTCCGGAAGGAGTCTTAGATGATATGTTTGAGGCATATTGTCAATTTATCGATCGATTGGCAGAAGAAGAAGAAATTTGGCAACAAAGTTCGCCATCAATCATGCTCGATCGACAAGCTGACTTCAACAGTACCGATGCCACAATTTCTAAGGATTTATTACACACGCTTTTCTGGAAACAAGTACGACAAAACTCTCAGCAAATAGCTATTATTGCACCCGATCGGCAACTTACGTACGCTCAACTGGGCGATCGCGTTGCTCATCTTGCCAATCTACTACAGCAACGAGGCGCATCTCCCAATCGATTAATTGCGATCGTTATGGAGAAAGGATGGGAACAGGTAGTCGCTGCTTTAGCCATCTTAACTGCTGGTGCTGCTTATGTACCCCTCGATCCCCAACTACCGAATGTCAGACTGCAACAATTACTAGAACAAAGTCAAGTTGAATTAATTCTGACTCAATCTCAAGTATTAGAAAAAGTAACATTCCCGACGGAACTAACCACTATCTGTCTGGATAGCGATCGACTGAGTGAAGAGGTACGCGGTTTCGATCGCCTTTTAAATCCAATACAAACACCAGAAGACATTGCCTATGTCATCTATACTTCGGGTTCGACAGGAACGCCCAAAGGAGTAATAATCGACCATCGCGGCGCAGTTAATACCATCCTCGACATGAATCGACGCTTTCGAGTTGGCATTGGCGATCGCTTATTAGCTCTATCCTCTCTCAATTTCGACCTCTCCGTCTACGATATTTTCGGGACGCTGGCGGCTGGTGCGACGATCGTTATTCCTGAAGCAAATAAGACTAAAGAGCCTTCCCATTGGACTGAATTAATTCGACAACAGCAAGTTACCATTTGGAATTCTGTTCCCGCTTTGATGCAATTGTGGATAGATTACCTAAACTCTCCTAGCGTTGAAAAAGAATTAGGAAGTCTGCGTTTAGTTCTTCTTAGTGGCGATTGGATTCCTCTATCCTTACCAAAACAAATTAAATCGTTTTTCCCAGAAGCAGAAACTATTAGCTTGGGTGGTGCGACCGAAGCATCAATTTGGTCGATTTTTTATCCGATTCAACACATCGAAGCCAACTGGCAAAGCATTCCCTATGGCTATCCCATGACCAATCAACGTTGGTACGTACTAGATGAGAACTTACAATCTCGTCCAGTTTGGGTAACAGGACAACTTTATATCGCAGGTGTGGGATTAGCTAAAGGGTATTGGCAAAACCCTGAGAAAACTAATGCCAGTTTCATCATCCATCCCGATACAGGAGAAAGACTCTATCGCACGGGAGATTTAGGCAGATATTTACCCAATGGAGCGATCGAATTTTTAGGAAGAGAAGATTATCAAATTAAGATACGAGGTTTTCGGGTTGAGTTAGGAGAAATCGAATCGACTTTAGCTAGCGATCCAAGAGTGCGTCAGGCGGTGGTGATAGCTGTTGGACGACAGGAAAGCAAATACTTAGTGGCTTATGTAGTAGCCGCAACTGAATCTACTAGCGATCGCGACTTAAGAAAATTTTTGGCGCAAAGATTGCCCGAATATATGCTTCCCCATCAAATTATTTTCCTAAACAGCTTGCCTTTAACTGCTAATGGAAAATCGATCGCAAAACTTTACCCGCACCAGAGCAAATTTTGTCAGAAAAGATATTCGTTCCCCCTCACACTGAAACAGAACAAATCTTAGTCCGACTGTGGCAAGAATTACTCGATCGCGATCGAATCAGTATCGAAGATAATTTTTTCGAGTTAGGTGGCGATTCCCTATTAGCAATTCAGCTAACCACTAAAATCAAAAATACTTTCCAAATCGAATTACCGATCGAGAAACTCCTGCAAGCAACCACCATCACCAAACTTGCAGAAGCGATCGAAGAAATTATTTTTGCAGAAATCGCAGCTTTAGATGAAGCAGAAGCCGAACAACTTTCTCAATCGAACTGATTTTAACGAACGATGGAATTAAACAAAAATATCAAACAAACTCAACTCTCAACCGCCAAACAAGCCTTACTAGCCAGACGTTTGCGCGGAGAAACTATTCCAACTAAACAAGCGACTGCAACAAAATCTACTAATTCTACCCAACTTCCTCTAATTAAACCCGATCCAGCCAATCGTTACCAGCCATTCCCACTAACAGAAATGCAACAAGCTTATTGGCTGGGAAGAAATAGCTTTTTTGAATTGGGTAATGTTGGCATCCATACTTACATAGAACTAGAAAGTACTACCCTAGAATTGCCGAAATTTAATCGAGCTTGGCAACAGCTAGTCGATCGACACGATATGCTGCGATCGATAGTAAATCCCGATGGACAGCAGCAAATTTTAGAAACAGTTCCTCCTTATGAAATCGAAATTATCGACCTAAGAGATAAAACATTACCAGAAAGAGAATCACAATTACAGAAAATTCGCGATCGCCTATCCCATCAAGTCTTCAAGAGCGATCGCTGGCCTCTTTTTGAACTTTTAGCCTGTCAACTAGAGAACCAACGTCTTCGCCTCTTCATCAATATTGATGGCTTGTTTGTCGATGGTTGGAGTTATCAAATTTTGTTTGGGGAGTTGATGCAACTCTATCAAGAGCCAACTACACAACTTCCTTCCTTAGAAGTTTCGTTTCGAGATTACGTTTTAAGTGAAATTGAACTACAAAAAACAGAAATAGCACAAAAATCTCGCAAATATTGGCAAGAGCGTCTTTCTAGTATTCCTAACGCTCCTAATTTGCCTCTTGCAAAAAATCCTGCTTCTCTCAAACATCCCCATTTCGTCAGACGTGAAGCTCGACTAGGAGCAGAAACTTGGCAAAAACTAAAAAATAAAGCAGCAAGAGTCGGTTTGACACCTCCTGGTATTTTACTAGCAGCCTATGCCGAAATATTAACGCTTTGGAGCAATAGTTTTCACTTCACTTTAAACGTACCTAGATTCAATCGTTTACCCTTACATCCTCAGATCGATCGACTTATAGGAGAATTTGCTTCATTCACTCTCTTAGAAATCGATAACTCTAACCAAATATCTTTTACAGAACGTGCCAAACGACATCAAGAGCAACTCTGGAGAGATTTAGAACATACTTATGTTAGTGGCGTTAGCGTTCTCAGAGACATTCCACGGGCAAGAGGGGTGAATTCTGGGGTAACTATGCCTGTCGTCTTTACCAGCACGCCTCAAAATGTCGATAAAAATCGGAACGAACGATTACCTTCTTGGCAAAAAGATTGGGGAGAAATAATCGAAGTTCTGACAGAAACCCCTCAAGTTTGGCTTGACAGTCAGTTTGGAGAAGCAGAAGGAGCTTTAGTCCTCCACTGGGATGCAGTAGAAGAACTATTTCCTTCAGGACTATTAAAGGAGATGTTTGCTGCTTATAGCAATCTTTTAAAACGTTTAGCCGATGAAGAATCTATTTGGAGTTGCGATCGACTCGAACTAATTCCCCAACCTCAGTTAGAACAACGAGCCAAAATCAATCAAACAGAAACATCGCTTCCTGATGAACTAGCACATACTCTTTTTGCCAAACAAGCACGGCTTCTTCCCCAACAACCAGCCATTATTAGCAGCGATCGCACGTTAACCTATCAAGAACTATACCAGCTTTCCAATCGAGTCGGTCATCGGCTGCGGCATTTAGGAGCAAAACCCGATCGACTTGTCGCTGTGGTGATGGAAAAGGGTTGGGAACAAGTAGTAGCAGTTCTCGGTATTTTACAATCGGGAGCCGCCTATGTCCCCATCGATCCCAAACTTCCTTTAGAACGGATCGACTATTTGCTAGAAGATAGCCGAGTCCAAATAGTTTTAACTCAATCCAAGTTACGATCGTCTCTAGCATTACCAGAACGCCTTCAAGTTATTTGTTTGGATACCGATACCCTAGCAAGAGAAAACAGCCAACCCTTAGAAACGCTGCAACAACCAGAAAATCTAGCATACGTTATTTATACTTCTGGTTCGACGGGAATGCCTAAAGGCGTGGCGATTTCCCATCGCAGTCTTCTCAATACGATTTTGGCAACCAATCAATCGTGGCAAGTAACGAGTGGCGATCGCCTTCTCGCCCTTACCGCTCTCAATCACGATTTATCGGTATACGATATTTTTGGGATGCTTGCTGCGGGAGGAACTTTAGTTATACCAAGTGCAGCTAAAGTACGCGATCCCGCTCACTGGCTAGAATTAACGATCGAACATAAGGTAACGTTATGGAATTCCGTCCCTGCGATGATGGAGATGCTCTTAGATTATGCCGATTCCGTACCAGACAAACGCAACTTTAATTTACGTTTGGCTATCTTAGGGGGTGATTTTATCCCTCTTAGCTTACCCGATCGACTCAGAAAACTAATCCCGCAAATTTCCCTACTCAGTATTGGCGGGCCAACCGAAACAACAGTCTGGAATATTTGGTATCCTGTTGAAACCATCAATCCCGATTGGAAAAGTATTCCTTACGGTCGCCCGATCGCCAATACCAAATATTACGTTTTTAATGAAAAATTAGAAGATTGTCCGACTTGGGTTGCAGGAGAACTTTACTGTTCTGGAATTGGTTTGGCAAAGGGTTACTGGAACAATCCCAATAAAACAAATGCCAGTTTTATCCATCATCCCCGTACGGGCGAACGCCTTTATCGTACTGGCGATCGAGGTCGCTATCTTCCCGATGGCAATATCGAGTTTTTAGGTCGAGTGGATTTTCAAATCAAATTGCGGGGCTATCGCATCGAACCAGGCGAAATTGAAGCTGCCTTAATCGAACATCCACAAATAAAAACAGCAGTAGTTACTGTTGTGGGAGAACGAGATCGAGACAAACATTTAATAGCCTATTTAGTTCCTACCTCAGAGACAAAAGTATCTGTCGAACAACTGCGCGGCTATTTGAGTAAAAAACTGCCAGAATATGCAATTCCTTCTAATTTCGATTGGTTAGAAACTTTACCTCTCTCAGCTAATGGTAAGGTAGACAGAAACGCTTTATTAAATTTAGAACGAGCGAAATCGTCAAGCGATCGCCCCTTTATTCCACCACGCAATCCTATTGAGGAAAAAATTGCTTCGATTTGGTTAAAAATTCTCGAACTCGAACGAGTAAGTGTTGAAGCTGACTTTTTCCAATTAGGGGGAAATTCTCTTTTAGCCACTCAGCTAGTTGTTGCTCTCTCGTCAGCTTTTCAAGTTAATGTATCTTTGCAGGATTTATTTGAGAAACCAACAATTGCTCGATTGGCTGAGTTAATCGCCACTACTTCCGATCGCGGTACGCTCGTTTCTACTAGAACTATTCCCATTAAAACTTTAGCTGCTGAAGCCAATTTAGCTATCGATCTGGCGATCGAACCATCTTCTGTAGACTTTAACATCGAACCCAAACACATCTTAATAACGGGTGCGACTGGGTTTCTCGGTGCATTTTTACTACGCGACTTACTCAAACAAACCCAAGCCGATCTTTACTGTCTGGTAAGAGCAAATAATCGAGAACAGGGTGCTAAAAGACTGCAACAAAATTTGGAAACTTATCAACTTTGGGACGACAATTTTCAAGGAAGAATTATTCCGATTGTCGGAGATTTATCGCAACTGAGGTTGGGAATTTCTGAATCCGACTGGCGATCGCTATGCGAACAAATCGATGCGATCTACCACAATGGTGCTTTCATTAACTTTACCTATCAATACTCAGATTTAAAAGCTGCCAATGTACTAGGTACTCAAGAGATATTACGTTTGGCAAGTCAATTTAAAGTTAAGCCAGTGCATTTTATTTCTAGCGTCGCTGTTTTTTCTAGCGATGCTTATGCTGGAAATAACCAAATCCGAGAATTAGATAGCATAGAACACGGTCAGTTCATCTATGGTGGTTACGCTCAAAGTAAATGGGTAGCAGAAAAGCTAGTTACGAACGCTGCATTAAAGGGGCTTCCCGTTAGAATTTATCGCCCTGGAATGATTGCAGGAGATAGCCAAACTGGCGCGTGCAAATCTGAAGAATTAATTTATCGAATGCTGCAAGGTTTTGCTCAATTAGGTTTAGCTCCTAAATGGGAAACAACCCTAGAATTATCGCCAGTAGATTACATCAGTAATGCTATTGTTTATCTATCGATGCGAAAAGAACTTCCGCAGCAAATTTTTCACATCGTCAATCCCAATCCGACTCAATGGCATAATGCGATCGCTTGGATTAATTCCTTTGGTTATCGAGTAGAGATGACCGATCACGATCGCTGGCGCGAAAAACTATTAGAAGTGACCTTAAATTCGATAGATAATGCTCTGTCTCCTCTATTACCTGTTTTTCCACCTCAAGCACAAATGAAAGAATTAGGCATTTCTATTTCTGGTTCGCCTAGATTCCACTGTCAAAATACCCTACAAGCATTAACTGGGAGTTCTATTGTTTGTCCTCCAGTTGACGAACGATTAATTCATCACTGTCTTAATTATTTAGTTAGTAGCAACTTACTAAAATCTCCAGTTATCAAGTCTTAATTGTTTCTAATCGATCGATAATGCTAAAAACTTCTCCTTTAAACACGCCTTGGATTGCCTATTCTCAGGTCAATCCTCAAGCTAAATTGCGTCTGTTTTGTTTTTCCTACGCAGGTGGTAGTGCGTTAGTTTTTCGCGATTGGCAAGAAAGCTTACCAAACGATATTCAAGTTTGCCCGATCGAGTTACCAGGAAGGGGTTCTCGCTTATTAGAAAAACCCTTTGAAAATACTCAATCTCTAGTCGAAGAATTAATGACTGCGATCGCACCTTTATTAGATTTACCATTTGCTTTTTTCGGTCACAGCTTAGGTGCTTTGATCGGATTTGAACTTACTCGTTATCTGGATCGAGAATACGGAAAAGTTCCCGTTCACTTGTTAGTATCTGGTCGCCAAGCACCGCCAATTCACGATCTTTCCCCAATGCACGCTCTATCCGAAGCAAATTTAATTGCCGAACTGCGTCGCTTAGATGGTACTCCCAAAGCTGTCTTGGAAAGTGCAGAGATGCTACAACTTTTATTGCCAATGGTGAGAGCAGATTTAAAAATCGACGAAACCTATAATTACCTGAATTCAGAACCTCTTACTTGTCCGATCGCCGTTTTTGGTGGATTGGCAGATCCAGAAACAAAATTAGAAGATTTAGAAGCATGGCGAAAACAAACAAAAGGTGAATTTTCTTTGCAAATGTTTCCTGGCAATCACTTTTTTATCAATACTGCCAAAGACTTATTGTTAGAGAGAATTAGTCAAATTTTGTCTATTTATTTATCTTTAGATCGAGTTGGTCATGTTTACTAAATCCACTACCCAAACGATCCTTCGAGTACGCAATCTTCAAAAAACCTATCGAATGGGAGAAGTGAATGTCGAGGTACTTAAATCCCTCGACCTCGACATATACCGAGGAGAATTTTTAGTAGTGTTAGGACCTTCAGGAAGTGGAAAATCTACTTTGCTGAATTTATTAGGAGGTTTAGATTTACCTTCTCAAGGTCAAGTCTTGTTCGGCGATCGCGATTTGGCAAAAGCTAGCGATCGAACCCTAACTCTTTTCCGCCGAGAATCGATCGGCTTTGTCTTCCAATTTTACAATCTCATTCCCAGTCTGACTGTCTTGGAAAATGTTGCCCTCGTCACCGAAATAGCCGTTCGTCCTATGCATCCTAGAGAAGCTTTAGGAATGGTCAATTTAGACCATCGACTCAACCATTTTCCTTCCCAATTATCTGGAGGCGAACAACAGAGAGTGGCGATCGCTCGCGCTATTGCCAAACGCCCTGAGATACTTCTTTGTGACGAACCGACAGGCGCGCTAGATTATCAAACTGGAAAGCTCGTCTTAGACGTACTCGCTCGTCTCAACCGCGAGTTGAAAACTACGATAGTGATAATTACTCATAACACTGGCATTTCAGCTATGGCAGACCGAGTTATTACCATGCGTAGCGGTGAAATTATTAAGATACACGACAATCAAACTAAGGTAAATCCGCAAGACTTGGAATGGTAAATTTAGTTTTGCAATTAAGATGGATATCCTCGATCGCAAAATTCTCAGAGAACTTTGGCAACAAAGGGGTCAAATCTTAGCACTTGGGTTAGTGCTAGTCTGTGGGATCGCTAGTTTTTTAATGGCGATGAGTGCCTATAGCTCGGTCAAACTCACTCAATCGATTTATTACAATAACTATCATTTTGCCCAGATTTTTGCCCCTCTCAAACGCGCCCCCACGAGTTTGACCGCACAAATTGAAGCGATCGAAGGCGTAGCTAGGGTAGAAACTCGCATTGTCAAAGAAGTTACTCTGGACGTACCCCAATTAAACGAACCAGCAACGGGTAGATTAATTTCCCTTCCCGAAGGGCGCTCGCAATTGCTCAATCGTTTACATCTCCGTCAGGGACGCTATCTCGACCCGACGAGGGGAAATGAAATCTTAATTAGCGAAGCTTTTGCCGAGGCAAATCAACTCGGACTCGATCGAGAAATCGGCGCAGTTATTAACGGCAAATGGCAAAAACTACGAATTGTCGGGATCGTTCTTTCTCCAGAGTATGTTTATGAAGTGCGCGGTGGCAGCGATGTCTATCCAGACAACAAACGATTTGGTGTTATTTGGATGGGTAGAGAAGCATTGGCAAAAGCTTTCGATCTCGATGGTGCTTTTAACGATGTTACTATTTCTCTGATTCCAAATACTAGAGAACTAGAAGTTATCTCTCGTCTCGATCGCCTTTTGGCAAATTATGGCGGACTGGGAGCTTATAGTAGAAAAGACCAAGTTTCTCATCGCATTTTTACTCAAAAAATTGACGATCTAAAAAATTTAGCTACTTTTCTTCCCTCCATCTTTTTAGGAATTGCCGCTTTTTTAATTAATGTTATTCTCTCTCGTTTGGTAGCCACCCAAAGAGAACAAATAGGTGTCTTAAAAGCCTTTGGTTATAGTAACTTGGCTCTTGGCTTTCACTATCTAAAATTTATCTTAGCGATCGTTGGTGGTGGCGTAATTATAGGTTCTGTATTTGGCTATTGGTTGGGTCAACAAATGACTCTAACCTATACCCAATTTTTTCGTCTACCTCTAATCCGCTATCAACTAGAATCTAGTTTAGTCACCACCGCAGTTTTGTTTAGCTTAATTACCGCTATGATTGGCGGACTAAAACCCGTCGGTCGAGCGGTTGCTCTGGCTCCAGCTACGGCAATGCGTCCCGAACCACCAGCCCAATTTCGCTCGACAATTCTTGAAAAATTAGGTTGGGAGCGTTTTTTCTCTCCCACCAGTCGCATCATTATCCGTAATTTGGAACGCAAATTTTCACAAGCTTTATTTTCCATTATCGGTATTGCTCTAGCCATAGCAATTTTAGTAGCGGGTAACTACATCAGGGATGCGATGAGCCATATTGCCAAAGTTCAATTTAGCAATATTCAACGGGAAAATGTTTCGATTATTTTTAATGAGGCAATTTCAGGTCGTGCTATTTACGAAGTTAACGATCTACCTGGAGTTCTTCGCAGCGAGCCTTTTCGGACTATCTCTGTCCGTTTGCGCAGCCAACAGAATAGTTATCGTCTCAATTTAACCGGCATTCGAGCTAATGGCGAGTTACGCCGTTTGGTCGATCGCAATCTTAATTCACTCCAACTTCCAAGTAACGGACTAGTGCTTAGTGTCAAACTAGCAGAAATTTTACAAGTAGATTTAGGAAAAACAGTTACAGTAGAAGTTTTGGAAGGAAAACGTTTTATTCGTGAAATTCCAGTAGTGGGTTTAGTAGACGAATTGTTAGGACTTTCTGCGTACATGAATCTTAGCGCTCTTAATCGAATGCTCGAAGAAGATTTAACCATTTCTGGTGCTTATTTATCAGTAGACGATCGCGCTACTAATTTGCTTTACTCCCATTTAAAAACTCTTCCTACTATTGGTGGAGTATCCAATCGTCAAACCAGTTTAAAAAGCTTTAAAGAATTTATTGCCCAAAATCTAGAATTCTTTACTAAAGTCTTAGTGATTTTTGCCTGTATTATTACTTTTAGTATTATTTATAATTCAGCTAGAATTTCTCTAGCTGAAAGAATAAGAGAACTTACTAGTCTCAGAATTATTGGTTTTAGTCATAATGAAGTTGCTCTGATTTTATTAGGAGAACAACTGATATTGGTTATTTTAGCTATGCCAATCGGTTTTCTTGGTGGTTATATTTTGTCTTTTTTAATGTCTTTAGCTTATAATTCAGAAATATTTCGTCTACCTTTGATTATCGATCGACACACTTATTTTTTTGCTTTTGCGATCGTAGTAATTACGGCTTTTGGTTCTAGTTTAATTATTTATCGAAAACTAAAACACCTCGATTTAATGGAAGTTTTCAAAAACAGTCAGCGCTAAATCATTAGAGGGGTTGAGCCACTCTCCCGATACTGTTGGCGAATTCAAAAATAGACCAATCAGGCGATCGCCGTTGAGTAAACTAGAGCGCATTTAAATTAGATTAATAGAGTTGCCCTTGTTTTTGAGTTTGCCACTCCAATTAATTATTAATTCTCCTTCATTTAAAAGCTTATGGATGACTAATTCAAGTTCTTCAATTGATTGAAAAAAGCGATGAGCTAGATATTCTTTTGCCGAGTGCAAAACCAATTCAATTAAGTTATAATCGGGACTATATTCGGGAAGATACTCTAATTAAATATTCGGCATTTCAGATTCGATTTCTTTGAGCATCTCTGCTTGTTTGTGAAAACTTGCATTGTCTAAAATAATCATGAGTTTTGGTTCACATTTGGCAAAATCCTCTCGCTGATTTCCTGCCACAATCCATTCCTTAATCATCTCTTCATAAAAAAGCTTTAAAACTTCAAAGAAGCTTTTAGAAGTTCCTTGATTTACAAATTCTACCCATCTTTTTCTGTCCGAGTATCTTCAACCTCCCCTTACATTTATTCTTCCTCTTCTTCTTTGACCTGTTATTTTCTTTCGAGAACCTTTTTTACACCAATTTTTTCTTCTTATCACTCTTAAACTAAATCCAGACTCATCCCAAAACCATAGCTGTAGCTGATTTGGTTTTTCTTTAGACGTATTTACCGCAAACATCAGTCAGTTTAGGCTTTATTTGGGCTTGATTTTTGTTTAAGTCCCGTTATTTGGTACGATCGCGATCGCAATCAATTGTCGATCCCTATCACTGACAAGATAACTTTAAAATGTCGTTAATCTAATTTATATTTTTATCTCAGTCGGGATGTCGTTCTGAATATATTTTTTAGTCTATTTTAAATACTCTATAGGCAATTGTTCGCAGATTTATAAAGTTTATGTAAAGTAAAAAAACAATGTTTTTTTTACAAAGTAGCTTTATATTAGGAAACTTAAAAGTTCGGTAAAATTACTATTGTCCGGGTTGGTAAAAAACAGTTAAAACAGTTTAAAGACAATAAAATTAGTTATCTTAACTTTATAGTTTTTGAGAATGTCCGAAAAAAATTTTAGTCTAATTAATCTTATTAAATTGCTTGTTCCCTTCACGGTTTCATCAGTCGCGATCGCGGCTACTAGTCCGGCAGCACAAGCCGTGCAATTTAACTTCAGCTATGCTCAAGGAACCACCCTAAAGCAAATGATTGGCTTTGAGATGGCAGGGGGAATTTGGAACGCTAATTTAGCCGATCCAGTTTCCGTCAACATCTATGTTGAAATGACTAACGACCTTCCAACCAATGTTATTGGTGGCGCGCTGCCAGGAATCAGCGCCAAGCAAGCCTACGATACCTGGCGTACTTCTACCATTGCCGATCGAAAATCAGCAGATGATACTTCTGTCACTAATAATCTGCAAGACGATAAAGATAAGTTTACGTCGCTAGTAGATGGTTACAAGGTCGATAACAATTCCTTTCTCAATATGACTCGTGCCAATGCCAAGGCACTAGGGATGCTCGACAGAAACAATTCTGCCCTCGATGGCTATATCCTCATGAATAATCTTAACGAGTATCCTGTTAGCTGGAATTATAACCACCAGAACACTACCGTTGCGAATAACCATTTAGACTTTGTGAGCGTAGGAATCCACGAAATCGGTCACGTCCTCGGTTTTGTTAGTGGAGTCGATAAACCAGGATGGTTAACCCAAAAGACTCAGTACGAATCCGTAAGTGACTATTACGCCGCTTTAACTGGCAAATTAGACCACGTTACCCCTCTCGATTTGTTTCGTTATTCTACTCAAAGCATTGCAGCCGGAGGATCGGGAGATCCCTGGATCGATATGTCTATGGGTGGCAACCCTTACTTTTCCGTCGATGGCGGTAAAACGGCTCTCGGTTACTTTGCCACCGGAGAGGATACCAGTCTCGGCGGCGACGGAGAGCAAGCTAGTCATTGGAAACAGAATAACAATCCTCTGGGCATTATGAATCCAGTCCTAAACGTAGGTCAAAAAGGGAACATTTCGACCCTCGACCGACGCGCGATGGATGCGATTGGCTGGGATCTAGGAATGGGAACAGTAAATTTTGCCAATCTTGAATTGCAGGCTAAACAACGTTTAGCAGCTAGAATCGGTAAAACAGTAGCGTGGCTGGAAGCGAACCCGTTAGAAGCAGAGCGATTGCTGTCCCAAGACCGCAGCCAGGACGTAGAGACAATGATCGACCAAAGTAAAATCTACAAATGGGGCAGTAGTGGTGGGAATAAAAACTGTAGTACTAAAGGTCGATCCCGTCAGGGTTCGGGATGCAAATGGCAAAACGGCTTTTGGCAACACTTTTCTTGGCAAACTGTAGATCCTCAAGACCTTCAAAAGAAATCCGTTCCCGAACCGTCTGCCATTACTGGATTATTTGGATTATTGGGATTAGGTGCGATCGCCAAACTCAAACTTCAAAGTAAGGGATAAATTAAGCGATCGCTAACTTAACGCGATCGCGCCCAAGACATCAAGATTGAATCTAGATAAATTGCAAGTTTTAGAAATTTTTTTAAGATACTAGAGAGGAGCAATGCAAATTTAAAAGTTTATATGTCTCGACTCTTGCAATTTGTCTTTTTTTCTAGTTGCTGTTTGGGATTCCTATTACCTTCGATCGCCCAAGCACAGATTATTCCAGATCGAACGCTACCCAACAACTCCATCGTTACGACTAATGGAAACACTAGCGAAATTACAGGCGGCACGATTCGCAACAACAATTTATTTCACAGTTTCGAGCAACTTTCTGTATCTACAAGAAAAGAAGCTTTTTTTAACAATCCCTCGAAAATAGAAAATATTTTTTTCGCGGGTCACAGGACAATCTATCTCAAATATCGATGGTTTAATTAGGGCAAACGGTTCTGCAAACTTATTTCTACTCAATCCCAACGGCATAATTTTTGGCCCCAATGCTTCCCTCAATCTTGGTGGTTCTTTTTTTGCCAGTACCGCCGAGAGTTTCAAATGGACAGATGGCAGCGAATTTAGTGCCATAAAACCCCAAGCGCCCCCTCTATTAAAGATGAGCATTCCTGTAGGATTGCAATATGGTTCTAATCCAGGCAGTATAACCGTTAGAGGATTGGGAAACAATTTGAGGCAGAGACAGGACAGTCCTGAAATCGATCGCACTTCTCGACCTGTTGGATTGCAAGTAAATCCCAATCGAACCTTAGCCTTGGTAGGCGGTGATATCTTGGTTGAAGGCGGCAATCTGACAGCAGAAGAAGGACGGATCGAACTCTGGGCAGTGAGAAGCGGACAAGTTTCAATCGCTGATAGCAACGGACAACTGCAACTAAGCAATCCATCAGCGACTATCGATTATGGCGAGGTTCAACTTACTCAAGCATCTTCGGTGGATGCTAGTGGAACAGATGCAGGCGATATCGCCCTTCAAGCACGGAATTTAACGCTGAGTGATGGTTCGGTTATCTTCTCTAATACACTAGGTTCTGGTGCGGGTGGAAAGATTACCATTAACGCTTCTAAATCGGTTAGCTTACAAGGCATTTCCGACAATATTTATAGTAGTTTTCTAGCTGATGTTGCTTCTGGGGCAACTGGCAGAGGGGGAACAATAAACATTAACACGATATATTTGCAAGTTGTTGATGGGGCGCAGATATCTACCGGAACGTTTGGCGATGGCGATGCAGGAACGTTGAACGTTAAGGCTAATTTTGTAGAAGTCACCAGCGGTAACTTTCTCGGCCCTAGCGGTTTATTTGCTCCTGTTGCTCCAGGTGCTAATGGGAATGGCGGAGTTCTAAATATTACTAGCGATCGCGTGCGACTAGCCGATGGCGCGCAAATTATCGTTAGTACCTTTGGATTGGGTCATGGAGGAACTTTAAATCTAAAAGCGAATGAAGTTGAAGTAATAGGAACTGCCCCCGATGGAAGTCCAACTGGCTTGTTGCTGATGTCGAATTTGCAGCGACGGGGAATGGAGGCAATATACAGATTGAAACCGATCGCGTGCGAGTAGCCGATGGCGCGCAAATTTCTGTTAGCACTTTTGGAATGGGTAACGGGGGAACCCTGACACTGAACGCTAATGAAGTCGAATTAATTGGCATTAATGGATTACCGAGTGGTTTGTTTGCTAATGTTGATGGATTTGAAACAACGGGCAACGGGGGTAATTTGAGAATTACAAGCGATCGCCTACTGGTAGCTGATGGAGCAACTATTGGAGTCAACGCTTTCTCCGCCGGGAAGGGAGGAAATTTAACGATTAATACCGAAAACTTGCGCTTAACAGGTGGAGGAACGATTGAAGCTATTACTACCAGTACGGGGAATGGTGGGTTAATCGATGTTAAAGCCAAAAAAATAGAAGCAATTGGAGAATTAGCCTTTGTTCCTGTTGGGAATTTACCAGTTTCTAGCGGATTGACGGCAGCAGTGGCCGACGACCTCGCAACGGGTCGAGGAGGTGAGATAAGGATTCAAACCGAAAGTCTGCGCCTTCTCGATGGAGCGCAAATTGCTGTCAGTACCAATGGAATTGGAAATTCAGGAAACCTCAATATTCAAGCTGACGAGATCGAACTAATTGGGAGAGGCGAAGGGCAAGCAAGCGGATTATTTGCTAATGCAATTATTGAAAAAGGAAATGGAGGCGATATCAATCTTGCGACAGATCGATTAACCGTTCGAGATGGGACAACTATCAGCGTTAGTAATTTTCCTAGCGCCAACCTCGACTTTAGTCCAGGACAAGGACAAGCCGGCAATATGAATATAAAGGCTCGTTCTATCCTATTAGACAACCAAGGCACGCTTACGGCCGATACAGTATCGGGAAATCGAGGCAACATTAACATTCAGTCTCAAGATCTTCAACTGCGTCAAGGAAGTCGAATTAGCACCGATGCTTCTGGAGAAGGAAGTGGAGGGAATATTGCGATAACTACGGGGAATTTATCAATTTTAGGAAATAGCAAAATCTCAGCAGATTCTAACCGTTTGGGTTCGGGAGGCAATATCGACATCAAAGGTCTATCCCCTGCTAGATTTCTGCTCGATCGCGGCAGGATTTCCGCTACTGGTGGTCAAGGTAACATAACCCTCCAAGCTCCCTTAATCGAACTACGTCGAGGCAGTCAAATTAGTACCAACGGTCGAGGAACTGCTCCGGGCGGTAATATCATTATCGATACCAATCTTCTCTTTGCTATCGCCAACGAAAATAGCGATATCAGTGCCAACGCCCAACAAAGTCGCGGCGGTCGCGTGATTGTTCGGACGCAAGGATTGTTTGGCATTAAGCCAAGAAAACAATTAACAGCGTTAAGCGATATTACTGCAACGTCCGAACTAGGTTCGCAATTTAGTGGCGTTGTCCAAATTATCGATCCCAGTGTCGATCGCACGATAAGTGCAGTTGTATTACCTTCCCAAGTCGTTGATGTCAGCAACCAGATTGTTGCCGGATGTCCTGCCGATGAAGGCAATACGTTTGTCGTCACCGGACGCGGCGGTTTACCAGAAAATCCCAGTCAAACCCTACAAGGGCGATCGATATGGCAGGATTTACGAGCGATTGAAGGAGAAAATGATGCAGTAGAGACGCGCGATCGTTCCTCCCAACAAACATCAAAAATTACAGAGGCACAAGGTTGGGTGCAAAGTAGTGATGGGAAAGTTCGTCTGGTTTCTCGTACATCCGAGGGAATGACTCAAGCCTTGAGCCAGCAACCTGTTAATTGTGTTCAATATTGATAGTTTTTGGGGAGGAATTACAGAAAGATGATTGGGCAACACTTTTCTCGTATGCGATCGCGTCTAAAATTAATCGCTCGTTACCTCTGCTTGAGCGTACTAACCTTATTAGCGATCGCTATTGTTGTGCCAGCAGTTGCCCAATATTCCCCAACTACGCCAATCCTTCCACAGGCAAGCAACGCACAAAAATCTTTAGAAAAAGGCAAGATTCAGTATCAAAACGGACAGTTTTCTGAAGCTGTTAATGTTTTTCAACAAGCAGCGCAAGCCTATCAAAGCCAAAACGATCTGCGCAACCAAGCCTTGAGCCTCAGTTATTTATCCTTGGCTTATCAAGAGTTAGGACAATGGGAAGCCGCACAAAAAGCGATCGCCCAAAGTTTGGAACTCAGCCAGCAAGCAAAGGATAACAATCTTATCTTAGCTAGAGTTCTCAATACTCAAGGCAGCCTACAACTAGCCAGAGGACAAACCCAAGAAGCGCTCAACGCTTGGCAGGAAGCCGAACAACGCTACCAGCAAGCAGGAGACGAAGTAGGAAAACTGGGAAGTCAGATTAATCAAGCACAAGCATTGCAAAATTTAGGCTTGTATCGGCGATCGCGATCGCTCCTCGAACGAGTACAGCAACAGCTACAAACTCAGCCAGATTCTTCGCTCAAAGCTACCGGATTGCGCAGTCTTGGCATGGCGTTGCAACTTTTAGGAGATTTACCAGCTTCTAAACAAGTTTTAGAAGAGAGTTTAACCATTGCCAAAAATCTCTCTAATCGAGAAGAAATAAGCGCAACGCTGTTTAGTCTGGGCAATAATAGCAGAGCATCAGGCGAGACTCAAGCAGCCATCAAATTTTATCAACAAGTTGCCTCGACAAGTGCCAATCCCCTCTTGCAGCAAGAAGCACAACTCAATCAATTTAGCCTTCTCATCGAAAATCAACAGCGATCGGATGCTTTACTTGTATTACCTCAACTACAAACCGAATTATCAACCTTAACCCCTAGTCGCAGCGCTATCTATGCTTGGGTTAATTTTGCCGAGAATTTGATGAAATTGGAATCGGTTGGGAAGAACGGTCGTTCTCCCTTACCAGAGCCTGAAAAAAGTCAAGCGAGCGACGATACTGCTAAAATTTTAGCCAAAGCCATACAAGAAGCGAGAACGCTGCAAGACCAAAGAGCAGAATCTTACGCTTTGGGAACTTTAGGAAAATTATACGAGCAAAAACAGCAATGGACAGATGCTCAAAACCTAACCGAACAAGCGTTAAGCCTCGCTCAAACAATTAAAGCCAACGATATTATCTATCAATGGCAATGGCAACTAGCAAGAATTTTGGAAGCGCGGGGAGAGATTCCAGAAGCGATCGCGACCAATCAAGAAGCGGTCAATAATTTACAATTGCTGCGTGCCGATTTAGTGGCGATCGATCCCAACGTACAATTTTCTTTTCGCGAGGGTATCGAACCCATTTACCGAAATTTAGTTAAACTTTTGCTCGCCTCCTCAAGCAAAACAGCTAAACCCAGTCAAGATAACCTCAAACAAGCTCGTCTCGTCATCGAATCCTTACAACTAGCAGAACTAGAAAACTTCTTTCGAGAAGCGTGTTTAGAAGCGCGTCCCCAACAAATCGATGAAATCGATCGCGCTGCTGCTGTTATCTATCCCATTATTTTGCCAGATCGTCTATCCGTCATTCTTTCCCTACCAGGACAACCGCTCGATTATTACGAAACACAACTACCGCAGCAAAAACTTGAGGAAACCTTAGAAAAACTCTTTCAATCCCTTAATCCAGCTTTTTCTAGCCAAATTCGCTTGCAAAAGTCTCAACAAGTCTACGATTGGCTTATTAAACCCGCCCAAGCTGCATTAGCGAAAAATAACATTACAACTCTCGTTTTTGTATTAGATGGATTCTTGCGCAACATCCCCATGACGGCATTGTACGACGGTCAAAAGTATTTAATCGAAAACTATCGAGTTGCGATCGCGCCAGGATTGCAATTGCTAGAAACACAAATTTTAGACCAAGAAGAATTTACAGCCGTTACTGCGGGGGTGAGCGAGTCTAACCAAGGTTTTTCGGAATTACCAGGTGTCAAAGTAGAATTATCCGAAATTGCGATCGCCGTTCCGGCAAGTCAATTACTCAACCAAGAATTTACGAAACTAAGATTTGAACGACAGATAGAAGAAACCCCCGCGCCTGTCGTTCACTTAGCAACCCACGGTCAGTTTAGTTCCAAACCCGACGAAACCTTTGTTCTTGCTTGGGATGCACCGATTAAAGTCCAAGAATTCCAAAATTTATTGCGATCGCGTCAGCGAGGCAAAACCAATCCTATTGAACTATTAGTGATGAGTGCCTGTCAAACTGCCGCAGGAGACAAGCAAGCGACGCTTGGTTTAGCGGGGATGGCAGTCCGTTCTGGCGCTCGCAGCACTATCGCGACCCTTTGGGCCGTCAAAGATGAATCTACTGCCTTACTCATGACTAGACTTTATCAAGAACTAATAACAACTCAATTCAATAAATCGGAAGCACTTCGTCAAGCTCAAATCTCTTTACTCAAGTCATCTAAATTTCAACACCCCTTTTATTGGGCCCCTTTTATCCTAGTAGGAAACTGGCTTTAGATCGGCGACCCGCGATCGCGAATTAATCACCGATAGCCAATTTTATATTTAAGATTTACTTTTGGGAATTCTAAAATTGTAAGATAACGACGCTCGCAGATTAATCCATTGTGCAGTCACTGTCTCAAAAGTAAAAAAACTCCACAATGAAAACAAAATGAAATTATTATTTAGAAAAACGATCTATGAATCTACAAAAATTAGTTTTTTCCCTAACTTCCTTAGTTAGTGTTCTCTGGTTACAGATCCTAGCTACTCCGGTTTGGAGCCAGACGCAACAAACGTCAACGATTGCTAGTGTTAGCTTCGAGCCGCCTGACGAAGACAGACCCAAAAATACAGTGGGAGGAGCTTCTCGTAATGACGGTAGATGTTCTCAAGATCCAAAAAATTTGCAACCTTATATCACAGCGGTTCTTCCATCAGATCGTTATGGGTTGACAGTAGAATCTCATCCAACTTTCTTGGTCTATTTACCGCCAACGGTTGCTCAAAATGCTTTTTTTAGCATAAAAGACGAAAACGATCGCGACCACTATCAAACTTTCTTACCCCTGACGCAAAAATCGGGCGTAATGGCAATTAAACTTCCCGCCGACGCGCTTCCTCTAGAAACGAATAAAACTTATAAATGGTCTTTTGTTATTATGTGCGATAGCTCTCTAAGACCGGATAGTCCTTTAGTAGAAGGAGAAATTCAGCGTGTCGAGATGAATTCTAGCTTGAGTAGTCAGCTAAAAGGAGCAACCCTCATACAACAGGCTGCTTTATATGGTAAAGCAGGACTTTGGTACGATACTGTGGCTACATTGGCAGAGATCGGGCGTTCTCAACCGAACGATTTAGAACTAGCAACCATCTGGGAAAACTTATTAACATCCGTAGAATTAAACGCGATCGCTACTCAGCCGTTAATTAAATAAAATTAACTAGGCTAATTCTCTAAATCCGCAGATGTTCGAGAGGGTGGTGAGTTCGTGACAAAACAAAAATCAGCTAAAAATGTTAACTCAAAAAGCCATTCGGGACATCGCCAGATGATACGAGTGAGAATTAAGCAAATAATTCGGCAATGGCAGGGAGTTTTCGTAACAGCACCCGCTATTGCTGGATTAGTTGTCGCAGGAAGTTTAACTGGAGTGTTTCAGCAAATGGAGTGGTCGGCATTCGATCTTGCCCTTCGTCAGCGTCCCCAAGAAGCTCCCGATCCTCGTCTTGTTATCGTTACCATTAGTGAATCAGACATTCAGCGTTTTAAAAGCTGGCCGCTTTCTGATGCCATTCTCGCACAAACGCTTAAGAAAATTGAGCAGCAAAAGCCAAGAGCAATAGGTTTAGATCTATACCGCGACTTACCTGTAGAGCCGGGATATCAACAATTAGCGCAAGTTTTTCAAAATACTTCTATTCTCTTTGGCATAGAAAAAGTTATTGGCAATTCTGTCGATGCGTCACCGATTTTGAAACAACAAAATCGAGTAGCACTTGCCGATTTAATCTTGGATGCCGATGGCAAAGTTCGTCGCGCTTTGCTTTCCGTCAAACTAGAGAACGGTCAAACACGCTTGAGCCTGGGAACCGCACTAGCTTTAAAATATTTAGAAGCTGATGGAATTGGACTGCAAAGAGCCAATCGTTCAACCCCAAACGCATTACAACTAGGCAAAGCAACTTTTATTCCGTTTCAGGAAAATGACGGTTCTTATGTTCGTGCTGATAATGGCGGCTATCAAATTTTATTAAACTATCGGGGGGAAATCAAAAACTTTCAAACTGTCTCGCTCTCAGATGTCGTAGAAAATCGAATTCCGGCTGGGTTAATGCGCGATCGCATCGTTCTCATCGGTTCGACTGCCGAAAGCCTCAACGACCATTTTCAAACCCCTTACAGCAGTAGTTTGAGCAGTCATCCCCTCCCAATGCCAGGAGTCGTTATTCACGCCAATATCGCCAGTCAAATTTTGAGTGCAGCTTTAAACGGTCGTCCTTTACTTCAAATATTATCCGATCCGCAAGAATGGCTGTGGATCTTGTTTTGGTCTTTTGTGGGGGCTTCGATTGGTTGGAAATTACTCAAAAAGAATCCCTTCAGACAAAATATTGTCTCATTGGCTATCCTGACTGTTGTTGCTATTGTTTTACCCGGAAGCGTTTTAGTTGGGTTGACTTATTTAGCTTTTTTAGGAGGTTGGTGGCTTCCGGTGATTGCCCCTTTAGTCGCGATGAGTTTATCGGTTTTGATGATTCAAGGGTACAGAACCTCAGAGTTGCAACGCCAAGCTTCTTTAGATAGCTTAACTCAAGTTGCCAACCGCCGCTACTTTAATGAATATATCGAGCAACAGTGGTATCGACAAGTTGAAACGAAACAACCACTCTCGGTTATCTTGTGCGATGTGGATCATTTTAAGCTCTATAACGATACTTACGGTCATTTAGCTGGAGATAATTGTCTGCAACAAGTGGCAAAAGCACTCGGTCGTGCAGTACGATCTAACGATTTGGTAGCTCGCTATGGGGGAGAGGAATTTGTTATCGTACTACCCAATACTAATAATGAAACTGCCCTTCAGATTGCCGAACGAATTAACTTCCAAGTCAGCGCTTTACACATCGTTCATGCTAAATCTTTGGTTAGCGATCGCGTGACGCTTAGTTGTGGTGTAGCCACTATCATTCCAAATTTTACCTCTTCTTTACCTAAGCTTATCGCTACCGCTGACGAAGCTCTCTACGAAGCTAAACAAAAAGGACGAAATCGCGCGATCGGTCGTTCTATAATGCAGTAAATTTAATCTACAAAAATTAAAAATTTAACTGCTACTACTTTTCGATAATCCCGCCGCCAAGCAAAACATCGCCATCATACAAAACGGCTGCTTGTCCTGGAGTAATAGCAAACTGGGGTTCGTCAAACGTTAGTTTAATGCGCGATTCTCCTAAAGGAATAACGCTTGCTACCACAGGAGTTGCTTGATAGCGGACTTGCACTTGCGTTTGTATTGGATTAGAAGGTTCGGGAATGGACATCCAATTCATTCGCCCTACCGTACATTCTAAACTTCCAGCATTGGCGCGGTTTCCTACAATAACACGATTCATTGCCGGATCGAGTTTGACGACGTACAAAGGTTCGGTTGCGGCAATGCCCAACCCTTTGCGCTGACCGATGGTATAGTGATGGATGCCGTTATGCTTTCCTAATACTTTGCCATCGAGATCGACGATATCGCCTTCTTTGCGATCGATATATTTATCTAGAAACGATCGCATCGTACCGTGTGCTTCAATTAAGCATAAATCCTGACTGTCAGGTTTATCGGCAGTTTTTAAACCAAATTGAGTGGCAATGCGTCTGGTTTCTTCTTTGGTTTGTTCGCCCAAGGGAAAGATAGATGCTGCTAACAAGTCTTGGGTTAGATCGTACAAAAAGTAAGATTGATCTTTTTTAGGATCGATCGCTCTTAATAATTGATAGCGTCCAGTTGCTTCATCATAACGAATGCGAGCATAGTGACCCGTAGCAATGCGATCGCAATCCAACTGTTCTCTAGCATAGCGAACCATCGGACCAAATTTTACCGCTTTGTTGCACTGAGAACACGGCAAAGGGGCGATTCCGCTTTCGTAACCAGAGACGAGATAATCGATAATATTAGCCTGAAAAACATCGCGACTATCGACGATGTGATGGGGAATATTCAACTGTTCGCAAATCGTCGCCGCATCCACCATTCCTTCAGAACAACATTGACCTTTACCCTTCATCAACCAAAGGGTAAGACCGATAACTTCATATCCTTGATGGTGTAAGGTGGCAGCCGCAACCGAACTATCAACGCCACCCGATAGACCGACGACAACTCTGTTCACAATCGTTCGAGTTAAAAATGAGATTTCACTTCTTCTAGGCTAACATTTAGCTTAGTCGATCGTCGCGCTCGTCTTTGGCAACAATCGCCAACTATACTTCATAACCATTTTTAGTTGATGCGATCGCTGTAAAATTTCAATAAAAGTGGTGTGAATATTTTACTTGCATCTTATTCTTTTGAGCGATCGACCATAGATCGAATTTAAAATATTAAAAGATTTATTATCGATATTACCGTGCGTAACGCAAGACGCTAATTACTAGGGAGACTATCTTATGCCACCACAAGTTGAAGAAAAAAGCATGGTTCCTACAGTTATCGTCGGAATCGGGGGAACGGGTGCGGAAGTGTTGGCAAGAGTGAGAAGGTTAGTAGAAGAAACCTATGGTAGTCTCAGAAATTTTCCCATTCTTAGTTTTTTAGTCGTCGATACCGATAAAGATTATAAAATTACTAATCCCGAAGCAGGGGGAACGCCGTTTAAGGATTACGAAAAACATTGGGCGAGAGTGGGAGGAAAGCAAGTCAGGGAGATGGTATCTGACATGGAGAAATATCCCTGGATTAATCGCTGGTTTCCAAATGAATTAGAGAGAAATATTACTTCCCTAGAAGCGGGTGCGGGACAAATTCGCGCTTGCGGGCGCTTTGCTTTTTTCTGTAACTATCACGATATTCAAAAGAAGTTTCTTGAGGCAGTTAAGCGAGTTAAAGGACAAGATAATTTTATGTCCGATCGCTATGGAATTAAAGTTAGTTCTAATGCAATTAATGTTTTTGTGACGGGTTCTCTCTCTGGGGGCACGGGAAGCGGAATGTTAATCGATATGGGCTATTGTATCCGCAATTGGCTCAGAGGGGAAGGAAGTCCTTTAACGACTGCTATTGTTCCCATGCCAGAAGCTTTTGCAGGGATTAGCGTCGGCGATCGCGTTTTAGCAAATGGTTATGCAGCGTTGATGGAATTGAATTATTTTTCCGATTATCGAACTGAATATGGCAATCAATTTAGTAGCGGTTTAGTCGATGAAGTCCGCAGTAAATTACCGCCTTTTGATTTTACTTATTTAGTAGGAACAAAAAATGGAGAAAGCGATTTTAAATTAGATAGAATTCGAGAAATTATTGCCCAAAATATTTTCTTGGATCTTACTTCAGATTTTGCCCCTCACAAGCGATCGATTCGAGATAATATTAAAGGTGCTTGGGCGCAAGCAGATCCAGGAGGAAGAGGCTATCCCAAACAATTTATGAGTTTTGGACTATCTGCAATTGAAATTCCTTTGGCTCAGATTCGCTATTCTTTATCCTATCGATTATCGCAGGATTTCGTCGGTTGGTGGCTCAATGATACGGCGATTTTAACTGCACAAATGATGGAATTAGTCAAGGGCGATCTTCTCAAACGAATGCGTCTTTCGGAAGTAGAAATGTTAGCGGATTTGGGAGCCGATCGCGATCGCGCCTTAATTGCGGTAATTTCAGAATGGGTAAATAGTATTCGCAACGAAATTACAACAGAAAATTGGCTGGAATGCACCCAACAAGGAATCAATATGATTGGTTCTGAGAAAGGTAAGGTTTTAAAGTTTATTAATGAGTATCTTAAGCCAAAAGTTGACGATTACCGTGCCGACCATTTTAACGAACTCAGTCCCGACGAGCGCGTTCATGGAGATTATTTAAGAAAGATATATAACAATCGAGACACAATTATTCAACGAGGAAGAAAAGCGTTAGAAGAAGAGTTATATAACATTTTAGAAGATCGTAATAGAGGCCCAAAATTTGCAGAAGCGTTTATCGTTACAGTACGACAGATTTTTACGAGCGCAGAAGAAAAGTTTCGTAGAGAACAAGAAAAAGTTTGGTCGGTTAATGAAGGAACTCGCCAAAAACAATATGAAGATGCTTTAGCAGAAATTAATGAATTTAAAGATAAATTTGGCATTTCTAAACAAGAGAAAATGGAGCAATATTCTAATAATGCGCTTAGCGGATTAGAAGGGAATTTAATTGCGATTATTCAAAGAAAAACTCGTGTAGCAGGATTGGAAGTTATCGCGCGATTGCAAGAACATTTAACCTATTTAGAAACGCGCTTCAATCGCTTCAAACAAAAATTAATTCAAGCAAAAGATTTATTCAAACAAAAAGCTGACGGTCAAGCTGATAGTGCAGATGCTTTAGCCATTAATGGTATTAAACTATTCGATCGCCAAGAACTCAATAACCTTTATCAAGATTTTATCGAACAATTAGCAGGCAGTAGCGAAGGAAGTAAAACCCGTTATGAAATTGGCATGGATTCGGTTTGTAGCACTTTATCAAATGATATCTTGAAAGCTGCTAGTCCTATGTGGAAAGAAACTCGCGCTGCTAATGAAATCATGCGTCTATTCGATTTAACAGAATTACCAGATGTACGCGATGAAGACGTACAAGAAATTATAAGCGATCGCGCCAAAAAAAGTCTCCAAAATGCCCCAGAAACTAGTAAATTTAAACGAGATTTAGCCGCTTGCGATCGCGTTTTAAAACTCTATACAGACGACCAAGAAATTATCAATAATATCCGTATGGCTTATAACAAATCTAAGCCATTAATCTTGCTCAACCAAGCAGTTTTGCGAGGAAAAGATGCAGGATTTACCCCAGCTATTAATACTAATGTTGCTATTGTTGGCGGACGCAATACCAGCAATCCCGCCGCACAAAAATTGCTTCCCAAATTGCAAGAATTTATCGGCAATGATGAAGATATTAAACCATTAGGAGATCTCGAACGCCATCGTATTGTTTTCGTTCAAGAAATTGGTGGATTTTCCCTGCGTTGTATCGATGGAATGCAAGACTTACGACAATCTTATTTAGATTGGAAAGGAGAATTTATTAGTGCCAAACGAGCGCAACAATCGGGAGAAAGTCGCGATTTACCAATCCCCGTCCATATGCAAAAAGAACCGCCATTCTGGGATCTCTTTCCCGAAGATGCGACGGTGTTTAAATTAGTCACAGAAGCGCGTGCGTTAGGAATCTTACGTCAAGAAAAAAATCGCGTTACCAATGAAAATGTTATTCGCTACGAAATCAAAACAGCGACGGGCGTTAAAAAGATCGACATTTCTGCGAGTTGGGAAGAAGCAGCACAAGTATTAGAAGTAAAAATTTGTCGGAGCGATCGCGAAGAAATTCAGCGTCAAGTTACTGCTAAGATCGATGCAACTCAAACTCCCGAACAAAAACAAACTTTATACAATCTATTAATAAATTATCTTCACGATCGTGCTTTGGATTTAGAAAAACAAGGCGGCGAAGAAAGTCCAGAATATAAACGAGAAGACAAAATTGTTTTAGATTTAATTAATGCCTATCAATTAAATACAGAAATAGGGGTTTCTGTATCTCAACCAACCGAAAAAATTGCTTCACCAACTCCAATTTATGCTAATAATCCTAATGGCAATGTAACTCAAACTCCTCCCGCATCATCTCCTACACAAATTTTCTGTCACAACTGCGGTCATCGAAACCCATTGAATTTTAACTTCTGTTCCAAATGCGGTACGCGATTGGTCAAACCAGAAGCTTGAGTCGTTCAAGACTAATTATAAGAATTTCTGTGATTAATTTTGCTTAAGCACTTATCGCAAAAGTAACCAGTAGCGATTTAGGATAGATTGAAGAGACGTTTGGCTCTGTTGTAGGTTATTCACACGATTAGCGTAATGAATTCTAACAAAAACTTCATGTCGGCATTTCGCTATTTCAAAGCTGGTCTTAAACCCCTAGCTCGCGTTTCTGTGTGGGGGCCGCCAAGCCTTATCGCGCTTATAGCATTGTTGTATTGGCAATATCGGAGCAATCCAGAGTGGCAGAGTACGTCATTCGATCAGCCAGAAGGCGTGGAAGAGGCGATCGGTGGCGATCCAAACCTCATAGAGAATACTGATATTGGCTTAGAGATGCCGCTACAATCGATCGCCAGAGATGCCGAGAGACAGCAGCAAGAACAACAATCAAACTTGATAAATCCTAGCAATCCAGGTATTCCGCCATCGCCACTGTTGGGAACTCAAAGGAATATGGAAGAAAACGCTAGCGACCCAACTTTGTTAGGTCGCTCGACTAAGCAAAAAAACGAGTCGAATAACACCTCAAATTCGTCTCAAATTTTTATGCCTCTGCTTCCCGGTGTTAAAAATCCTTCATTAGTTATTCCAGGACAAACCAATACTCGAAGACAAAATAATCTAGTTGATTCATCCGTGCAATCTCCGATTAATGGATTAGTCAAACCTAAACCCGTGACGGTTGTAGATAATCCCTTACAGGATGCGATGGGTCAGGTATTTAGCAACCCAGCCCCAACTCAAACCGCCCCGAATACTGCCCCGAATACTTCCAACAGAGAGTTGGGCAATCCAACGGGTACAAACCAATTTGAGGCTTCAGAGCGATCGCCACAAGCTAATGGAGGCTTTTCTAATCCTTCAGCGCAACCCCCTGTTGATACTTACCAGCCTTTTAGAAATCCCGCTCCCATTCGACAAAACAATCGCTCCGATCTATTTCAACCTATTTCACCAGCCAACAACCCTTATACCTACATAAATAGCCCCGTACAGCCAAACGCACCAGCGCAACCGCCCCTTCAACCTGCCCAAACTCCTTACTTGAACGCTCCGATGTCAGCGAATCAAGCTCCTACTGGTTATATAAACGCTCCAGTTCAACAAGCTCCCCAGATTTCTCCAAATCAGTTGAATCAGCCTGTCGATCCCGTGACAGCGCCTGAAGTACAAAGGGCGATCGAAGATTTTGGGTCAAGCCCTTAAATCAGTTATTAAAGTTCAATGTTCAAAGTAGAGACGCGATATATCGCGTCTTTGCAGTATTTCCATCGTAAACATTTTACCCAATCACCAGTCCCCAATCACCTTTTCATCAATCGAACAAAGCAAGATTGTCTCGATGAACCACTGTCTCTGCCCCAACATAGCCCAATAGCGCAGGAATATTATCTGAGTGATTACCTTTGATTTTTTTGATTTCTGCACTGTTGTAATTAGCAATCCCCCTAGCAATTTCTTTGCCATCGGCATCGCACAACTGTACCGCATCAGACGCAAGAAAATCTCCTTCAACGCCAATAACTCCTGCCGCTAAAAGCGATTTGCCATCTTGACGAAGGGCACGAATAGCACCGCGATCGAGATAGAGTTTTCCCATTGGGATCAATCCATAGGCAATCCAACGCTTGCGAGCGTTTTCTGTCTTCGGTTGCGGTTCAAACTGCGTTCCTAGCGGTTCGCCTAGCAAAATTTTTTCGATATTTTCCGGCTGTCTTCCGTGGGTAATAACCATTCTAATCCCCGCACTGGTGGCAATGCGAGCCGCCGATAATTTAGTTGCCATTCCTCCAGTTCCCCACTGAGTCCCGCTAGAGCCTGCTTCTACTTTTAGCTGAGCAAAGTCAGTGGAGTTGACGATCGCGATCGGTTTGGCATCGGGGACGAGTCGCGGATCGGCAGAATATAATCGGTCTACATCGGTGAGGATAAATAGCCAATCTGCCTCAACTAAACTAGCAACTAAAGCAGAAAGCGTGTCGTTATCGCCAAATTTGAGTTCGTCAACCGCAACCGTATCGTTTTCATTGACAATGGGAATGACCCCCAACTCGAAAAGTGCCCCAAAGGTATTAACTGCATTAACATAACAACTGCGCTCGATTAATTCTCGACGGGTCAAGAGAATTTGCGCGATCGATTGTCCGAGGCTGTTAAATAGATCGTCGTAGACTCGAATTAATCGTCCTTGTCCGACAGCAGCAACGGCCTGTTTGAGCGCCATTTTGCGCGGTCGTTCGCTTAAATTGAGCCTAGCACATCCAATCCCCACCGCACCTGAAGAAACTAAAACTACTCGATGTCCTGCCTTTCGCAAGCGAGTGAGCGTTTCGACTAAAGCAGCGACAGTAGAAAGGGCGAGTTGACCTGTTGCGACGCGAGTCAAACTGGATGTACCAATTTTAACGACGATAGTTTGTGGCATCAGTGGAAGATAAATTATTCGATTTCACCAATCTTTTATCATAGGCGATCGCCCGTTAAGTAAACTATGCTTCGGCGCGATCGTTTTTGGTTAAGCTATTCGATATTTAAATTGCATATTGAGATGCGATCGCACAGGATATAAAAGTTTAGTTACAGCTAATTTACAACAGGCTTCAAATTTAACACTGGCTAATCTTTACTGGTATTGTCACAGCATAAATGGAGCGGTATTTTAACAATCATAGAGTTGTAGGAGCTAAGATTGCCAGATGAAGACGTTTTATGGATTTATCATTGCCCTCAGCACGCTTGCCATTCTGGGAGTTAATCCTCTGTTAACAAAAGTTGAAATACTTTTAGCACAGCCATCGCAAGTTCAAACTCAACCTACAGATCGAGCGTTAAGCTTCCGATTGCCTGCTCTCAAGGGCACTTATTCAGTAGGCGCAACCGCTTACTATCTAGTCGATCCCTCTCGTGAAGAAACTTATAGTTCAGAGATTTACGACTTACAGACACAAAAGCCAGTTACTACGCCAAGACCAACGGCTCATCGAGAGTTAATGGTATACATTTGGTATCCTGCTAAAAGTCAGTCAGGCGCTAAAACAACCCCTTATATCGATGAGGGTTTTGCTCTGGCGACTGCTGAAGGAATGGGAGCGAATTTTGGCGTGTCGCCAGAGCAATTCGTTCGGCTAGTTACTCAAACCATTCAAACAAATTCCATCCCAAAAGCAGAGCTTGCTAATGCTTCAAAACGATATCCCGTTGTAATTTTCTCTCCTGGTTTTGGATCGACACCTAAGTTTTATACAACACAGATCGAGCAGCTTGCAAGTTATGGTTATGTCGTTGTCGCCGTGAATCCCACCTATGAAGTACCAGTTTTGTTTCCAGGTGGGCAAATAATTACTCAATCTTCCGCGTTTGATTTTTCATCTGCCGATAAGAAAACCGAACAGCGAACCTTCAATGAAGCAGTCAAAATTCGTGCCAAGGATATTAGTTTTGTATTGAATGAATTAGATAGACTCAATCTCGATGACCCTCAAGGACTATTTACTGGACGTTTAGATTTAAGCCGAGTTGGAATTTTCGGTCATTCGCTAGGTGGAGATACGGCTATTGAGGCGATGTGGCGCGATCGCCGTTTACAAGCAGGAATCAATATGGATGGTGGCAGCTATGGGACGCTGTTGAGAAGCGGGAATAGAGACAGTTTAAATCGCCCGTTTCTGATAATGTCTCACGATGGTGCTGATAATGCCTTGCAATTGTTTTATCAACGGCTGACAACAAACGCTTATAGGCTAATAATCAAAGGAAGCAAACACAGCACGTTTATGGACTTTGGGTTAATTTTACCTGCATTTTCAGCAAATTCAATAAACCAAGCAACATCTCCGATTAAGCAAGCAATTGGTTCAATCGATCCGCAACAAGCATCTAAGATCGTCAACGTTTACACATTGGCATTCTTCGATCGCTATCTTAAAGACAGGAGAGAACCTTTGCTCAAAAAGGCTTCATCTAACTATCCAGAGGTGCTAATTGAATCTCGTCCATAGCGACGATATAACATTGCACAAAAAACTAACTCAATTCTCTTTTAACCCTACAAAATTAATTTATTTTAAGAACAAATAGCTTTGGGTATCGCATTTTGCTCGTTTATTGATTTAATTGGTGACTAGCTGCTGTGAGCTTTTGGGCATAAGTAGTCTATTACATCTTGACGAGTTTAATGACGATTTTGAGAAATTTATTGAATTGGCATTTTAAATATTTACTGGCTGCAACCAGCGCGATCGCAATGGCGCAACCTGCCTTTGGTTCTGGCTTTGGCTTAATCGAGCAAAGCGTGACGGGATTGGGAAATGCTTTTGCGGGTAGCGTTGCTGTCTCAGAAGATGCCAGCACCATTTATTTTAATCCAGCCGGATTGACCTTTTTGCCAGATAACTCGATTATGGGAGGCGCTTATCTGATCTCTCCTACCGTTCGATTTTCTAACGAGGGATCGACGGCAGTCAATGGCGTTTCTCTGAGGGGTAGCAATGGAGGAGAGGCGGGAGAAGATAGCTTTGTTCCTAATTTTTATGCAGCTTGGAGTGTTTCAGAACGAATCAAACTGGGGCTTGGAGTCAACGTTCCGTTTGGCTTGGCGACTAAATACGAAGAGGATTGGGTGGGGCGCTATCAAGCTGTAACTTCTGAATTGAAAACGATTAATATTAACCCAACCGTTGCCGCTAAAGTAACAGACGAGCTTTCTATCGGATTGGGACTCAATATTCAATATGCAGATGCTAAATTAACTAATGCCATAGATTTTGGCGCGATCGCATTGGCTGCTGGTTTCCCTTCTCAACCTCAGAGTGCGGATGGTTTTCTTGAGGTTCAGGGAAATGATTGGAGTTTTGGCTACAATATTGGCTTGCTTTACGCACCTTCTCCAGATACGCGCATCGGTTTAGCCTATCGTTCTGGACTCGAATACACCCTCGAAGGCGAAGCGGATTTCACGACTCCCCAAAGCGCGGCGCTACTTACGAGAAATGGACTTTTTACCGATACCGATGTCAAAGCTAGGCTTAAAACCCCAGATTCTCTGTCGCTGGGGTTTTATCAAAAAGTTACTCCTAAAATAGCCGTACTCGGCGATGTTACTTGGACGAATTGGAGTCGCTTTGACGAGTTGCGCATTCAATACGATAATCCCGTACAACCCGACTCCGTGCAACCGGAAAACTGGGAAGATACTATGCGCATCGGCTTAGGCGTTAACTATCTCCCCAATGAGAATCTAACACTGCGTGCGGGGGTCGCTTACGACCAAAGTCCGGTAAGAGATGACTTTCGGACTCCTCGCATTCCCGACAACGATCGCTTTTGGTTGGCATTAGGACTTAGCTATCGTCCCACTGAATCTTTGAGTTTCGATGTCGGTTACGCTCATTTATTTGTAGGCGATGCTAACATCGACCAGGTAAATGTTACGGGCGATCGCTTACGGGGCGACATCGGCAGCGATGTGGATATCATCGGCGTACAAGTTAACTGGCGATTTTAAGAAATTATGAATTGTGAATGATGAATTATGAAAACGATTGCTCGTAAGAGAGGGCGATCGTTCTTATTCCCATAACTGTTTTTAATAGCAGTTATCAGTCGTAGTAGCACGTCTAATTTAATTTTTTGGGTCGCTCGAATCCAGAAAATTTCGTCCTAAATGATTTTTCGAGATCGTTCTACCCAGTATTTTAAGCTTGCCGCGCTACTAGTAACTTCAAAAGACGATCGCAATTCTTCTTTCTCAATGTTGAGTTGTTGAGTTTCTCTCAATTTGAGCAGGCGTTGCCATTGCCATTCTCGTTCTTCAGCTATTAAAGCATCAGCATTAGTAGAATCTGTGGCTCGGTAGATAGCCTGCACGGCGTAGTTGGCAGCGCCAATGGAATGAGTACGAACGTGTGCAGTCGCTACTGCTTGACCTGCGGCGCGGGCAGCAGAGCGAGCCGGATTATCCTCGCCAACCTCACGAGCAGCAGCATGAGACGCAAGCGAAGCTTTGCGTATGTCAGCCATTTTAAACACACCCGTTTCAATCCACACTTGGAGGGTCTTGATAGCGTTTCGGGGGCGCAGGTCTTCTGAATACCTAGTTTCAAAGTATGGGAGAACACGCTCAACACAATCAATTGCCCATACTGCTAAAGTTTTGTGGTCAGTCTTCTCAATAAGCTCGATCGCTTGCGGGTCTTTGTACGTGACCGAGAATTTTGACCTTTTTTTGTGCATTTCAGACTTCATTTGAGCAACTCTCCTCATAGAAGCGTATCGATCCTTGATAAACTAAAACTAGTCGAGCAGGTCAGCGCGATCGCGTCTGTTTCTCCTCCTCAAACTCAAGATTTACTCTTATCCATAGTTTCTAAGTTTGTTTGGTTAACCGGACGGCGATGATTTGTCTACCTCAACAGATAGCATTCATTTCCGTTCCGTGTTCAAGCGCTGGTTAGGCAAGCTGTGAAGACTTAAACGCTAAACTGAAACCAAGCTCAATACATACTGCTTTCTCGATTTCTTCCCAATAAATGTCTTCTAAAACACCCTGTTTATTCTTAATTCTTTGAGCATCTATAGCCCTCATTTGACTTAAGTTGATGTGTCGATCTCCGTTTAGTCCATTCTGTACAGTCGGTGTAACATTCACAACAAACGGATAAGTCTTTGTTCCAGGCAACAAGGGGGCAACTATTGTTGTTGTCCCATTTTGGTTGCCAATGTCGTTTTGCAAAATCAGACAAGGGCGCTCTTTATCGGTTTCATGACCAACAACGGGTTTTAACTCGACCCACCATATCTCTCCTCGCTTGTAGGTTAAGGTTCCGTTAGGCATTTAAACCATCGCCCACTGCAATATCCCAGACAGAAATTTCTTCTTGGAACTCTAGGTCATTAGCCTGATCTTTATAAGCATCTTCTAGCTCTTTCATGAAAACCCTCCTCTTCTCTCGCCAGAGAACATCATTTATAAAGCTGCTACGATTGCTTGCTAGCCGATCTACAAAATCCAGAACTTCGTCGTCCAAGGTTATACTGACTTTCTTACTCATTGCTGTAAACTGTCCGAGACAGTTTGGTAGGATTAGATTATCATACTAGCCAATCCTACATGAGTTGTCAATGATGCCGCCCTTGAACAACTGGTGAGTAGATTAAATGCCTAACGTTTATCCATAGTTTCTAAGTTTGTTTGGGTTGCGGAATTGAAATATCGACGGTTTTGACTTCTGCACCCAAATTCGTTAAAGGCGGTTGAATTTCTTGAGCATTTCCGACTACTAAAGTCACGATGCGATCGCGTTGTAAATATTTTTGGGCGACGCGCCGAACATCTTCAATAGTCGTTGCTTGAACTCCTTTTTGATATTGGAAGATAAAATCTTTGGGATAGCCAAAGTATTCGTAACGCATCAATCGCGATAGGGTTTGACTGGGATTCTCAAAGTTAAAGACAAAAGAATTGAGGATTGAATCTTTCGCAAACGCGAGTTCTGTTTCTGCAATCGGGGTAGTACGAACTCGTTCGATTTCTGCAAGGAGAGACTCTATAAAAGGAACCGTTGCTTGCGATCGCGTTTGTCCTCCTGCTATAAAAATGCCAGGATAATCAAATCTGGGATCCCAGTAGCCATAAACCGAGTAAGCTAGTCCCTGGCGCGATCGCAAATCGTTAAATAAGCGTCCGCCAAATCCATTCAACATTCCATTTAACACGCTTAAATGGGGATAGTCGGGATTTTTAAATTCTCCTCCCAGATGACCGAGTAAAATTGTGCTTTGCGTCAATTGCGGTAGATCTACAAAAAATACGCCGCCTTGATATTTCTGAGAAGCGGAAGGAAGCGATTGTGCTGAATTAGTTGCTGGGGTTTGCCAATCTCCAAAGGCTTTTTCGATTAGCGCTTTCATCTCGGTTGGTTCAAAATCTCCCGTAATTCCCAAAATCGTCTTATCTGGACTGATTTGAGTTTTATAGAAGTCAATGACATCCTCGCGAGAAATATTATCCAGGGTGGCATACTCTACTGTACGAGCATAGGGGCTAGTTTCCCCGTAAATCAGCTTTTGAAACTCGCGACTGGCAATATCGCCAGGGTCGTCATTGCGACGCGCGATCGCGCCTTTTTGTTGAGTTTTAGCTAATTCTAGCTTGTCGGGCGCAAAAGCGGGATAGCGAATGACTTCTGCAAATAAATTGAAGACGGTATCGAGATCTTCGCTGAGTGCGCTAAAGTTAGCTGTTCCCGATGTCGTGCCGATTCCCGTTTCTACAACGGCTGCTCGTTGTTCTAAAATTCGATTTAATTCGTCGGCTGGATGTTGTTGAGTTCCGCCGCTACGCATTACTGTACCAGTAATTTCGGCTAACCCGACTTTCTGGAGTGGTTCTAAGCGAGAGCCAGTATGAATCATAATGCTCCCGCCAACCAAGGGCAGTTGATGGTCTTCCATCAAATAAACGATAATACCGTTCTTCAACTCATAGCGTTCGTATTTGGGAATTTTAATCGTTGGTGGGGCAGAAAATTCTAATTCTGTATAAGATTGAGGAGTTTGAGCGGAAGCTGGAAAACGACAGACAAAAACTAGCAAGATTGAAATAAGAACTATTCTCAGCCAGTTAAAAATTTTAAGACGTTTTTTCATTTCTTTAACCCTGCTTGTTTAACAAACGCCCAACCGTGCGATTTTCGGGCGTAAAAGTGGCTTTGGCGACTCTTTGGATCTCGGCAGGGGTAACAGACGAGATCGCATCTAGCTGCTTAAATACATTGCGCCAGTTGCCGGTTTTAATATCGTACTCTGCTAATAACTTTGCCATACCCAGATTAGAATCTAAACTGCGCAATAAATCTGCTCTCAGTTGATTTTGGACTTTTTCTAACTCTTGTTGCGCGACGGGTTCATTTTTGATTCGTTCTAGTTCTATATTTAATGCCTGGGCTACCTTCTCAACGGTTGTATTGGGGGCGGTTAAGGCGTAGAACAGCATTAAATTAGGATATTTGTTGCCTGGGAATCCGTTAAATCCTTGCGCTGAAAGTGCCACTTGCTTCTGTTCCACCAACGATTTATAGAGGCGAGAGGTGCGACCATTACTCATTAACCCAGCAATGACTTCATAAATAGCGTTATCGGGATGATTGAGTTGCGGACGATGATAGCCTTCTAAATACCAAGGTTGCGAGGGTAATTCTAAGGTGACTTCTTGTGTTTGGGTTTGTTTGGGTTCTACTTTTGTAACTTCTGGCGGTTTGGATTTTGCCGCATAGCGTCCGAAATAGACTTGCGCTAATTTTTGAATTTGGGTTGGCTCGACATCTCCCGCGATCGCAACGGTTATATTATTGGGTTGATAATAGGTATCGAAAAATTGTCTGACATCTTCTCGCGTCAGGTTGCGAATGTCTTCGTCATAACCGATGACGGGACGCTTATAGGGATGGACAGAAAATGCTTTATCGATAAAGGCTTCCATCATCTGTCCCAAGGGATTATTATCGGTTCTCAAGCGTCGTTCTTCGAGAATGACCTCTCTTTCTTTAAAAAATTCTCGGAAAACGGGTTCTAGAAATCGTTCTGATTCCAAAGACATCCACAATTCTACTTTATTAGAAGGGAAGCTATAGAAATAGGCGGTTTCGTCAGCCGAGGTAAAAGCGTTTAATCCCTCGCCGCCTGCTTGTTCGACAATGCGACCGAATTCGTTTTGTTTTACGTATTTTTCGGCTTCTTTTTCCAGTTGTGCGAACTCTTGTTCGAGTTGGGTCAAATCTTTTTCTTTTCCTGCGGCTTTTGATGCCTTAATTTTGTCAAAAAGTTCGTCTTGACGAGCAAAGATTTTGGCTTCTGCTGCGTAATCGGTCGTTCCAATTTGTTTGGTTCCTTTAAAAGCCAAATGTTCGAGGAAATGTGCAACACCTGTTTTTCCATCGGGTTCGTTAGCACCGCCAACGTTAGCATAAGTCACAAAAGAAACAACAGGTGCTTCCTTATTTTCTAAGACAATAAACTTCATCCCATTGTCTAAACGAAATTCGGTAACGCGATCGATAACTTCTTCTAAATAGGGTTGAATCGATTGAGCGGCTACTATCGTTTCGCTGCGAGCTTGAGCGGTTGCTGGCATAGCGTTCCAGACGAACACCATGAGCAGAAGAGAGACAATTGACCTTTGAAACCAGCCAGAAAAACGCGATCGATTCATAGACTTCTTGCAGAAGGAGGAAAAAGGCACTTTTTTAGCAACAAGGGGAAAGTGTAAAAGAGAAAATAGAAATGAAAGTTTTCCCCATTCCTCTCGATCCTTTCTCCAGGCGAAGTCTTTAACCTTTTCTCTTCCCTTCATATTTGGAAGGTAATAACTAATTTTTGCAAGAGGTCTAACGAACATTAGCTCAAAGCGAAGTAAAAATTCTTTTTCTAGAATAACTGACGAGGTTTATCTTTATAACTTAATATCTTGCCAGAAGTCATCCCAATACATTAGCTCCTATCTTAGTAAAACTTCGATAGGAGCTAATTTAAACTAAATGAAAGCAATCGGCTTTGCCCGATCGCGATTAACTAAGCAACTCAACGGCGCGTTTCGCTAGATTTTCAGCCGTCAAACCATTAAACGCCATGATTTGACCCGCGCTTGCAGTTGTCTCGCCGCGCTTCCAAGCGAAAGTATCTCGCTTAGCCGTACTGCGTAACATAATGGGTTCTAACATCCCACTCGCACCACCAGTAACGCCAATTACAGCATCGCCGCCAAATAAACGTTCAAACCCTGCATCATCTAAGAAATGACTGTCGGATTCGGTGCAAGTGTCCCATGCTACATCGTGGGGACGATACAAGCGACGGGGATTGATAACGGAAACAATCCGCACTCCAACCCCTTCTTTTTCGAGTTGCGATGCTGCATCGAAAACGGGAATCAAAGTCATATCGCCAATAACAGCAAAGGTAACTTTTTTCTTCCCTTCGCTTTCGTGTATTACCACGCCACCATCTTGCAATGCTTGACGGGTTTGTTCGAGAGTCGTGAGGACGGGTAAAGCAGACTTACTTGCTGTAATAGTAATGCCCTTATTCTTAGTTCCTAATGCCCATTCGTAACACGCCTGGATGCTATTGGCATCGCAAGGGAATAAAGGAAATACATTGCCATTGCGCATCATAGAAGCAAAATAATTTTCTACTTCTGGACGCTGGTGAGTCCAGCCATTGCGTCCTTGTTCGAGTGCCCCAGCGGTAAATAAGGTAATCGTAGAAGGAGTCGGGCGGCGCAATTCTGTCATTGCCTGCGTTACCGTTTGCCAAATGGGTAAACCATTAATAACAAAGGATTCGTAGGAACACCACAAAGTCCTCGCACCAAACAAGGCTAATGCAACCGCCAAACCCGCACAAGCATCTTCGCTGAGGGGTTCGTATACTTGACCTTGAGGCGCTTGGAAATAGGTATCGTCAAGGGTAGGATGAACGATTTTGAGTCCGACGTTGATGTTATTGATCCCCGATGCTGCATTGCCATCGGCGTTGGTAACGACAAAGTTAGGATCTTTTTTGCCAACATGAACGACTAATTCTCCCATTGCTGTCGTGGCAACTTTTTTATCGCCTTTGACGGGGAATTCGTTGAGGGGTAGCGTGCCTAAATCGGGTAAAGGTAATTCTTTTTCGGTAACGACTTGACGGGACGCAGAACCGCCAGAAGAACGTTCAAAGTTGGTTCTGACCAATTCCCAAGCTTCGGGAGGTAAGGCGCGTTCTTTGAGGGCGTTGACGATGTAATCTCGTTCTAGACTGTCCCCAGGATAAAGGTTATGAGATTGTGCGCCACGCTTGTGTACGCCAGCGCCTTTAAGCTGTTTGACGATAAGAACGGTTAGCGTGCCACCCAAGGCAGATTTAGCGGCCTTATCGACGGCTTCGAGTAAAGCTTGAGTAAATTCTAGACGTTTTTGGAAAGAAAATTTGGTGCTATCGACATATTCTCCTATCTGATTAACATCGTCGAAGTCTTTGGCGTTAACTAAAATAACTTCTTGGAAACCATTGCCTTTCCAATATTCGAGCATTTCCTTGTTGGTTTTGGTGGAAACCATGCTGTGATGTTCTTGAGAATAGCCGTTCCATACCAAAATGGGGAGGAAATTGGTTGCGTCTGGATATGCGGTATGGAAATGGGCAAAGCTACTCATGATATAGGGTTCGCCCAAACCGCCGTCGCCAATGGTAACGGGAAAGAGAACCCCAGGATGCAATTTAGCTCCCGCCATCGCAAAATGCTGTCCTTGTCCGAGAGGGCCTGCGGGGTTGAGAAGTCCTGGGATTTGTCCCGATAAGTGCCCTAGAAGTCCGTGCATTTCTCGAAATCGTTCTCCTAATTGTTGCACGGTGCTGATGCCCATGTCTTCGAGAGAGCGATCGAGGAACATGGTACTGTAAAATCCTGGGGCATGATGTCCGACTTCTGTAAGAATGTTTTTGTAGCCCAACATGACTAGGGAGGCAATCCCGTCAGCAATGCTGGCAAATCCGCCAGGATGTCCCGATTCTTTGGTTGCGGTGGTTTGTAAGGTTAGGTAACGCAACGCATCCGCAGCGAGGAGGGTTTGATAGACGGCAGATAGATCTCTAGGCGAGGCGATCGCATTTTTTCCCGACGCGATCGCGGCTTCTTTTCCATATTTCTCAAAATCCGGTAAATTGTTACCAAAATGTTGAATTCCTTGACAAAATGCGGGAATTGCGCTGGCAATTGTCATGCTGTTATATACCCCTTCTCATCATTGCAACTATTAAATAAATCTTACAGTTTACTGGTATAGTCCAGGGGCGTTGTAGAGCTTATCCAAAAGATGAGAGTAGGTTATGAGAACGATTTCGCCTCTAAATTCCTAATTCTCATAAGCAGAGATTATGACTGTCAAAAGAAATTCAAAGGCGATCGCAGTTTGATTTCGAGCATTTAACTCCATAATAAAAAATACACATTTACTAAGGTAAAAGCTATGGAAATGAATTGGGTTGAATTAGCTTTAATGACAGCATTTAACGGAACTGTTTGTTTGTTTTTGCCTAGACTGATTACGTTATTTAGGAAATAGTTTTTTAGAGCGACCTAAAACCTATTAATAAAAAAATCACAACCAATTAACATTTTGATTTTTAATTAGCCAATATTTTTAAGTAACTTTACATAAATCCCATGCCTAAACATGTAGAAAAGGCATGGGATTTTTAATTAACTCAGCAACCCGCAAATAGTTATTAGTTATCAATTCCTATACTTAGAAGTAACGATGAAACTAATAACTGGTCATTGGTCGCGCTTGATTACGGTCTATCCTCAATAATTGCATTTCCTTCAGTATATAGTTCTAGCTTCTCGCGTCGCAGAATCTCTTCTGCTGTTACTAAATTACTTTCTACTTCTTTGGTTATGGTTACTTCGTCAGCCAGAACAACTTCTTTACTAATATCTGCTGTTTCTTCATAAACTTTTAGTCGAGTTATTTCACCTTGATAAAAAGCTGTTTCATCAAAAGCAATAGGTTGCTTAACTTCTCTTGGCTCTTTATGTTTTATAATAATTCGCTCTTTTTCCACCGGAACAGAAACAAAAGCCGTTTCAGCAACAACCGTTTTTCCTAGCACCACTTCCCCAACTTGTTGGCGGTTTTTCTTGGCAACTAATTGTTCTTCGTATAGTTTAATCGAATTGTTTGCAGCTTCTCGAACCTCAGAATAACTAGGTTTACGTTCTGTATAATTCGTGGCTTTTTCATGAGCATCAACGATAGTAGCAACAGTTTTATCCTGAACTTTGCCAAACCAACTTGTATAAGAATTTAAGGCATCAAAATAATTTTTCCACAAAGAGAATTGGGTATCTACATACATTTGAACGAATTTAGATTGAAATTTTAAGCTATCTTGAAGCAAGTTTTCCTGTACTTTTGTCACCCCAAAGCCAGGCCAATACTTAAAAGTCATTTTTTGTAAAGTGTTTAATGGTTCGTAAAACTTATCTGCGTTCATGATTTGTCTCCTTGTTTCTAGGTTTTTTACAACAATATCGCTTGTTTTAGATTGTTCTCTTTCTACTATTTTTTGAGCTTGATACCAATCCAAATTAGGACCTCCGTATTGAGCACCATTAGATTGCCAAATTTCGTAAGCTTTAGTTCGTATTAGTTGTTCTTTATCTTCAGAAAGTGGCTGATTCATAATCATCAATCTAAGCAGGTTTATCAGAGGTATTCGAGCAAATTTGCTGGCCACTAAAATCAACTAAGTTCACAGTAATGCTATCGTCACTATTAAGTTCATAGCTCTATCTAAGGTAGGAGACAAGAAAAGTCGGAAGTCGTAGAGACGCGATATATCGCGTCTGTACAGAATTCAGAAGCCTTGGGAAAGTTAGAAGTCGCGCTGCATTCAAAAAGGAGAGGCAAGCTACGAAATCAGAGATGTCTGCGCGGCGGAGTTCAATTTACTATTGAACGTCTGAACTGCTAATTTTCATAATTCATCATTCATAATTCATCATTCCTCCGATCGCGATAAAAATCGGCTATAATATTAATGGTAAAAATTACCATAATATTCAATTATCTCAATCTCAGGAGTTACACGATACTGTGTTCGTAACTGCAAGACCTCAATTCAAGCCCACAACCGAACAACTGCCCGACGATCTGTTTGCAGCCATTAACGAACTGAAACGCGAATTAAACGCGATCGTTTTGGCGCACTATTATCAAGACCCCGACATACAAGATATTGCTGACTATTTGGGCGATTCTCTCGGTCTTTCGCAACAAGCCGCCGCAACCAATGCAGAGGTCATCGTCTTTGCTGGGGTTCACTTCATGGCAGAAACCGCTAAAATCTTGAATCCCGATAAACTCGTTCTTTTACCAGATTTAAATGCAGGTTGTTCCTTGGCAGATAGTTGTCCTCCTGATGAATTTGCAGCTTTTAAAGCAGTTCATCCCGACCATATCGTCATTTCTTACATCAATTGCAGCGCAGAAATCAAGGCAATGAGCGACATTATTTGTACTAGCTCAAATGCTGTCAAAATTGTCAATCAGATCCCAAAAGATACCCCCATTATTTTTGCGCCCGATCGCAATTTAGGACGCTATGTAAGCGAGCAAACGGGAAGAGAATTAGTATTGTGGCAGGGAAGCTGTATCGTACACGAAACCTTTTCTGAGAAGAAAATCGTCCAACTTAAAATAGAACACCCAGAGGCAGAAATTATTGCCCATCCCGAATGCGAACCCCCTGTCTTGCGCCATGCGAGCTATATCGGTTCGACTACAGCCTTATTAAACTATTGCCTAGCTAGCGATCGCCAAACATTTATCGTCGCGACAGAACCAGGAATCATCCACCAAATGCAAAAAGCAGCGCCACACAAGCATTTTATTCCTGCTCCAGCCACAAACAACTGCGCTTGTAACGAATGTCCTCATATGAGGCTAAATACCCTAGAAAAGCTTTATTTAGCCATGAAAAATAAAACCCCCGCGATCGAGCTACCCGAACATATTAGAATTGCTGCATTGCGTCCGATTCAACGAATGTTAGAGTTGTCCGTTTAATTCTTATCTCTCCAATTCTGGGGGGAAATTAGAATTTTCTTGCTTAACACAAAAGAAACGCCAGTCGTGCAGAGTTTTTTGATAAAACTTAACAATCGACGAAATCCGACTTAATTTTCAAGGAGATCCCACTCTCTGATAGACTTTTGACTGTGCAGTTACTCATCTCAATCATCGAGTAACTTGTATTAGCAGGCGAACAAACCATACCAGGAAAACCAAATAAGCTGTTGGGAGGATAAATTCCGTGGAAAATACGCTGGGTTTAGAAATTATTGAAGTTGTCGAACAAGCCGCGATCGCCTCAGCCAAATGGATGGGCAAAGGCGAGAAAAATACTGCCGACCACGTAGCAGTAGAAGCCATGCGCGAGCGGATGAACAGAATCCATATGCGGGGTCGCATCGTCATCGGCGAAGGCGAACGCGATGAAGCTCCTATGCTTTATATCGGCGAAGAAGTCGGCATCTGTACCCGCGAGGATGCCAAAGCATATTGCAATCCAGACGAATTAGTCGAGATTGACATCGCTGTCGATCCCTGCGAAGGAACAAACCTTGTCGCCTACGGACAAAACGGCTCAATGGCGGTACTCGCCATTTCTGAAAAAGGTGGTTTGTTTGCTGCGCCAGACTTCTATATGAAGAAATTAGCCGCACCACCCGCAGCAAGAGGTCATGTAGACATTAATAAATCGGCTACCGAAAACCTCAGAATTATTTCTGATTGTTTGAGTCGCGCTGTTGAGGAATTGGTCGTCATTGTCATGGATCGTCCCCGTCACAAAGAACTCATCCAAGAAATTCGCGAAGCTGGTGCGAGAGTTCGACTGATTAGCGACGGCGATGTTTCAGCCGCAATTTCTTGCGGATTTGCGGGAACCAACGTTCATGCGCTGATGGGAATCGGCGCAGCACCAGAAGGCGTAATCTCTGCCGCTGCGATGCGTTGTTTGGGCGGTCATTTCCAAGGACAGTTAATTTACGACCCCGAAATTGTTAAAACTGGTTTGATTGGAGAAAGCAAAGAGAGCAATATTGCTCGTCTTAAGGAAATGAACATTACTGACCCCGATCGCGTCTATGATGCGCACGAACTTGCAGGCGGAGAAACCGTTCTCTTTGCGGCTTGTGGAATTACGCCAGGCACTCTGATGGAAGGCGTTCGTTTCTTCCACGGCGGCGCGAGAACTCAAAGCTTGGTCATTTCCTCTCAATCCAAGACCGCTCGCTTCGTCGATACCATTCATATGTTTGAGAAGCCTGAGTATATACAATTGAAATAGTAGCTCGATTGTAAAAATTGTAGTGCGAGCATCCCGCTCGCTAGCCAGAATCTCGCACTACATTGACAACAGACCTTGGCAATATATCAACTACATAATTTAGAATTTATACTCCAGAATTCTCAGGTTTACAAAGTTTGTTTTCAAACTCTTTTTTTGTGTCCCGATCCCGTTTAAATTTCAAAGATTAGAGACTTAACCGTCTCCACGCTATTTTAAATTCGAGCAATATCTAAGATAAAAAACTTTAGGAGAACACATGAATATTGCAGTTGTGGGTCTGAGCCACAAGACCGCACCCGTTGAAATCCGTGAAAAACTGAGTATTCAAGAAGCCAAGCTAGAAAGCGCTTTATCGCAATTGCGCAGCTATCCCCACATTCTCGAAGTCGCCATTATCAGCACTTGTAACCGACTAGAGATCTACGCCGTCACGACCGAAACCGACCAGGGAGTTCGAGAAATCAGTCAATTTCTCTGTGAAATTGGTCATATTCCCCTCCATCAATTGCGACGTTATCTATTCATTTTGCTTCATCAAGATGCAGTACGCCATCTCATGCGCGTAGCAGCAGGACTAGAAAGCTTGGTGTTAGGAGAAGGACAAATCCTAGCACAAGTTAAAAATACGCATAAATTGGCACAAAAATATCATAGTATCGCACAAATTCTGGATCGCCTTTTCAAGCAAGCGATGACAGCAGGAAAGCGCGTCCGCAGCGAAACGAACATTGGCACTGGGGCAGTTTCGATCAGTTCGGCAGCCGTAGAATTAGCATATATAAAAGTCGAGAATTTAGCGGCTTGTAACGTCTGTATCATCGGTGCGGGAAAAATGTCGCGCTTGCTAGTCCAGCACTTGTTGGCAAAAGGAGCAGATCGGATTACCGTTGTCAACCGTTCTCATCTTAGAGCAGAAGAATTAGCCAATCAGTTCCCCGAAGCGCAATTAAAGATTCAATTACTACCAGAAATGATGAATGCGATCGCGGCATCGGATATCGTCTTTACCAGTACCGCCGCTACCGAACCCATTATCAATCGCGTAAAACTAGAAGCTGTCCTAACTGGCGAACGTGCTTTAATGTTATTCGATATTTCTGTGCCTCGTAACGTCGATGCTGACGTGGTAGGCATGGAATACGTACAATCCCATAACGTAGACGATCTCAAGGCTGTCGTGGCGCAAAACTACGAAAGTCGTCGTAAAATGGCACAAGAAGCAGAAGCTTTACTAGAACAAGAAATCGAAGCGTTTGAATTGTGGTGGCGATCGCTCGAAACCGTTCCAACTATCAGTTGTTTGCGCTCTAAGGTTGAAAGCATAAGAGAACAAGAGCTAGAAAAAGCTTTGTCGCGATTGGGCACAGAATTTGCCGAAAAACATCAAGAAGTTATCGAAGCTATGACGCGAGGCATTGTTAACAAAATTCTCCACGAACCAATGGTACAATTACGAGCGCAACAAGATATTGAAGCGCGTCGGCGTTGTCTTGAATCCTTAAAAATGTTGTTCGATCTAGATATAGAAGAACAATATAGTTAACTAGTGAATGGTGACTGGGGATTGGTGATTGGGAAAATTAGCGCTAGTAGCTAATATGTTGGGTGGTAGCTTGCTTCCACAAAGTGATACGAGAGTGAAGCCCAACAACTATTTGTATTTTATACTACTTCCTCGCTCGGACTTTATGCTGGTTAGCAAGACCAATTACAGCGCCAAATTTTAATACTATTGTCAGCACTTCCACTAATAATTTTTTGTCCGTCAGGACTAATAGCAACTGACAAAACAGCGTCTAAATGTCCTGTCAGCGTACAAATTTCTTGACCTTTATCAATTTGCCATATTTTAATTGTTTTGTCCCAACTTCCACTAATTAAAGTTTTTCCATCGCAACTAAAACAAACAGTAGAAACCCTATCTAAATGACCAACTAAAGTAGTAATTTCTCGTCCTGTTTCTAAATTCCATAGTTTAATATTGCGATCGAATCCACCAGTTGCAAGTAACTGTCCGTCCGAACTAATGGCAATCGCTAATACACCCGCATTTCCTTTAAGCGATCGCGTAACCTTACCCCTACTAAAATCGCGGATTCTCAGTTGTTTTTCTAATCCTCCACCGATTATTTTTTTTCCATTGGGACTAATCGCAACCGATGAGATTTGAGCAGAATATCCAGTCAAAGTATTCAGTTCTTTTCCCGTACTTAATTCCCAAATTTTTAGTGTTTTATCAGCACTCCCACTAACTATATATTGTCCGTCGGGACTAATAGCGACAGCTAAAACTTCATCAGTATGTCCAGAAAACCAACCTCCTAACGTGCGAACATTTTTCGTTTTTAAATTCCAAATTTTTAGCGTTTTATCGTTACTTCCACTGACGAGATAATTGCTATCTGAACTAATCGCAATACAAGGAATAGAATCGCTATGTCCTTTTAGGGTAAAAAGTGCTTGTTCGGTAGACAACTGCCATAGTTTTATCGTGCGATCGCGACTGGCACTTGCGAATAATTTACCATCTTTACTAATCGCGATCGCATTGACGCTATGGGTGTGTGCTATCAATGTTCGCGTACATTGCCAAGGCGATTGAGAAAACGATGAAGTAGGAGAATAAGTTTCAGTTTTAGTAGGTTGTTCGGCAATAAATTCTTCTTTATACTGCTTTTTTAGCTTTAATTCAGATGCTTTTTTTTAAATCGGCCTCAGCCCGATTTTCATATCCTAATTTTGAGAAAATAAACCCTCGATATTGATAAGCCTCAATGTAGTTAGGATCGAGTCTAATAGCCAGAGAAAATTCTTCTATAGCCTCTTGATATAGCTTTTTTTCAGCATAATCGATTCCTTCTTGATAGTGTGTCTGAGAGCGATCGGGCTTAGTTGCAATTGTCGAGGCTGCTGTCGATTTTTTTTCCTGGGTTTGAGGTTGATAATCCTTGAGAACTTCATAAGCTTCAATAATTTTTTTGAATTTCTCTGCCGCCTGTTTTTTGTTCGACTGAATTATTGGGAAAACGATCTGGATGCCAAATTTTAACTAGGTTGCGATAAGCTTTTTTTACTTCTTCCGAAGAAGAATTAAATTTCAACCCAAGAATTTTATAATAGCAAACATAATCACTCATCGTTAGTTTATATTGAAAACGTAACCCTAAAACTCTAAAATACTCTATTGATTTATATTGATAAAATTCCCAAAATTTTTCTTGAATTTCGCTTTGATTCGTTTTTCAATCAGATAAGTTGCGACCAGTCATTCAAAGGCACAGTATTTATACTTAGCTAGTTTGTCAAGGGATTAATTTGCGTGCGAGTTACAAAATAAATTGCGCTTAAATAAGCGATCGCGCATAAATAATAACCATTCCCAAAGATAGAATTTCCTTGAGTTCTTCTGAAATGTTAAGTTAAGATTAAAAATGAAAAAAATTAAATGAATAGCTATCTGTGAGTTCGCCATCTTCAGTATCCATTCGTCCCAAATCCGATAAGTCTTTAAGAGCTTCTCAACTACAAACGATCCTAGCAGATACCCTAACGGTCTTTTGGGGAGAATGGCTGGAGTTGCGATCGCGCCTCACTCAAATCGCTGCAACGGGACTAATATCGCCTTTAATCTACATTTTTGCCTTTGGGTTAGGATTGGGAAGTGCCATCGATCGCGCAGTAGAACCGAGTGCGGGAAATAGTTACCTAGAATTTATCTTGCCGGGAATGGTAGCTTTATCGTCGATGACGATTAGTTTTGGGGGAACGACTTTTTCGATTTGTGGCGATCGCCTTTTCAGTAGAACCTTTGAAGAATTATTAATCCTTCCCGTACATCCTTTGGCCCTACATTTAGGAAAAATGTTTGCCGGAATCGTGCGAGGACTGATGACATCGGGATCGGTTATTTTAGTTGCCGTTTTATTTACGGGGAAAATCGGCAGTTTCCTCAATCCCTTGTTTTTATTGTTGCTAACGCTTAACTGTGCTGTTTTTGCGGGTTTAGGAGTAATAGTTGGGTTGAAAGTTCAATCTCTCGAAAGCGTAGGACTCTACAATAACTTTCTCATCGTTCCCATGTCCTTTTTAGGCGGAACTTTTTTCGACCCCAGTACGTTACCAGCGATACTCAAAATTGTTGTTTATTGTCTTCCGCTAACCTATACAAGCATTGGTTTGCGATCTGCGGCTTATTCTTCGTGGTCTGATTTTCCTTGGTATTCCATTCCTATCCTCATTGTGACCGCGATCGCGCTGTCTTTAGCAGGAGCCTACCAATTTTCTCACCAACAAGATTAATAGATTATTTGCGATCGCCGTAAATAAAAAAATGCTCCTAAAAAATTTGGCAAATTCTCAAAAAGTAGCAAAATTAGCATAGTCTAGAGTAAATTGACCAAATTGCGGGTATACATTGTAGCCCAAGTGGGTTTGAGGAGCTAAACAAATGAATTTGCGCGATCACGCTTTAAAAATTCTACAACAAACCAGTCGAACGTTTTACATTCCCATTAGTCGTTTGCCTTCCCCACTCCAGGAAGCAGTAGCATCTGCATACCTATGTATGCGTGCCATTGATGAAATAGAAGATTCTCCAGAAATAGATAATCCTGCCAAAGCTAAACTTCTGCGTCAGATCGGTCGTAACCTCCAATCTGGAACTGAATATTCTACTAAAGACAATTTCTTGAGGAATCTAGATAGTTGCGAGCTACTGCCAGAAGTTACATTAAGACTCGGAGAATGGGCATTACTAGCTCCTGAAACAATCGCGCCGCGAATTTGGGATGCGACAGCCGCAATGGCAGATCGCATGGCTTACTGGGCTGAAACTAACTGGAAAATTCAAACAGAATCGGATCTAGACTGCTACACCTTTAGCGTAGCAGGTGCAGTAGGCTTGTTACTGTCCGATCTGTGGGCTTGGCATGACGGAACGCCAACAAATCGCTCTTATGCCATAGGTTTCGGTCGCGGTTTGCAAGCCGTTAATATCGTCCGCAACCGAACAGAAGATCTCAAGCGAGGCGTTGATTTCTTTCCCGATAATTGGCGAGAAGAAGCTTTTTATGCGTATGCTCGTCGTAACCTAAAACTCGCCGAACGATATACCAAAGAACTCCCTGCGGGCCCTGCTCTCGACTTCTGTAAAATTCCCCTCGCTTTAGCCTATGGAACCTTAGAAGTTTTGGCACTTGGCAAAGAAAAGCTAAGCCGTAGCGATGTTATGGCACTTGTCGAACAAGCCAATCATTAAAGTAATGGCTAGTTAAATAGAAATAGTGCGAGTATTTTCCTCGCACTATTCCTTAAAATAGTCTAGAACGAAGAATTAAAAACCTCCGATCGCTATTTGGCAAAATCGTGTTGTACTCTAAATTAGTTTGTAATTTTCAATCTCTTTACAACCGCTCTAAGAAGTGAATATTCAGATCAAGACCTATGCTAACCCCTCGTTATTTAGTAACCATTAGCGTCAGTGCAGTTATGGCTCTCGCCTGGGGAGTTTCCGCAACTGCACAAACAACATCCCCTCCGCGTTCCAAATTTGAGAGATTAACTCAAGTCCACCATCAAAACAACACTATCTCACAGGCTCAAGAACAATCCTCGCCGCCTGCATCTGAAACCATACCGCAATTAGAAGAAAACCAACCTTCTCCACCGATGACGGTTCCTCGCAACCAACCATTATCCCTGCATCCGAACCCGAACCCCCGCAACCGAATACCTCCAAAAACGAACCCGCCCCAGAAAATCTCAATCCGAGTGCCAATCCGCTCCAATTTCCAACTAAACCCGAAGAAGTAGAAATCGATATAACCGAGCCAATTACTCTCAATCAAGCCGTCGAACTGGCACTTCGCAACAACAAAGAACTTCAATCAGCTAGAATAACCCTAGAACGTCGGCAAGCCGAGTTAGACGAAGCGAGAAGTGCTTGGCTGCCGAATTTGTCCACGGAAGTTCAATTTGGTCGTCAGGGACAACTTACTACAACTCAATCAGGTTTTTTTGGACCAAGAACCGAAGAGTTTGCGGAAAGTACGACTGTTAATGGAAACGTTCAACTGAGCTATGACATTTATACAGGAGGACGTAGAGGCGCACAAGTCGAACGAGCCGAACGATCGCGTCGTCAGAGCGAATTAGATGTAGAACGTCTTGCCGAACAAACGCGCTTTGATGCTACCGATCGGTATTATCGCTTGCAAAACGCCGACGCTCAAGTTGCGATCGCGCAAGCTGCCGTCGAAGATGCTTCTCAAAGTTTGCGCGATGCTCAACTCCTCGAACAAGCAGGTTTGGGAACGCGATTCGATACGTTGCGTTCCGAAGTAGACTTAGCTAGAGCAAACCAAGACTTAACCAGAGCAGTTTCCGAACAGCGAATAGCCAGACGGCAGCTAGCAGAAACCTTAAGCGTAGCTCAAGAAGTAGAACTAACGGCAGCCGATGAAATTCAAGAAGCAGGTCAGTGGCCGCTATCTCTTGAAGAAAGCATTGTCTTAGCCTACAAAAATCGTGCGGAGCTAGAACAGCAAATCCTTCAACGAGAGATTGGGCAACAAGATCGCGTTATCGCATTAGCAGACGTAATACCGCAAGTCGATTTCTTCGCTCGATATAGTTTCGATAATAATTTTGATAGCTCAGATGATGTATCTGAAGGCTATGCTGTTGGAGCCAGAATGCGCTGGACGCTTTTTGATGGCGGCAGAGCTTTTGCTAGAGCAAGACAGGCAGATAGAAATGTCGAGCAGGCAGATACTGATTTTGCCAGACAGCGCAACGCAGTTCGCTTACAGGTAGAAGAAGGTTACTACAACCTCACCGCCAACCAGGAAAATATTGAAACGACTCGACTCAACGTCGAACGCGCTGAAGAATCGCTGCGATTGGCTCGCTTGCGCTTCCAAGCAGGCGTTGGCACCCAAACGGATGTAATCAACTCCCAACGAGATTTAACTGAGGCTCGCAGCCAATTTTTACAAGCAATTATTGGCTATAATCAATCGCTAAATAGTTTGCAGCGAGCAGTCAGCAATTTACCCGACAATCGACTATTCGAGTCGCGTTAATGGTGGTGTGGGAAGGCAGTTATCAGCGAGCGGTTATCAATTGTTAGTTAGCTCGAACTCACGTATCCTATGATGTGTAATTGTAGTGCGAGCGTCTCGCTCGCGAATTTCTGAACGCGAGCAAGATGCTCGCACTACCTATGATTAATTATTAAACGGTTTGATAATACTTAAACTGTAACTTTTGCCTTCTGTTTTCTAAAATTATGACTTTACAATTACGAGTCTACGTCCCCGATCATCCGCTAATTAAACACTGGTTGGCGATCGCGCGCGATGAAAATACGCCATCAGTTTTATTTAAAACTGCAATGACAGAGTTGGGAAGGTGGTTGACTTATGAAGCGGCTCGTCATTGGTTGCCAACTATCGATATGACCATCAAAACGCCGCTAGCTCAATGTCCTGCGACGTTGGTCAATCCAACCGTTCCGATTGCAGTTATTCCCATTCTCCGCGCTGGATTGGCTTTGTTAGATGGGGCACAAACCTTGCTTCCCTTGGCTTCGATTTATCATTTAGGCGTTGTCCGCAACGAAGAAAGCCTCGAAGCGAGTTGTTATTTAAACAAACTACCAGAACAATTTACACCCCAAACGCGAATCTTAATTTTAGATCCGATGTTAGCGACTGGCGGTTCGATAATGCTAACGATGGCAGAAATTATTAACCGAGGCGGAGATCCGGCGTTGACTCAGATTGTATCGGTTGTCGCCGCACCTCCTGCTTTGCGATTATTAAGCGAAAAATATCCTAGCTTGAATATCTATACGGCTATCATTGATGAAGGACTAAATAGTAAAGGGTATATCGTACCAGGATTAGGAGATGCAGGCGATCGCGCCTTTGGAACTTAAGCGATCGTTTCATGATATTCAGCACAAGGATTAGGAATTATGAGTCAGCGCGATGGTTTTGCGGGAGGATTTTTTTTGGGAGCGATTGTTGGCGGCGTTTTCGGCGGCGTAATGGGAGCCGTTATTGCCACTCGTCGGCAAGGACAAGAAACGGAAGAAGACGATCTTTCTCTGCTTTCGTCTGGGCAAGGGGTTAAATTCGAGCCAGAAGAAACGATGGAAAAGGCTCGTCGTCGCCTAGAAGATAAAATTGCTCAACTCAACCTGGCAATCGATGATGTTCGCCAGCAGCTTGGAGCAGTCAATGGCGATGCTTCTGAGGACGAACTACTATAACAGTAATCAGTATCCGTACTGATAACTAATAACTAATCTAAAAGATCGAGTTATTAGTTA